>DAHVFH010000174.1 GCA_027317105.1 Cytophagales bacterium
ATCTTGACAAGTATGAGAAGGAAGAGATTGATTTCTTTGATTTATATATTGTTGCAAACAAGAATCAAAGTTTAACCATGAATTTATATACTCTGGTACTAGACTGGTTGTTCCTTTTGGGTATTATTAAAAAAGGCAAAAACGGGAAGCTTCAAAAATGTTTCTAGAAAACCTAAAAATAGAAAAGAGAAGTGAAATCATCAGAGATATAACCTTTCGTAAGGGTATAAACTTTATTGTTGACGAAACACCTGAAAATCAGAATCAACAGACAACCGGAAATAACGTTGGAAAAACAACTGTTCTAAGACTGGTCGACTATTGTTTTGGTGCAGACGGTAAAAACATATATCAAGACACAGAATTTAAGAAACAACCCAATACAACTGTTGAGAATTTCCTTAAAGACAATGAAGTCATTATTTCTATCACTTTGGTTGATGACATTAGCAATCCAACAAAAAAAGTCTTGATAAGAAGGAATTTTCTGCCTAGGAAAAGAAAGATACAAGAAGTTGATGGTGAAAACATCATTAACGATAAGGATTTTGAGCACAGATTGAAGGAAGTTATCTTTAACACTCAGGTAAGGGAGCCTAGGTTTAGACAAATTATCTCAAAGAACATTCGGGATGAAAAGAATAAAATGGGCAACATTGTCCGGGTTCTCAATTCCTTTGCCCCCAACGAAGTGTATGAGGCGTTGTTTTTGTTTTGGCTCGGAATAGGTACGGATGAACTGGCTGAAAAACAGAGACTGTCTGATGAGAAAAAAAGAGAAGAACAATTTCAAAGAAGACTTAAAAAAGAGGGTGAATTATCTCTAATCGTACAACAACTCTCCTTTCTTAATGATAAAATTGAAGAATTAGAAAAGGAGAAAAGAACTTTCAGTATTAATGAGAACTATAGTTCTGATGTTGATGATTTAAATAATGTAAAGTTAAGCTTAAATAGAGCATCAAGCGAGTTGAGTAGACTTGAGATGAGGAAGAGCTTAATCAATGAAAGTAAGGATGAGTTAGAAAAGGAAGTCACAAAATTGGACGTTTCTCATGTCGCATCTCTATACAATAAGGCCAAATCTCTTATCCCCGAAATTCAAGCATCATTTGAAGAGACTGTTCGCTTTCACAATGAATTGATAGCAGAAAAGCTTGAATACATTACTAAAGAGCTCCCTGAATTAGAACAGTTAACTAGAAAATTGAGAAATGAAATTCTGATTCTCCGAACTAAAGAAGATGAACTTTCTGAAAAACTCCAAAAATCCGGAGTTACAGAAGATTTGGAACGGATAGTCACAGAGCTTAATAGGCAATTTGAAAGAAAAGGAAACCTTGATGAGCAAAAACGACTTTGGGAGTCATCCAATCAGAAATTAAAGAGAATTGATACAGAACTAGATTCCATAAATCAGGGAATTTCCTCCAAGGATGAATTAATTCAAAGTAGAATACGAGAATTCAATAAGTTTTTTTCGGAGATGTCAAATCGGCTTTATGGAGAATACTATCTGCTGAGTTCCCAGATTAGTGATAAGGGCTATAATCTTATAGTGACGAACGTAGAAGGAAATCCGAGTACTGGTAAAAAGAAAGGGCAAATTGCTGCATTTGATTTCGCGTACATTCAATTTGCAGATGCTTTAGAAATAGAGCATCTACATTTTATTATGCACGATCAACTTGAAAATATTCATGACAACCAGATCAATACAATTGTGCAAGAAGCAAATAGTTTAAACGCACAGTTTATCGTACCAATCTTAAGAGATAAAATTCCGGCCAATATAGATGTAAACGAATATGAGGTTCTCACACTTTCTCAAGATCAAAAGTTGTTCAAAATACCATAACACCTCGGATCTACTTTGCCACTTCATTCTTTTCGCACTAAGCTTCTCCGGCCTTTATTAAAATCCTTTCTCCAAAAAAAGCCTTTTGGAATCACATCCGCGAATACAAATCACCCTTTTCAGTGGCGGTAATCTTTAATACATTGGCCAGCACGAGAAGAATCAATTTTCGTGATGCGGCATACTGATTGAGCCCGGTCAGCTTTTGAAACTCCGCCAAGGTGATGGATGGAAATTGATCTAAATATTTCATCAGTGCCAATTCATGCTCGGCAAAATAAAACCGGATATCTTTTTTTTGCCTTTTCCTCCGGATGATTTCTAGCATCTCGGCACTGGCTTTTATGCTCATGTCGTTCACCCGTACATAGCTTTCGGGGTGTTTTGCATCAATCCAAAACAGGATAGGCCGCTTTTGGTTGGGCTGGATATCAAGGCGGAGAATAAAACGGTTTTCTGCGAGCGGAATTAAAGAGTCTTGATAAACGATAGGTTGGCGCAAGTGCTTTTGTATGGCTTCTTGCATCGAAAGCAATTCTTCGTCCGGATACTTTACTCCTGCCAGCGCGCCATTATCATCCACGCCAATCAATATGGTCCCGCCTTCGGTGTTGGCAAAGGCGACCATTTCGCGGACAATTTTTTCTGGGTGAGTGGCTTTACGCTTAAATTCCAGTTGATGGCCTTCTCCCTCGCTTACCAGGCGCATCAACTCAATTACTTCTTCACTTTTAAAATTAGTTGCTGCCGAAAGACTGGTCTTCTTCATCGTCATCTTCTTGACCTTCCTTCGGTAAACTGAACATGCTACTAAGCAAGTCTTTAAATTGATGGCCCGCGGTGAGGTTGTGTTTGCTGATCAAGCTGTATTCGGCTAAGCCATGTAAGGCAAATTCCATCAAAAATAATTTCAAGGCTGTTTCTTGTCCTTTTTGAAATTCATTCACCAAGTCCAAAAGACCTGGCACAGCGCGCAATGCTTTTTCGTATTCGGCATTGCTCAAGTCGTGCAGCAGATCGACTGTATTGCCATCGCCAAACCAGTTGGTAATCTTTTTGTACGGGCTTTTCTCTTTTTGCTTTCTGAATTTATCCGGATCGGGGAAGTAATTGAGAAACTGGGTACGAATGGCTTTTCCTAATAAATTCTGCGCCACTATTCCAGCGCCTTCCTGTTGCCCTTCATAGACCAACTCTACTTTTCCAGTGATCGAAGGAATTACACCCACGAAATCGGAAACACGGAGGAAGGTGGTTTTTTCATTGTTGATAATGCTTCTTCGTTCCGCAGCTGCAATTAAATTTTCATAAGCAGAGATCGTGAGCCGCGCAGAGACACCACTCTTTGCGTCCACGTATTCACTTTTCCGCGCTTCAACCGCAATTTGCTCGATGATGTCTTTGGCGATTTCTGCCGATGAAACCATTTTGTTTTGCTCTTCGCGAATGCGCGCCTCTTGCTGGGTAATTCGTTTCCCTATTTCCAATGTTTTTGGATAGTGGGTAATGATTTGGCTATCGATCCGATCTTTCAGTGGTGTAACAATACTTCCTCGATTCGTATAATCCTCCGGATTGGCAGTGAATACGAATTGAATCTCTAATGGCAACCGTAATTTAAAGCCCCGTATTTGGATATCACCTTCTTGCAAAATATTGAAAAGGGCAACCTGGATGCGTGCTTGTAAGTCAGGAAGTTCGTTGATGACAAAAATGCAGCGGTGCGAACGCGGGATCAAGCCAAAATGAATAACGCGCTCATCAGAATAGGGAAGCCTCAGCGATGCCGCTTTGATTGGATCCACATCGCCAATCAAATCGGCAATAGAGACATCAGGCGTGGCGAGTTTTTCGGTATAGCGATCATCGCGATGCAGCCAGGTGATAGGCGTATTATCGCCAAGCTCGTTTACTTTATCCATTCCAAACCGTGAAATTGGATTTAAGGGATCATCATTTAATTCAGAGCCCTCAATTACTGGGACATACTCATCAAGTAAATGCACCATCAGCCGGGCAAGCCGTGTTTTTGCCTGGCCTCTTAAACCCAACAAATTAATATCATGGCCGGCAAGGATCGCTCTTTCTAAATCAGGAATTACAGTTTCTTCGTAGCCCCAGATTCCTTCAAAAACATTCTCCTTGTTTTTTAATTTACTGATCAGGTTTGCTCGCAATTCGTCTTTGACGGTTTTGAATTGGTAGCCGGAAGCTTTGAGTTGGCCAAGGGTCTTGGGTTTGTTCATCGTTGGTGGTTGTCCATAGTTAGTTATCTGTTAATCGTGTCCGTCATTGTTTACTAATAACGGATAACCATTAACGTTCATTACAAGTTCTTCGTCCTATTCTTTTTAAAATCTTCAAACACCAAGTTGCCCAATCCCTGCAGGCTGCTGTAATAAGCATTGCCGTTGTTGGCTTTGGTAAACTCACGCACAAATGCTTTGAGGTAAGGATCGGTGGCAATCATAAAGGTTGTAACAGGGATTTTTATTTTTCTGAGCTGCACAGCGAGATCAAGCGTTTTGGTTAGGATCTTTTGATCGAGACCAAAACTGTTTTTATAGTACTTAATTCCTTGTTTGATGCACGTTGGCTTGCCATCGGTGATCATGAAGATTTGTTTGTTGCTGTTTTTCTTCCTGCGCAAAATACCCATCGCCAGCTCCAGGCCTGCAACGGTATTGGTATGATAAGGCCCCACTTGCAGATAAGGCAGGTCTTTGATTTCGATTTGATGGGCGTCATCGCCAAAAACCAAAATGTCAAGCGTGTCTTTAGGATATTTCGTGGTGATCAATTCTGACAAGGCCATGGCTACTTTTTTAGCAGGTGTGATCCGATCTTCCCCGTATAAAATCATGCTATGAGAAATATCAATCATCAATACGGTAGAAGTTTGAGCCTTAAATTCATTTTCCATGACTTCCAAATCATCTTCGGTCATGAAAAAATCATCCAGACCGTGGTTTACTTGCGCATTGCGCAAGGAATCAGTCATGGAAATCTGCTCCAGGGTATCTCCAAATTCATAATCGCGTCTATCCGTAGTGGGTTCATCACCCCTTCCATTATGATGTGTTTGATGCCCTCCCGATTTCGATTTTTTTAATTTTCCGAAAATCTCTTCCAGCGCTGATTGACGCAGATTTTGTTCACTTTTAGGCTTGAGTTTAAATTGGCCATCAGGTCCTTTATCAGTAATGTAACCATTTTTCTTCAAGTCTTCAATGAAATCACCAATGCCGTAATTTTTACTGGAAAGGCCGTATTGTTTGTCCACCTCGGTTAGCCATTGCAGTGCTTCTGAAACATCGCCAGCGGTAATCAGCAGCAATTGCATGAAAACCTTCAAAAGCTTCTCAAAATCGGATTTACCGTCTTGAGGAGGTGGACTATATTTTGAAAATCGATGGCCTAGCATAAGTTATTTGTCCAAGATAAACCAAATATCTGCTGATTATGTTCAAGAAACGCGAAATTTAAGTGCTTATCGCTTCCAAAACATTTATTACGTGAAAGAAACTTAAGTAAGATTTTTGGCGTTTTTAAGAAATTGCTGAAAAAAAAGGTTTTATTTTTGTGGTAATAAAAAATTAAAAAAACGATGAAAAAGTCTGTGGTTGTTTTGATCTTGGTTGTAGCCGTTTTGGCTTCGGCATGTTCAACCTACATGTGTCCCACTTATTCAAAAGCACCGGTTCAAAAGCCAGTAAAAGAGACCAAGATCTGAAGTGTCTACTTTCTGCTATTTGCCAAGCCACGTCCGTGGCTTTTTTGCTTTGAATTCGTTCCTAATTGAAACACTAATTTTTCATTGTCCCGAAAACATAATCCCAAAGGGGAGAAGACACACCATATACACCGTCCCCGTTTTTATAGTGATGGATGCTGTGATTAATCCATATAATCTTAAAGAAATTTTTAGGAGGCTGAAACGAATGGATCATAAAATGAACAGACAAGTAGGAGGCATAACCCACCAAAAAACCTGGCAAAAAAGAGAATACGAAGTCTCCTAAAATCATCCGAAAGAAAAACAATAGCAGGGTAGCAATCGTAATGCTTACAATGGGTGGCATGGCCAGCCGTTCTTTGTCTTTCGGAAACTCGTGATGAACCCCGTGAAGGGTGTATTGAAGTTTGGCTCGTTTTTCTGATTCTGCCCCCATGTGAAACACGTATCGGTGGACTAGGTATTCTATAAAAGTCCAGGAAATCATGCCAATAAAAAACATGCTTATCGTCATAGCCATGGATAAAGTGGTATGCGTGACACTCCAATAAAGCAAAGCTATTGCATAAGAAAAGAAAATAGATAAGGGTATGGAGATGTGTGTGCGGGTTAACTTTTCCAGCACAGGATTTTTAAATAATCGTTTAGTTCCCTGATTTTTGGGTTTGATTTGATCTTCCATAGCTAAAAATACTGCTTTGCAAATTTAATTTGAAATACAGACTACACAAACCAAAAATGGTTTAAACCGGCTCTTTTAAACTGGTTTTTTCCAAAATTTGTCGGTAATAATTTTCATACAGGGGCAGAATATTAGTGATGTCAAATTCTTTGGCTCGCGTCAATGCATTGGCCTTAAACTGGGGAAGGTTATCCTTGTCAAGGATAAAGAGAGCCTTTCGTGTCATATCCTCTACATCCCCCACGTTGCTCATAAAGCCCGTTACTCCTTGAATTTGTAATTCTGGTATTCCTCCAACATTAGAGCTCACCACTGGGATTTCACAGGCCATAGCTTCCAAAGCGGCTAAGCCAAAGCTCTCCTTTTCAGAAGGCATCAAAAATAAGTCGGCAACCGATAACACTTCTTCTACGGCTTCGAGTTTGCCTAAGAACCGCACATCCTCAACGACTCCCAATTCGCGGCACTGCTCTTCCGCATGGTTTCTTTCAGGGCCATCGCCAATCATCAATAGTTTAGCGGGAATCTCTTTTCGGATATTGTTAAATACCGTTATGACATCAGCCACTCTTTTAACCTTTCTAAAATTAGATGTGTGCACCACTAGCGACTCGTCATTTGGGCAAATGGCTTTCTTGAAGTGATCTTTCTTTAGCTTTTTGAACTTTTCCAGGTCAATAAAGTTGGGAATAACCTCAATGTGATTGTGGATATCAAAAAATTCGTACGTCTCTTTTTTCAAATCCTTTGAAACGGAAGTAACGCCATCCGATTGATTAATGCTGAAAGTTACCACAGGTTCATAGGAGGCATCACGCCCTACCAAGGTAATGTCGGTGCCGTGAAGCGTTGTAATAACCGGAATATAAACCCCCTGACTTTTTAAAATTTGCTTGGCCATATAGGCAGCCGAAGCATGAGGAATAGCGTAATGAACATGAAGTAAATCAAGCTTTTCATTTTTCACCACGCTTACCATTTTGCTGGCCAAAGCCAACTCATAAGGAGGATATTCAAAAAGCGGATAAGAACGAAACTCCACTTCATGGTAATATAAATTTTCGCTTAAAAAATCAAGACGAGTAGGTTGATTATAGGTAATAAAGTGAACTGGATGGCCTTTTTTGGCTAATGCTTTTCCAAGCTCTGTAGCGACAACACCACTACCACCAAAGGTTGGGTAACAAACAATGCCTATTTTCATTTTTTCCACTGATTTTGGATTTTTGTTCCTTAACTCGATTTACGATCATTTGGTTTCAAAAGAAGGGTGTTTTTTACAATAGTCAAAAATGGATTGATAAATAACCTCCTGGATACGGGGCCGGATATTGGCCGATAATAGTTTGGTATTGTTCATGTCTGGATTTACCCGATTGGAGAGAAATACATACACCAGATTAAATTCGGGGTCAATCCAGATGCACGTGCCGGTGAAGCCTGTATGACCAAATGTTTTCGAGGAGGCATACATAGTAGTTGGGCCGTTTGGATCATTAATTACGGATTTGTCCCAACCCAAGCCGCGTCTGCTGTTTTCATATTGTTTGGCGGTAAAAAGCTCGATGGTTTCTGGCTTAAAATATTGAATGCCACCGTAGGTTCCTTTGTTTAGCCACATCTGGCCAAGTTTGGCCAAATCGTTGGCATCGCTGAAAAGTCCGGCATGACCCGCTATTCCGCCATGCATAGCAGCTCCCTGATCGTGTACGTAGCCGATCAGGAGACTTTTACGAAACAAGGTGTCCTTTTCGGTTGGTGCAATTTGGTCGGCAGGAAATTTCCGTAGCGGCAGATAGCCTGTTGTAGTCGCCCCTAATGGTTTGTAAATTTTGGATTGCAAAAATTCTTCCTGCGGCTGGCCTAAAAGTTTTTCATTCAGGTGTTGCATAATGTAAAAACCCATGTCGCTGTATCGGTAATCAAATACGGAGCGATAAGGTTTTTCGCGCACCTTAGCTTTGATGATCCAATGCCACAAAGAGTCCTTCATAAATTTTGCCGCAAACAAATTGTCGGCCACCGGAAAGGGATATTCTGCGCTGGTGCTATGGCTATAATACTTCTTAAATAAAGAAGAATCTTTTACCGTCTCAGCCCAAAAGGGAAGGAAAGGCCAAAGCCCCGCCTGGTGGGTAATTATATCTTTGATAATGAAGTCTTCCTTATTGGATTTTTTTAATTCCGGCAGGTAAACGGAAGCTTTTTTGTTAATATCGATCAGGCCTTTCTCCTGGAGATACATCACGCCCTGTAGGGTAGCCGATACTTTTGTCACCGAGGCAAGGTCGTAAATGGTTTGGTCCGTTACCGGGATTTTCTTTTCGTAGGTAAGCCAGCCGAACGATTTTTCATAGATTATTTTTCCGTTTCTGGCCACCAACACATGGCAACCAGGTGTGGCTCCGATGGCGATGGCCTCGTTGGCAATGGGCTCGATTTTTTCGAGAATAAAACTATCCATGCCCGCTTCTTCAGGTACGGCATAGGTAAATCGTCCTGTTGATTTAGTCTTGATACTCGTTCCGGCCAGCAAAGAATCAGAAATGGCGAAGGGCAGTTTTCCTCGTGCCCCCATACCACCGAAAATAATTTCAGCAGTTGCTTTTTGAATACTGGGCCCATCCGAATAGCCAGCGATTAAGACTTGGACATTTTCAAATAAGCTGAGTTGCTTTGAATTGCCAAAATCACAGACAACGACTTGGTGTGTCAGAGACAGTGCGTTTATCATGCCTGCCATGTTTTTTATCCAGGGTAAAGAAGAGGGGAATAAACCCACAATAATCATTTCCTTCGACTTTAATTGAGCCAAAATTCCCGTAGTATCATTTTCTGATTTCATCGAGAAGTGGTGAATGTCCGCATATTTAGAGAGATAATGCGTGAACGTGTTGTGTCTATCATCCCCAATACTGATGGAGGCAAAATTTAAAGAATCAAGTTTTTGAATCGGAACGATGGCAGATTTGTCTTTCACCACAGTGATGGCTGCTTCGGCCAATTGCTCCATGAGCAAACGCTCTTCAGGTTCATGAAGCCGCTTAAAAAGATTGTCGGTGTTGATTAATTTTTTGGCGGTTAGCCCTACATCATATTTTGAAAAGAGTATTTTTTTTACAAATTGGTCAAGCTGATTTGCCAGCACTTTGTCCTTCTTGGTCTTTCTCGAAATTACTTTGATGGCCACATCGATATGCTCAGGTTCAATCAGCAGGAAGTTGTCTACGGTTAACAAGGGATTATCTTCTGTATTTTTTTTGAGTTTGGGGTTGATCGTTAATTTCAGAACATCCACCACCTTAAGGCTTCCCATAGAATCAGGGTGAGTAGCAAATTGAAAATCAATATTGAATATTTTTTTTTGACGAATTATTTCTTGATCCAACCGGATGCGTAAACTGTCATTGGCAATAGCAAAGAGAACGGTTTTATCGAAAAAATGGGTAGTGCTGTCAAACGTTTCAGAAAGACCATTTAATACCCCTGCGGCCACAAGCAAAGGAATATTTGCCTCGTTTTGTAATTGGTTGATCAACTTTGCGTAACCATTCGGGCCACTATGGCCGAAGATCACTCCGGAAATTTTTCCCTCCTTTGCGAGGCTTATCAACTTTTGAAGTTGATCGTTTGCATCGTAAGAAGAGGTATTCACTAAAAAAAGCTGCCCTATCTTTTCCTCGCGGTCCATGGTGGTGAAAACACTGTCAACCCAACGGGCTCTCTTCAAATCCTGGGCAACAGAAGTCAACATGACAAACAAGAAAAATACAATCCAGCAGTTCCTCACCATGGTCAAAATAAAGTTTACTTAACTTCAAAAAATCAAAGGTACATGAAGTTACTTTGTGAATAATGAAAAAAATTATAGGGCTTCTGATATTGGGATGGGCGGTTACCGTATGTTCTCCTCGCCTGAAAGAAAATCAATTTTTGGTGGAGAATATGATGAAAGGTCGCCCTTCGCAGTTTCGTCAGATTTTGAAAAACAGCGATTCACTTGAAGTCCAAATTATCTACACGCAAATCAATCGCGATTCCTTAAATCAACCTTATTTCCGTTCGTTTTATTTTAACATGGATTCCACCAAATACTTTTATCCGGCCAGCACGGTGAAGCTGCCGATGGTTTTGTTGGCCTTGGAAAAAATAAACCACTTGCAAATCCAAGGGCTGGACAAATTCACCCCAATGTTTCATGACAGTGTTTACTCCGGCCAGGTATCGGTAAGAAAGGATTCTACTTCCCAAAGCGGGTTGCCGTCCATAGCCCATTATGTAAAGAAGATTTTGCTGGTCAGTGATAATGATGCCTACAACCGGCTGTATGAATTCATGGGGCAGGAAGCAGCAAATACGATTTTAAAAAACAAGGGTTATAATATTCGAATTCTTCATCGCTTGGAACGCCCCTTGAAACCGGATGAAAACCGACATACCGAAGCAGTACGTTTTGAAAAAAATGATTCAATTATTTTCAGTCAGCCTATGTTGGTAAACCTGGATTCCATCAAACCTCCACGTCTTGTTTTTCAAGGAAATGGGTATCTAAAAAACGGTACGCAAATGATCAATCAACCCTTCGATTTTACCTATAAAAATTCCTATTCCCTCCATGAACAGCAAGAAATATTAAAAGCGATTTTATTCCCCCAAGCTGTTGATAAAAAGAAGCGTTTTAATATCCCTGAGGCCGACCGGAAGTTTGTGATGCAGTATATGTCGCAATGGCCGCGGGAAGCGAAATTTCCAACCTATTCAAAAGACAAAGCCTATCGTGACGCGTATTGCAAATTCCTCTATTTTGGTAAAACTAAGAGGCAGGCGCCAACCACGATGAGAATATTCAATAAAGTGGGAGACGCCTACGGTTACATGATTGACAATGTTTATTTTGTCGACTTTAAAAACAATATTGAATTTATGCTTTCGGCCGTCATTAACACCAATATCAACGGCATTTATAATGACGGCATCTACGCCTACCAAACCTTGGGCTATCCGTTTATGCGCAACCTTGGCAGAACCATTTACCACTACGAAAAGAAGCGCAAACGGAAATACAAACCTGATCTATCCGAATTTAAATTGACCTACGATCAATAAGCTGTTGTTCGATAACTGAATTTCAACCAATTTTCACGCTTTAATATTAACCTATGGTAAAGAGTAATGCCATTGTTATCACGGCAAGTTTTTTGGATACCGACAACGCAAAGACTGCCCACGGACTGATTCGAGGAACCGAGCGGTTCACGATCCTTGGCGTAATCGATAAGAAATATCCCGGTAAAGATGCCGGAGAGGTTTTGGATGGAAGAAAACGGAACATTCCGGTATACGCTTCGTTGAAAGACTTTGGAAAGCAATCGAAGAAGAAAGCCAACTATTGCATCATTGGTGTGGCCACAAAAGGTGGCGTGTTGCCAAAAGAGCTACAAGTGATGTTGCGTGAAGCGATCTCGCTTGGCTACAGTATTGTTAATGGCCTTCATGATTATGTTTCCGATCATGCGGACTTAGTGGCTTTGGCAAAAAAGAAGAAGGTAAAAATCATTGACGTACGGAAGCCGAAGAAATTCAAAGACTTACATTTTTGGTCGGGTGAGATCAGTAGTGTTCGTTGCCCTAAGATAGCTGTATTGGGAACAGATTGCGCCTTGGGCAAACGCACGACTACCCGTTTTTTGGTTCAGGCCATGCAGAAAGCCGGCTACAAAGCGGAGATGATCTACACCGGACAAACCGGATGGATGCAAGGGGCGAAATTCGGTTTCATTTTTGACAGCACGCTGAATGATTTTATTTCAGGCGAAATGGAACACGCCATCGTGCAATGCTGGAAAGAAGCCAAACCTGATATTATTTTCATCGAGGGGCAATCCAGCTTGCGGAACCCGAGTGGTCCGGCAGGTACTGAGTGGATTATCAGCGCGGAGGCCGATGCGGTTGTTTTGCAACATAATCCCTCAAGGAAAAAATATAAAGGGATGGAAAGTTATAAGGACAATATCCCTGAGGTGAAAGATGAAATCGCGTTAATAAAAACCTATGGTGCTCCTACGGTTGCCCTTACCGTGAACACGATGAAAATGAAAGAAGCGGATGCGCGCGAATGGGCAGAGGCAAAAGAAAAAGAACTCGGCATTGCCACCATTCTTCCCCTCGAAGATGGCGTGGAGAAATTGGTGCCTATTTTCGAAAAAATGATAAAAAATTTTAAACGCAAGTAAGACGCAAAAAAAATTTGTCCTTTACTTTCTACTAAAGACTTGATACTTACTACTTATTTATGAAAATTAAATCCATTAAATCCTGGACTGCTGATCTTGGAAATACCAAGCCTTATACCATTGCTTTTAAAACAGTGGATGAAGTGAATAATGCATTCGTTGAGATTACGCTTGATAACGATATTACCGGCATTGGTGCGGGCAACCCAAGTGAATATGTAACGGGCGAAAATTTTAAATCGTGTGCGGATGCGTTGCATGAAAATAACATTTCTTTTTTGGCAGGGCGCGATATTAGGGAATTGAACCAATTGACGTTCGAGGTGTGGCAAAAATTTCCGAAGAATCCGGCTGCGCGGGCAGCGCTGGACATCGCCCTCTACGATGCGTTCACTAAATTCCTGAATATCCCTTTAGTAAAATATTTAGGACAAAAGATTCATTCGCTGCCAACCTCTAACACCATTGGGATTAAGAATGTAGAAGAGACCTTAAAAGAAGCGCAAGAATATGGTGAGCGTGGATTTAAAGTACTAAAAGTGAAATTGGGTATCGACTTGAATGAAGATATTGAGCGCATGGTAAAATTGCGAGAAAAATTCGGAAACAAATTCGTGATACGCATAGATGCGAACCAAGGCTATACACCAGAGAAGACCATTGAGTTTTACGAGAAAACCAAACACCTTACTATTGAACTTATCGAACAGCCACTTCCTGCTAAGGAGATCGAAGCAACTAAAAACCTTCCTGCACACCTCCGTAATATTATTGCGGCAGATGAATCATTGCTCACCTCAAAGAGTGCAATGGAATTGGTAAAACCGCCTTTGGCCACGGGCATCTTTAATATCAAACTAATGAAGTGTGGTGGAATCAGCCAGGCATTGAAGATTGCAGACATTGCTGCACAGGAGGATGTCGAACTTTTCTGGGGCTGTAATGACGAAAGTATTGTGAGTATTACTGCCGCCTTGCATACCGCTTTTGCTTGTGCCAATACCAAATACATTGATCTTGATGGCAGCCTAGATTTAGCTCGCGATGTGGTGAAAGGTGGATTTATTTTGAAAGATGGTGTGATGTTTTGTTCAGGTAAGCCAGGGCTAGGCGTAGAAAGAATTTAGTAAATGCCTATAGTAGTGTACAAGTGCCTCTTGCGTTCCAGTTTTTTGTCAAGATTAAATTGAATGAATTGCGTCATGCGAAATTATTTTTTATTAGCCCTTTTAGTTCTTCTTCTTACGCAATGTGCTCACTCTAAGAAAATCAGAAAGAGTGATGTAAAAGCCAGTCAGAAATTAATTGACCTTGAGTTCTCCAAAAGCGAGATTGATACCATGCGCAATTATCTGGCTCGCAACCGCAAGGGATACGACAGTATGCGGAAAACTAAACTTTCTTATGACATCGGCCCGGCACTTTACTTTGATCCGCGTCCTGAAAGGTTTCACGCTAATGTTCGATCGGCAGGATCCAACTGGAAAATTTTGGATGATGTTACATTGCCTTCTAGCGATGAAAAAATAGCGTTTCTTTCAGTGGCTGAGTTGAGCGTATTGATTAAATCAAAAAAGATTTCTTCAACGAGGCTGACTAAAATTTATTTAGCGCGATTGAAAAAATTCAAGGATACTTTGAGTGCGGTAATTACCCTTACCGAAGAATTGGCCTTGAAGCAAGCGGCAAAAGCAGATGAAGAGATAGCACGAGGCGAGTACAAAGGTGTTTTGCACGGAATCCCTTATGGAATAAAAGACTTGTTTGCTGTACCGGGCTATAAAACAACTTGGGGTGCAGAACCGTATCAAAATCAAATCATTGATGAAAAGGCCACCGTAGCAAAGAGATTGGAAGACGCTGGAGCCGTATTGCTGGCCAAACTTACTTCTGGCGCGTTGGCGAGGGGTGACGTTTGGTTTGGGGGAAAAACTAAAAATCCCTGGGATTTGAAGCAAGGCGCCAGTGGTTCTTCTGCCGGATCCGCTTCTGCTACTGCTGCTGGCTTGGTAGCCTTTGCCATTGGCACGGAAACATTAGGTTCGATCATCGCGCCTTCATCACGTTGTGGAGCAACAGGCCTACGTCCCACTTTTGGGAGTGTAAGCCGCGAGGGATGCATGACGTTATCGTGGTCGATGGATAAAGCTGGACCGATCTGTCGAACGGCTCAGGACTGCGCGATTGTTTTTAATGTGATCAAAGGAAAAAATGCAAATGACAAAGACCGTTCAGCTGTGGACTATCCTTTTTCATTCAATCCACCCATTGATTTGAAAGGCTATAAAGTTGGCTACTTTAAAAAATTGTTTAATAAAAAAGACACTACGAAAGTTAAGGTCAATGACTCCCTAAGTTTAGTTGTATTAAGAAACCTTGGAGCCGAATTGCATGAGGTTGTCATGCCTGATTCAATTCCTTATGATGCATTTGATATTATCCTTCGTTCAGAAGCTGGCGCTTTTTTCGATGAACTTGTGCGTGAGCATAAGGATCGACTTTTGTCGGAGCAGACTAAAGAGTCGCGCGCCAATTCATTGCGCCAGGCAAGATTTATTTCGGCAGTTGAGTATTTGCAGGCAAACCGTCATCGAAAAGTATTGATTGAAAAATTTAATGCCATGATCAAAGATTACGATTTTATTGTATCGCCTACGAATGGTAAAAATGTTTCATTGGCAACCAATCTTACAGGTCATCCGGCCATTTGTTTCCCCAATGGTTTTGATTTCAAAGGTCACCCCACTTCCATTACGCTCATTGGGAATTTGTATGATGAAGGGCCACTTTTAGAAGCGGCTTATCGGATTCAACAAGCCACTGATTTTGAAGAGAAGCATCCTGCGCTATTTTTAAAATAGCCATAATGACTTAGTTTTAGGAAACGTTTAGCAGTTCTTACCATGTGCTTGATCTTTATTTCAATTCATCAACATCCTAACTACAAATTGATTGTGGCGGCAAACCGTGATGAGTTTTATGCCCGCAAAACGGCACTAGCAGAATTTTGGAAAGATCATCCTGAAATTGTTGGAGGGAGAGATTTGGAAGCCATGAAGCCCGATGGTACTTGTGGCACTTGGATGGCCATGAATAAAAATGGGCGCATCGCGATGATCACCAATTATCGCGATCTAAAAAATATAAAATCCAAAGCGCCTTCGCGAGGCCATTTGGTTACTGATTTTTTGTTGTCGGAGGAGGCGCCTAAAAAATATTTGCATGCCATTGAGAAAAATAAAAACAAGTACAATGGATTCAATTTGATTGTAGGTGATGCCGAAGAATTGTTTTACCTCTCCAACTATAAGGATGGCGTTACCAAACTGCAAAACGGATTTTATGGATTAAGCAATGCCTTGCTCGATACACCCTGGCCTAAAGTGAAGGGTGGAAAGAAAAAAATGGATTATTTGTTAGCAGCCGATAAGATTAATGCGACTAATTTATTAAACGGACTTAACGATAGCCACCAACCGCCCGATGATCAGCTCCCCGATACAGGTGTTGGTCTGGAGCGGGAGCGAATGCTTTCATCGATGTTTATTAAAAGCCCAAACTACGGTACGCGCTGCTCTACGGTAGTAACTGTTGATTATGATAATAAAGTGGAATTCACAGAACGGGATTATGATTTGAAGACGTTTGAATTTGCAGAGAGGAATTTTGCATTCGATATAAAAGGATAAGTATATCTTATCTTTCGGTCGAAATGAATTTCCAAAAATACAACTCCCATATTTCCGCAAGCCTTAGTTTAGCTGTGCCTGTTATGCTCAGTCAACTGGGTCATGTGATGATGGGCGTGGTTGATAGCCTGATGGTCGGGCATGTGGGCGCTGTGCCGCTCGCGGCTTCTTCACTGGCCAACGTGGCGTTTAATGTGATTCTACTCTTTGGTATAGGTGTATCGTATGCCATCACGCCTTTTGTGGCGGCTGCGCACGGAGAAAATGATGCCCGGAAAGGAAGCGAGATATTGAAACACGGGTTGGCTATAAATATTATCAACAGTGTTATTTTGGTGGCGGTGGTGATGGTTGCAAAAAATATACTGTACCACATTGACCAACCAGAAGCTGTAGTAGATGAAGCTGTTCCTTATCTCAGCATCATTACTTTTTCTATTATTCCCACCTTAATTTTTCAAACGTTCCGTCAATTCACGGAGGGGTTGTCGCTTACGCGAATTGCTATGGTGGCCGTGATAGGTAGCAACATCATCCACATTCCATTGAACTACCTTTTAATCTTTGGTGGTCTCGGCATACCAGCCATGGGTTTAGTTGGTGCCGGGTGGGCCACATTAGTTTCGCGCATTATTATGGTAGCTGGAATAGCTTTTTACGTTTACTATGCGCCTCGTTTTGAGCAATTCAGACCTGGTTTTTCAATCGGTAACTATTCCCATGCATTGTTAAGCAAAATGTTGCACATCGGTTTACCGGCAGGAGCACAATTTATTTTTGAAGTAGCCGCGTTTGATATGTCGGCTGTGATGATGGGCTGGCTGGGAGCCAAAACATTGGCCGCTCATCAAATTGCCATCAACCTTGCTACTATCAGTTACATGACCACCTCCGGGTTGGCCGCAGCGGCTACCATTCGGGTAAGCAACGAACTGGGTAAAAAGGACTATGCCACCTTGCGGACGGTAGCGTTTGTACTGCTTTCATTAGCCATGGCTATTATGTTTTTGTGGGGGATACTTTTTGTCGGTGGCAGAAATTTCTTGCCAACCTTGTATCTCCACGACCCAGAAGTGATTTCCATCGCCTCCTCGTTACTTGTTATTGCGGGGTTCTTCCAATTGAGTGATGGGGTGCAAGTGGTTTGCCTAGGCGCCTTGCGCGGTCTGCATGACGTAAAAATCCCTTCCTTTTTTATTTTTATTGCCTACTGGATCATTGGGCTTCCCTTGGGTTACGTGTTGGCGTTCAAATTGAATTGGGGAGCTACCGGAATCTGGATGGGCCTGCTTATTGGCCTTACCCTTACGGCAACCGCGATGGTGTTACGGTTTAATCGGATGAGCTTGAGATTGAAACAGTCTTCAAATTGATTTTTATTGCCTAAGAAGTGCTATAAATTATTTACGTATTGCGATTAACGTTTCTTTCTTATCTTTTGTAAAATTTTTAACTCATGGAAGCAAAGCCGGTAAAAAATTCACAAACCACCATTACTGAATTGATGATTCCTTCTTACGCTAATTTTGGTGGGAAGATTCATGGAGGCATACTCTTGTCGCTGATGGACAAGGTGGCCTACGCCTGTGCCAGTAAACATGCCGGAACCTATTGTGTAACCGTGTCGGTTGATAAGGTTGAGTTTTTGAAACCCGTGGAGGCAGGTGAATTGGTATCACTGAAAGCGTCTGTCAATTACGTAGGGCGAACTTCGCTGATGGTGGGAATACGGGTGGAATCAGAGAACGTACGGACTGGCAAGGTTGTACATACGAACTCCTGTTACTTTACGATGGTGGCCAAGGGGGATGACAATAAACCCACACAGGTCCCGAAATTGATTTTAGAAAATGAGGAAGACGTTAAACGATTCATAGAAGCTTTATGGGTAAAGGAGATCAGAGAACGAGTTCGTGAAGAGATGGATGATGCCAAGTCTTCGGTTGAGGTGGCTCATGCCAAAGAAATTCTAAAAAACGAAAGGTGTATTTTGAGTTTGAAAAATTAATTTTAACTATTAAATTTTTGAAAAAATGAAACGTTTCTCTATTTTTCTTTTACTACTTGTTTTCTATCGGGCAGAAGCCCAATACCCGCTGATTCTCTCTCAACGTGATCAGGCTAAGGTGATCGATGAACTGCTTGACGACCGTTTAAAAAACCTCCTTCCTAAATTGATGCGAAGGGAAGGTTTCGATATGTGGGTGATTATTTCCCGAGAGTACAATGAAGATCCTGTAATCAAAACTATGTTGCCCGCCACCTGGATGGCCGCAAGAAGAACCACGATGCTGGTAGTGTTTGATAAGGGTGCTGATAAGGAAGTGGAATACCTGGCCGTGGCTCGCTATGATGTGGGAAAAATATTTAAGCGCGCCTGGGATCCAGAAAAGCAACCTGACCAATGGGCACAATTGGGAAAAATTATTGAAGAAAGAAATCCCAAGAAAATTAGCGTTAACAATTCACCAAGTTACGGTCATGCCGATGGTCTTTCTGCTAATGATTACCAGATGCTACTAAAATCTTTACCAAAAGCTATTCAAAAGAATGTTGTCTCTGCCGAACCTCTTGCCGTAAGTTGGTTGGAAACCCGTTCTGAAAAAGAAATGGTCATTTATCCCCAGATTTGCCACATCGCTCATGAAATTATTGCAGAAGGCTTTTCTAATCAAGTGATTCAACCGGGCGTCACTACCTCCGAGGATGTCGTTTGGTGGTACCGCGAAAAAATCAAGGCACTGAAGTTGGATACCTGGTTTCATCCTTCGGTTGAGATCCAGCGAATGGGCAATGATGATTCCATTGTTATTGTTCCTGGTGATTTGCTTCACGTTGATTTTGGCATCACCTACTTGCGCTTCAATACCGACACTCAACAGCACGCTTATGTATTGAAGCCAGGTGAAATCGATGCGCCTGATTTTTTGAAAGAAGCGCTAAAAAGAGGGAACAAATTGCAAGATATCCTTACTGGGAATTTTAAAGTGGGGAAAACGGGAAATCAAATTCTGGCTGATTCGCGAAAGCAAGCCATCGACCAGGGGATTACGCCCTCCATTTATACGCACCCCATCGGGTACCACGGTCATGCAGCAGGAACCAATATCGGCATGTGGGATAAGCAGAATGGAGTTCCATTCACCGGTGAATACCCAATGCATTGGAACACGGCTTACTCCATCGAGTTGAATGCAACAGTGACCGTGCCGGAATGGAAAAAGGATATTCGCATTATGCTTGAAGAAGATGGCTTCTTTGATGAAACCGGATTTCGATATATCGATGGAAGGGAGACGGAATTGATTTTGATTCCTAAATGAAAGCAGTAGCCATTAAAAATAATTATCTTTGGGTGATGAAAATCATCGTGTCAATTTCTTTGTTCATAATGATTTGAATTTGTCAGGTTGATTGAAAAGTTTCCATAACCCAATAGCATGAAATTTTTAAGAGCTATCCACACAGCTTATGGGTTTTTTGTGTTTTCTCTGGTTTTCCTACTGTTGCTTCCGTTTTTATTAATTCCCATTATTTTTCCATCCCAATTTAAACTCACCGGTGTTTTTAATCGCTGGTGGGCGAAGCTAATGTTCATTTTTGTTTTCTTGCCTTATCAAGCGGAGTGTCGGTCCAAACTGGATCCTAAAAAAACCTATATTTTTTGTGCGAATCATTTTTCGTACTTGGATATCCCAACGATGGGGCTAAATTCCATCAACACCATCTTTGTGGGCAAGAACTCCATGGAAAAATTGCCTCTGTTTGGGTTTATGTATCGGAAGCTGCATATCACCGTGGATCGTAAAAGTATGCGGAGCCGGGGCAACAGCATGATCGCCTCCATGAAGGCCATCGATGAAGGTAAAAGTCTTGTCGTTTATCCTGAAGGGGGAATTATTTCTGATCATCCGCCCACAATGGGGCCTTTTAAGGACGGGGCCTTTCGGGCGGCTATTGAAAAACAAATTCCCCTTGTACCCGTGACCATTCCCTTCAATTGGATAATTTTGGCCGACAAGCACCCGATCCGGTTATTTCGAGGAAAAGTTAAAGTAATTTTCCACGAACCAATCGAAACTAAAGGGCTAACCTTAGCGGACACTAAGAACCTGAAGGAAACCGTTTATTCGACCATTGCAACGGAATTACAAAAGCAAAATGAAAGTAGATAAAGACAGATTAAATAAAATTGCCCATTTGGCACGGCTTGAGTTCGATG
The DNA here is from genome assembly GCA_027317105.1 of Cytophagales bacterium. Classification (GTDB taxonomy): domain Bacteria; phylum Bacteroidota; class Bacteroidia; order Cytophagales; family Cyclobacteriaceae; genus ELB16-189. The sequence goes on from DAHVFH010000174.1 coordinate 20,421, forward strand.
AAGGGGACTCGGAGAAAATGTTAACCGATTTGGAAAACATTATTTCTTTTGTAGAAAAACTAAATGAAGTAAATACCGCAGGCATAGAGCCGCTTACCTCAATGAGTCACGAAATCAATTCACTGAGGGAGGACGCGGCTAAGCCACATTTGAATCATGAAGAGGCATTGAAAAACGCACCAAAAAGCGATCAAGACTACTTTCGTGTCCCCAAGGTTTTGGAATAGATAAATTTCATTTCAAATAACGTTATCCTTTAACTCGTAAAAGCTTCATGCCTTCTTTTCAATTTTGGAAATCGTGGCACAAAACGGATCAAGTCATTTTCTGGTTTTGTGCAGTTTTTGTTTCGCTCACAATAATTTTTTTCTGGCAAAGTTGGTCAGTGTCTCCCGCACCGGTGATTACCTATGAACATTTTCAGCACGTTCAAGAAGTTGAGTCCACCACCCATAGCTTCACGATAGGGCTTATCAATGTCGCGGTTCCCGCTTACAGCGAGGTGATCTTTGAAAGTATTTTTGGGAGTCCATTGCAACCCAACGCGCTTGCCGCTGACCTTTTTTTGACTGCACTCGCGCTTTCGTTTGTGTTTTTTATCTCAATTATTTCTTCGCTCTCGCGTTTTTGGTTTTTAATCGGCATGGGCCTGGTGATCTTGTTCTTGGCCAGCCTTCGGCTTGAGGCGGTGGAAGTCTTTGGTTTGACCAACAAAACTGTGGCGGTTGGATTGGTTTTTCTTTATGGCGGACTTGCTTATTATTTAAATGCTTGGAAAAAAAATACCTCTTTCATTCAGCGAATCTTGAGCTTTCTGGTTTTGACCTTAGCCGTTGGGCTTATCGTAAATTTTTTCAGTAAAGCCCATGCTCCCTTTCTTCATGTGTCCGTCAATGGGTTGATCACAGGGATGATTTTGACTGTATTATTCATTATGATGGTGGCACATGAAATCATTGCCGCCTTCGTAACCATCACTACCCAAAGCCAAAAGTCGTCAAAAAGTTTACAGCACTTTTTGGTACTGGTGTTGGTTTACCTCGTGAATCTGGCGCTGATGTTTGCTTCGAAAATTGGCATGATCTCTTGGGATTTCTTTACCGTCAATGCATTTTTAATTTTGACAATATCTGCCATACTTGGCATATGGGGATTCCGTCAACGCATTTTTATTTATGACCATATTCTCCCTTCCGAACCTTTGGGTATTTTCTTTTTCTTCTCCATGATGATTACCGCTTTCGCCACCCTGGGATATTTTTTTTCCTCGGCCAGCGATATGATGATAGACGCCTTCGAAGACCTGATCATGGCAGTCCACCTTGGCGTGGGGATAATTTTTATCCTCTATGTCATCGCCAACTTTGGGCCGATGCTGGTGAAGAACTTACCGGTGTACAGGGTACTTTACAAACCGGAGATCATGCCCCATTTTACGCTTCGTATTATGTCGGTGATTGCCGCGTTTGGTGTCCTTTCTTTGGGCGTGTCGTGGAAAACCTATGTCAATCAGGCAGCGGCTTCCTATTATCATGCGTACGCTGACCTGTTCCTATCGCAAGGCGATGTGGCCACGGCAGAAGTTTATTATCAAAAATCAGTCCAGCTCAGAAACCAAAATCTTCATGCGCACTATGCGCTCGCAAGCCTATATCGAGCCCGATATGAATCTTTCAAAGAGCGAAAGGAATACGAAAATTCTAAGGATTGGACACCGAGTGTCCCCGTATTTCTCAACCTCAGTGAAGCCTTCGCCAATCATGGCGATTTGCTCGAAGCCGCCCTGACACTGGACGAAGGCAAGAAAAAATTTCCAAAAAGTGGGGAACTTCAAAATGCGGCAGGCCTTTCATTTTTGAAACTGAAGTCCATTGATTCAGCGCTCTATTTTTTTCAGCAGACTGAGAATTTGAGTCAAACCAAAAGTGTTGGCGAAACTAATTATTTAGGAACTGCGGCCTTGTATAAAATCAACTTGCCTGTCGATACCCTTATTTCGTTCGATGAAGCAAAACAAAGTGGAAAAAAAGTGAACGTGGTAGCGCTGGCCAATGTGCAGCAAAGGACGATCAAATTCGAAGGCAATTTTATTCCTGACTCAGCCCTTTCGATTTACCAAACTTCCTTACTCTGTAATTATTTCATCAACCAAAAAGAAAACTCCGATACGGCATTAATTAATCGCTCATTGGTATTAGCTCAGAAGCCAGTGAACGATAATTTCAAAACGCAGTTATTAATTGCCTCTGCACACGCGTTATATGCTCATGGCCATGTCAAGAAAGCATTGGAAGTTGCTCGAGAGGCGGCATTCCTAGCCGGAGACGGCAAACTATTTTCTTTGATTGGCCTTTGGTTGCTCGAACAAAATAATCCTGTGGTCGCCACGGCTTATTTAAAAACTGCAGCGGAAAAGCAACAGCCTTTCGCTCTTTACTATCTGGCGCTCGCGCAACAAGAATCGGATAGCCTTACACAGGCCTTTGGCAGTTGGGATAGCTTAAGTCGGGCAAAAAACACGAACACAGTTGCTTTTGCAACGATGATGAAGAAGGTTTTATTGAGTAATCCTACCCAAGCGATGAACCTGACCGATGAGGAAAAGTATTATTTCTGTCGTTACAAGATTGCCCTATCCGATTCGGCCACTTATAAGAAATTCAGTAGCTCAATCTCCAATCCAGCTATTCGGGCGCAAGCCCAACTCGATCGGGCAAAAAAATGGTTTGCGTTAGACGAACCGGGAAAAGCGTTGTTCTTACTTCATCAAATGGGGGAATACAATAATCGAAAAATAAGAAACGAATTTGATCGACTTAATTTTATGATCGCTTGCTCCAACCAAGATTGGGTTTTTGTTCAGAAAACAATGAGCGAGAAGAACACGCTTTCGCGTAATGAGAAAACCTATGCCGAGGCATTGCTGGCAGCGCACAATGGAAACCTAAAAATGGCAAGAGGAAAGTACGAATACCTACTGCAGGCTAACAATCAATTTGAAGAAGGCTTGGTAGCTGCCTCACAATTTTTTGCTAAAGATTCAACGGATAGACTCAAGAATTTTTCGTTGTTAGTCGATGGCTTGTTGGCTAAACCAAATTCGGTAAAAATTTTAAAGCAACATATTTTGGAATCCATAGCCCTCGGCTTTGACACGGAAGCGCAAGATTCGCTGAACAAATTACGGCAACTGCTTCCCGATGATTCATTCAAAAAGTTTATTGTAGGACACCCCGGTTTTTTTAGTGTGGAGAAATAAAGAAGGAACTTAGACTGAAAAAGTATGACAAAGAATATTTGCCTTGTTTTTCTGAAACTGTTTTTATCCTTCTCAGCGGTGCATGCTCAATTGAATGCAGAAGACGCTCAAAAGTTGAAGAAGGAAGCTAAGGAGAATGAGGAGATGGCTAAAATCGCTCGTAGAGAGGCAGAGCGTTACAGATATCTAATGGCGGCTGATGAAATAGCCAACAGATCGACCGAAGTAAACGATAAGGAACTAGCAGGATTACTGGCACTTCAAGCATATAATTTTAGTTTTAAACAAAAGGGTTACTCAAGAAGGAGTACTATCCACAATGCTCTCCTATCCGCGTTAAAGAGATATGGTTATTTACCGCGAAATATGGATGAAGCCAATAAATCAACTATTGATGATAAAAAAAAGAAAATGACAATAGCGGATGCTAAAAATGAACATTTGAGATGGATATTATCCTTACAACCCTCACCGATTGAGCAAATCAAGTTTAGCCCTTCTGGGAAACTTTTGGCAACCTTAAGTCGTGACAATTCGATACGAATATGGAATTTGGAAATTATGAGCCAGCAACCTCTGACATTCTTAGAAAAAGATTCTATCGTCAACTTCGGATTCACATCCGATAATTCCCAGATTCTTTGTGAACTAATCAATCCTGAAAAGAGAACTAACGTAAAAAATTTTATCCACGTATATCCCTTGGATATTTCTATTATGGCAAACGAACTTTGTAAACTTTTAACTCGCAATTTAACTAAGGATGAATGGGATTATTTTATTGGTGACAGCAATTACCAACAGACTTGTCCTGATTTACCCAGAAAATAATTTCTGGACTTACTCTAATTTTGATTTTAAAGACTGTAAGTAAGCCATCATGTGCCTGTCTAAAACTAATTTGTAACTTTACCAAAATTTAGTTCTATGAGAGCTGTTGAGTTTAGAACCAAACTGAAGAACAATAGGATTGACATTCCTAAGAAACTGCAAAACCAAGTCAATACTTCCAAAAACCAAGATGTTAGGGTTATTGTATTGATTGAGGATAATGGAAAAGAAAAGGATGACTTTCAGCTTCTTTCAACAGAAGAATTTTTAAAAGGATACGCTAAAACTGATTCAGTCTACGACCATTATTGACATGGATGATCTTAAGTTTGGCGATATTGTTCTTCTGAAGTTCCCTTTTACTGATGGATTATCTTCCAAAAAAAGACCTGCCTTTGTCATCAGGAATACCAAAGATGGAGACATTATTGTTTGCCGGATCACAAGTAAGCTGTATCAATCTACATTTGATATCAATCTAAAATTTTGGGAACAATATGGATTAAAGTTACCCTCTGTTCTTAGGATCCACAAGATTGCTTCTCTTGAAAGGAACCTTGTGGTCTTAAAAATTGGTCAACTTGAAAAGACAACTCAAAATCTAGTAAAGCGCATTTTTAAAAATCTTATTACTTAGTCTTTATCAAACTATCCTTATGGAATTGAAATTTGTCACACTCAACTCAGTGCATGAGAACCTTGGCGCCAAGATGGTGCCCTTTGCCGGTTACAACATGCCCGTGCGCTATTCGTCTGATATTGAAGAACACATGACCGTACGCAACGGTGTGGGTGTATTTGATGTAAGCCACATGGGTGAATTTACCTTAAAGGGAACTAACGCCCTGGAGTTGATCCAACGTGTAACCAGCAACGATGCGAGCAAACTTGTGGACGGCCAAGCGCAATATTCCTGTCTGCCGAACGAAACGGGCGGAATTGTTGATGACCTGATCGTTTATAAAATCAAAGACAATGATTACCTCTTGGTGGTAAATGCCTCCAACATTGAAAAAGACTGGAACTGGATTTCAAAATTCAATAGTAAAGGTGTGGAGATGAAGAACATCTCCGATGACATTTGCTTGTTTGCCGTGCAAGGACCGAAGGCGGTTGGGATATTGCAGAAGCTAACGAAGACTGATTTGTCTTCCATTAAATATTATCACTTTGCAATCGGTGAGTTTGCCGAAGTGCAAGATGTGGTGATGAGCAACACTGGCTATACGGGAGCGGGCGGTTTTGAAATTTATGTAAGCAAAGCATCGGCAGAGAAAGTGTGGAACGCCATTTTTGAGGCAGGTAAGGGTGTGAACATCAAACCCATCGGCCTTGGTGCGCGCGATACGTTGAGATTGGAGATGGGCTTCTGTCTTTATGGGAATGATATTGATGACACCACTTCTCCACTCGAAGGCGGTTTGGGTTGGATCACAAAGTTCACAAAGGAATTCACCAATTCGGCAAACCTAAAGATGCAAAAGGAAGCGGGTGTTACCCGTAAATTGGTAGGCTTTAAGATGATCGACAAAGGCATTCCTCGTCACGATTATCCGATCAAAGATGCAGCCGGAAACGTAATTGGCAAAGTAACCTCTGGAACACAATCCCCCGTGTTGAGCATTGGCATTGGTTTGGGCTATGTTACTACTCCTAACGCATCCGCAGGATCAGAGATTTTTATTGAGGTGAGGGGAAAGGCATTGAAGGCTGTGGTGAGCAAGATGCCATTAGTCTGAACTTTGATTGATGGTATTTGTTTGATTCTTTGTTATAAATTCAACCCAAAAACATGAAATAGTTTCAACATTATGCAAATCAGAGCTATCCGGATCATCATGGAAATCATATCTATCTAAGTTTAGACTTTATGAAAACAATTGACGTTTGCTTAAGCCCTGAACTCTTGCACTTATACGATCTGGAAGACCGCACTATCGTGGTGGTGGATATCCTTCGCGCAACTTCGTGCATGGTCACTGCTTTTGCACATGGTGTGGAGAGCATTACACCAATCGCGAATCTGGAAGAATGTTTAAGAATGAAAGCGAAAGGCTATGTCACTTCTGGTGAGCGCGATGGAAAGAAAGTAGATGGTTTCGATAAAGGAAATTCTCCATTTGAATATATGGATGGAGACTTGCGTGGCCTAAAGCTGGCCTTTACCACAACCAATGGCACGCTCGCGATTGAGAAATCGAAAGGGGCAAAGGAAGTGATTATTGGTTCTTTCTTGAATTTGTCTTCTGTGGTTCGCTATTTACTTCTGGGTGAAAACAATATTCTCATTGTTTGCGCGGGCTGGAAGGGGAGGGTCAACCTTGAAGACACGTTGTTTGCAGGAGCGGTGGTTGAAAAACTGAAAGATTATCTTGGTTGGGATTGCGATGCGCCATTAGCGGCACAGCATTTATACAATCTTGCTAAAGGAGACATGGTTAAATTCTTGGATTCCTCTTCTCATGTGAAACGGTTGAGCCGTTTGAATATCAGCAAAGACATCGAATTCTGTGTCACGCCAGACCAGTACAAAGTAATTCCTCGATTGAAAAACGGAGTGCTGTTAGCGTAATTGATACTTCGAACTATTCTGTAATTCATATACAAGCTGAATTATTTTCGTTGGTATACCATTTTTCCACCAACCAACGTGTTCACTACATTCACCTCACGTATTTTTTCCGGAGCAATGGTGAAAATATTTTGATCAAGCACCACCAGGTCTGCAAGTTTTCCTTTTTCCAGGGAGCCTTTAATTTTTTCATCGAACGAAGAATAGGCAGCATCAATGGTGTAGGCCTTTAATGCCTGCTCCACCGAAATCTTTTGTTCTGAAAACCATCCCTCCGGATTCTTGCCATCCAATGTTCTGCGCGTCACGGCTGCATAAATTCCTTCAAGCGGAATAGCGGGAGCCACAGGCCAATCACTTCCAAAAACAACTTTTGTATTGGCGTCCATCAGAGACCTAAACGCATACGTGGTTTTGCATCGTTCTTTCCCAATAATTTTCTCTGCCCATCGGCCATCGTCAATGGCATGATAAGGCTGCATACTTGCGATAACATCCAACTTGGCTAGTCGCGGGATATCTGAGGGTTGAATGTGTTGCAAATGTTCAATCCGGAAACGTCTGTCTCGCTCTCCATTTTCTTTTTCTGCCTTTTCAAAAATATTCAATAGACGGTTGATGGCTTTATCGCCAATGGCATGAACCATCAACTGAAGCCCTGCTGAATCTGCCGACTTAATTCCTTTATACAATTTGTCTTCTGAAGTGATGAAGAACCCTGAATCCTTTGGAGAGTCGCTGTAAGGTTTAAAAAATGCAGCCGTATGTGAACCTAGCGCACCATCTACAAATGCTTTTAGGCAACCGATTTTTAACCATTTATCTCCACTGCCTTGTGTATCAATTTTATTCTTCAATTCCTTCCATAGGTCGAGTGGCATGCCTGTATAAACCCGGGTGATCATTTTGTTGGCAGCGTGTGCCCTTTCGAAAGAAGAATTAAAGCCATACATGCTATGCGCACTGGTCACGCCATGTTCAGCCAGATAATCCATGGCCGCCTGTAGCGCGTTATCCTCCGATTCTTCAGAAGGTGCCGGCACCGCCTTGTTGATCAGGTCTGTGGCGTTGTCTTTGAAGATTCCGGTCACGCGCCCCGTTCTATCTTTAACAATAGCACCTCCAATAACCTGCTTCACATCGTTGCTGATGCCTGCGGCTTTTAAGGCGGCACTATTGGCCAACGACATGTGGCCATCGAGTCGGTTAACCCAAACCGGGTTGTTTGGCGTGATGGCGTCAATCCAATTTCGATCGGGCAATTCACCGCCCCAGTTTTCGTGGTCCCAGTTTCCCCCCATAATCCAGGTGCCGGGTTTGAGGGTCATTGCGAAGTCACCGATGCGTTGGACAAATTCTTCTTTCGATTTGGCATCGCGTAATTGCACTGACGACAAGGCAAACCCGGCTTCCACAAAATGAGTGTGCGTATCAATAAATCCTGGAAGGATCAATTGTGCGGTGTCAAATCGGGTAAGGTCAGTTTTGTCTCCCTTCCATTTCATGATTTCAATTTCACTTCCGATCGCCACCAGTGTGTCGCCTTGAATGGCCAAGGCTTGTGCCCACGGTTGTTGTTGGTTGGCGGTCCAGATTTTCCCGATGATGATTTGGTCAGCCGGCTGCTTTTTTTCTGTACACGAAAAAAGAAGAAATGCCAACGCTGGAAATAACAGAAGTCGTTTCATTTTAATTTCGAATTTTGATGATGGCGATCTTTATCCCGAAGGGTTTTCTTTTCGATATTTTTTTCAAAAGCCTTAGTCAAATCTACTCCGGTTTGGTTAGCCAAACAAATCAGTACCCACAGCACATCGGCCATCTCATCACCCAGATCTTTATTTTTGTCAGATTCTTTTTCAGATTGCTCGCCATAGCGTCTGGCGATAATGCGCGCCATCTCACCAACTTCTTCCGTAAGAATTGTCAGGTTAGTAAGTTCATTGAAATAACGAACGCCATAGGTTTTAATCCATTGATCGACTTGGGTTTGTGCTTCCTGGATAGACATCAGCTTATAAGAATTTAGTGGTAAGACAAATTACGTTTTTATTCTTAATTGAAATAATTGTAAAGCTTATGTCATGCGCCTTGATACGTAAGTCAGCGTATTGGCCTAAACCTTAAAGAAAACTCCATGCTTAAATAGAAACTGGCACATTTTCCATTCGAGCGTGAAGATTACCAGTGAAGTGATGATGGCCATCAAACTAGCTGGCACGTTGATTATTCCCATCAGCCCATTAGTGATTGCACCGATGTAGCCATTGAACCATCGACTGGCCACAATTTCAATGAAGAGATAAATGAATAATGAATTCATGCCGACAATTGTAAAAAACTGTAAATGCTTTCGGTGATCTTTTATGTCGATCCACCAATAGGATAATCCCAATCCAAACAGGCACCATCCTCCGGAAGCAAAAACAAACGAACTAGTAGCTATCCGTTTAATAATTGGAGTGATTGAGATATCCATTGAATAGCCAATTGCCAAACAGACTAGACCGGTTAGCATCAGCCATTTCATTTTTTCGTTTTCCAATTTTTGAGTGAGCAATAATTTTCCGGCCAGCACTCCCCAGATGGTGTGTGCTGCCGTGGGGATGCAATTGATGGCTACCCAACCGCCACTATTTATCTTGTTCATTAGCAGTAAGTCCACGTAGTTTCCAAAATTATGTTGGTCGGCAAAAGGCTGATCAAACCCAGGGATGCGCGTGTACCGGTAGAGTATTTCCGTAAGGATCAATAACCCAATGCTAAAAACAATTTGTGAGGAATAGCTCCATCGGTAAATCAAAAATGCCACCAGCGTGGTAAATGATAATTGCGTAAGTACATCCCATAATTCAAAGGACAGACTTTGAGGACGAACGGCATAGTCCAACACGCCCCAAAAAAATAACCATCCTGAACGTTTGAGTGTCTTTAAAAAAGACTGCCGCCAGGTCATTCCTTTTTGTTGTTGGCTATGAAGGGAGTAAGCCATTGCAGTGCCGGCCATAAACATAAAGCCCGGTTGGATCAAATCCCAAAAGCGCAAGCCATTCCAGGGATGATGAAAGAATTGAGAAAATATAAAATGGATTTTGCTTCCTTCACTTAGTTCTAATAAATGCTCATAAAGTTGAGTGCTTTCCAACACCAGAAAGATCATGATAAGCCCACGCATAAAATCGAGGGAGAGGAGGCGTGGAGGGTTGGGAAGTGTCATATATGGTATTAACGTCTCTTGATTTTTTCCAACTCAACAAAATCAATATTCATGACGTCAAACCTTTCCCAGCCCACAAAATCAAAATGCCACCATTCTGTCTGGTACACTTTAAAGCCATTCTTTTCCATCACGGAAATTAACGTGTCGCGGTTTTTTCTGACAATTGGATCAAGAATTGGAGTCGAAGGCCACGGTTCTTTTTGCATCGCATCATAACCACTCGGCATCTTTAATTCTAGCTTTGTTTTCAGATCAACAATCGTCATGTCGACTGCACAGCCGCGATTGTGCCGTGAACCTTTGTAAGGGCTGGCCACGTAAGTAGTGTCGCCTTTCATGATCTCGTAAAATTTTACAGTAGCAGAATAAGGACGAAAGCCATCATAGATTTTGATCGCATAGCCTCGCTGATTAAAATCGGCTTGAGCAGCCTTCAAGGCCTCGGCTACTGGTTTGCGTGCGTAGGCTTTTGCCAGTGTGTATATTTTTTCTCCTGTGAAATTATTTTTTGTGGCGTAGCGAATATCCAATACAATACCCGGAATAAATCTTTCAAGATCAACCAATTCTGTTTCAGGATTAGTTTTCAGTATAGCATTATACTGCGCCTTGGTAACTGGATTGATGCCATAGTTGGTTTGTCCGTTAAGCTGAAGGGTACTCGTTGTGAATAACAGGATAATGGGTATTCTCATCGGTTGATCTTTCTTCGACAATTTAATCAATACAAACTAAAATCTTTTATTTCATCAAATATTCTACGTGTCGGAACCCTTCCATTAGTTGACAAAAAGATCACCCGGCTCTTTCTTTTTTCATTCAGCTTTTATTAGCTTTAAGCTATTGAAGGCATGACGCGAAGAAACGTTTACACTTACCAGATCTTAAATTACTGTAAGGGACGTGTCTTCGCGTTTTTTTTAACCCCCCACATTACCCTATGTCCAAATTGAATAAAGAAAAGGACAAGAAGATCTTCGTCCTCGACACTTCCGTTATCATTTTCGAACACAATAGTATTCTCAACTTTGACGAACACGATATTGGGATTCCAATAACCGTACTCGAAGAACTGGATAATTTTAAGAAGGGCAACGACACAAAAAATTTTGAAGCCCGCGAGTTCATTCGCTTGATCGACAAGCTGGCGAAAAATCAGATGCTCCATCAATGGAATCCTATTAACGGAAAAGGAAAAGGAAATTTCAAAGTGGTGATGGATACGGGAGGGACTGAACATGCAGACGCAAATAAAGTCTTTAACGAAGAAAAGCCTGATCACCGTATACTGAATGCTGCCCTTCTATTGCAAAAAGAGGAACGGGGCAGAAAGGTAACCTTGGTGAGTAAAGATATTAATCTGAGACTCAAAGCGAAGGCGTTGGGTCTTCATGCGGAAGATTATACCACTGGCAAAATTCAAAATATTAGTTCGCTGCATACAGGACGCACAATCGTTGAAAATGCAGATTCTGATGCGATTGACCTAATTTACGAGAAAGGATATTGTCCCCCTGAAGAAGTGCTTGGCAAGGATAAGCCAATGAAAAACCACTACTTCATTTTAAAAAACGGAAAGAAATCGGTGCTTGCCTTTTACAATTCAGCCAATGGTATGGTGGAGCAGGTGGAGAAACGAAATGCTTATGGAATCAAACCACGAAATGCGGAGCAGGCTTTCGCAATTCATGCGGTCTTAAAGCCGGAAATTAAATTGGTATCCATGCAAGGTGTGGCGGGTACTGGCAAGACCTTGATTGCACTGGCGGCCGCTCTGGAACAAAAGCGAGAATATAAGCAGATTTATTTAGCTCGTCCGATCGTCCCATTAAGTAATAAAGACATTGGATTTTTGCCGGGTGACATCAAATCAAAATTAAATCCGTACATGGAACCGCTTTGGGATAATTTGAAGTTCATTCAAAATCAATATAGCGAAAGCGACAAGGAATATTCAAGGATTACGGAAATGGTAACGAATGAAAAATTGGTAATTACCCCCTTGGCCTACATTCGAGGAAGAAGCCTGTCCAACATTTGTTTTATCGTGGATGAAGCCCAAAATCTGACACCGCACGAAGTGAAAACGATCATCACCCGGGCCGGAGAGAACACTAAAATTATTTTTACGGGTGACATCCACCAAATTGATACACCTTATTTGGATTCGCAAAGCAACGGACTTTCTTATTTAATCGATCGACTGAAAGACCATGAGCTCTATGCGCACATCACACTCGAAAGGGGAGAAAGAAGTGAATTAGCCAACTTGGCCAATGAACTCTTATAGCATCAAATCAGGTAACCTAAGGTTGCAAGATTTAGGTGTAATATGATGGATTTTGTTACGTTTAGAGCCCGCTAACTCTATATTGGTCTATAAGCCTCGTTACGGCCGGGAAATTCGCTTGTAAGATTTATCATTCCGAGTTTAGATTCCGGATGTATTCGACCTTTAAAGACGGATTCTTATCCCTACTTTTTGTACTGACTTTAGTAAGTCAATTACTTCAGGTTTCTTTGGGGTATTAAACTCAAAAACAAAGAAATATTATGTTATTCAAATGGGGCTTTAAATATTTTTCACTGGCCAAACAATTGGACTATTTGCGGAATCATGGAATTATGCTTGGATCACGGATGCGAAATGATCGCAAAGTTTTTCTTTACATGGTAAAAAGTTTTTTTGTAGAGGTAGTTTACAAAAACGACAGTATAGAGAAAGAACCCGAGCATCTTGAAATCTTTAATTCACTTAATAACCTTAACCACTATTTGGAAAAGGAATTTAAGACTTCGGTGTTTTGAGATAGATTATTTCTTTAGCGCTTTTAGCATCGTCTCGCCAATGAGTGCAGGAGATTCCACCACATAGATACCGCACTCGCTCATTATCTTCATTTTAGCAGCGGCAGTATCTTCGGCCCCACCGATAATGGCACCCGCGTGCCCCATTCTTCTACCAGCTGGTGCGGTTTGCCCTGCGATAAACCCAACAACAGGCTTTTTATTTCCGTTTTCTTTGATCCATCGTGCTGCCACGGGTTCATAGCTCCCCCCAATTTCTCCGATCATGACTATGCCTTCGGTCTCCGGATCGTTCATCAATAATTCAATAGCATCTTTTGTGGGTGTGCCGATAATTGGATCCCCACCAATTCCTATGGCAGTTGTAATACCCAAACCAGCTTTCACAATTTGATCAGCCGCCTCATAGGTGAGGGTGCCTGACTTGGAGACAATTCCGATTTTGCCTTTTTTGAAAACGAACCCTGGCATGATACCTACTTTCGCTTCTCCGGGTGTGATCACTCCCGGGCAATTCGGCCCAATTAATGTGGCATTATGATCCTTTACGTATTGTTTAGCGATCATCATGTCTTTAACGGGAATGCCTTCTGTGATGGCCACAATCACTTCAATACCCGCCTCGGCCGCTTCCATGATAGAATCGGCAGCGAATGCAGGGGGCACGAAAATAATTGAAACATCAGCTCCCGTTTTTTCTACAGCCTCTTTTACCGTGTTGAACACTGGCCGACCTAAATGAATCTGCCCCCCTTTTCCAGGGGTAACGCCACCTACTACATTGGTGCCATATTCAATCATTTGCCCGGCATGGAAAGTACCTTCAGTTCCAGTGAACCCTTGGACAATAACCCTTGAATTTTTATTAACTAATACGCTCATATCCAAATTTGTTAGTGCAACAAAATTAGGATAATTCTTCGGGCAGCCAAGAAATAAAAAAAGCCTCGTTTTTGGCGAGGCTTTGATCGAATTTATAATCTTACTTAGCGGATTTCAATTTATTCCTCAAAAGAAATTCTTCGTATCCATCCTTATAAGTTGGATTTTCCGGATCTAACTTGATGGCTTGCTCATAACAGGTAATTGCATCAACGAACAATTTCTTTTCTTCATAAACAGAAGCTAAAAGGTATTTATTGAAAGCCGTTTCTTCTTTTATTTCGGCCGTTTCTTCATTTAATTGTTTTTTTACCACCTCGTATCGGGCTGGTGCTAATCTTTTTAGCAAATGTTGTTCCGATTTGCTTTTGCCATCGTTCTTCGATTTTACTTCAACTAACACGGCCGTTTCGTTTGCGAATTTAGGATCGCTCAAATCGATTTGAACTGAATTTTCTGGTGTTTCGACTTTATACAATTCTTCATCAAACATGTTTTTCACCAAGACAATGTAAGGCGCTACCCCTTTTGATGACTCCCAATTGATGATCGCAATGTTATTGAAAACTTCGGCATACTGATTTTCGGGCAGAAAAACCTTGATATCTTCTAAACCACGGTGAACGGCCCCCGTTGCACTCAAGCGGTTTTTCTTGGCCTCCGCAGAGTTGCTACTCAGGATAAAATCAGTGTATTTATTCAAAACGCTTGTACCGGTGCCTACTTTGTTAGCCAAGTCGTCTACTTTGTAGCTGCCCGCTTGTTTCACTTCAAGTGGTTTTCCAGATACGTGGACTAATCCAACCGATGCGTTCTCTGAAATTTTCAGTTCGTCTCCTTTTTTTAGCTGTGCTCCCGTTTTGATGGGCTGCCATGTGTCGCCCGACTTTACCTCATTGGCACCTTTATTAGCCAAGACTCTAAAAGTATAGTCCTGTGCTTGCGCAAAGAAAGGAATGGATAAAATGCCAACGATAACTAACTTTTTAAGTTTTTTCATGGTTTTTATGTGGTTTGCTCATACGAAGTTATAAAAATCATGCCAATACTCCGTCTAAGTTTTTTATTTTAATACTTTTTTCCTTCGCTTGGTAAGCCAGTTCTCTGTTATTGTTTGAAGCGGTTTTAATAAATCATAACAAGGACCAACCAATGCAGAAATGGCAATGGCCACTGTTAAGTCAAGTTTAAAAGAGAACAAAGCAAAAGTTTCGACAACCATAAATGATATGAGAATTATTTGCAAAATCTGGATAATAACAGAAAGCGCATCATACCAAATGGGCAATTTTTCATCGATAACTTTAAAAAGTGCAACGGTAAAAACGCAAAGCAAAATGGCTATAATATATTTTTGCCATTCTGCTAGCTGATTGATATAATCTTCGTTTAATATCATGATGACCGTATTAGCATGGATAACGGGACCAAACATGTCTGGGTTTGCACGGCCTGCAATACTTTTATTTAGTGGCGTAAAGTATTTATCCTCCCAAGCGGGGTCACCAAAGTATTTACCCAGAAATCCCATTATCACGATTTTGTCTTTAAAAAGACTCGGGTCAAAATTTTCGGCCATAACGTCATCCACATCAATATCGTAGCATAGGAGGCGGAAATGGCTTTGCTCTAACTCAAGATTTCGAAGCGTTTTCAATCGTACATCTACCGTTTCTGCATTTCCTCTAAAATTGATGAGTTCTTCTTCATTATTTCTATTGAGAAATTTCATAGTCTTCAACGAATCGTATTTCATTGCAAGGTTTACTGAAAAGGCATACTCCATTTTCCCATTAACCGCTTTTTGAGGATTAATTGACCTGCATTCTTTTATGTCTTCCTGATAATTGGCATCGGTAGGAAGATTAGCAAATCCGTGATCTGCAAAATCACTAAATATAGGATCGGATAACTCTAAAGAATCATAGAAGTGTTCGGCATCTGGGTTCTTCGATGTTTCTGTTTTTGGCAGAAGTTTTGAAACAAGGACTACGTTTCCAGCTTCTCGGATGGCGTCACTAAGAAGTAAATTCCCAAATGTGTCCAAAAGTTGTGGGCAATTAATACTATCCCTCAATCCTCCCTCGCAATTAAAATAGCTATCGATGCCAATAACCTTTGGCTTATATTTACTTATGATTTGAAGTTCTTGTGCGATTTCTCTTCTCGAGAGATTTCCAATGTTGACCAAAACAATTCGTTGATCAATATTTGGGTCTTCCCTGAGATTTGAAAAAGCATGATCAGTCAATTCAAACTGACCTAGAGCTTGAGAAACAGGATCAAACGCTGTGAAAAGTTTTAAATCAGAGATGATTGCAACCATCCAAAGCATAAAGAAGACAAATACGGTTACGTAAATACATTGAAACCAAAATTTTATCATAGGGAACAGGTTATAGGGTAAATTTAGATATTTAGGAAATAAGATACCACACGACATTTTGAAAAGAACTCATCCTTATCTAAATAAGAACAACCTTGAGCATGAAATTGAGGAAGGAAATACCGTGTCACTCGCCCGCGCCATCACGCTTTGCGAGAGCTCAAAAATTTCGGATCGTAAGTCAGCGAATGAATTATTATATAAACTTCTTCCGCATACTGGCCGTTCTCTTCGCATCGGCATTACGGGATCGCCTGGTGTTGGCAAAAGCACTTTCATCGAATCTTTTGGTAAATACTTGACCTCATTGGGGAAAAAAATTGCCGTGCTGGCCATTGATCCGAGCAGTGAAAAAACCAAAGGCAGCATCTTGGGTGATAAAACGAGGATGGAAGAACTGGCAAAAGATCCAAATGCATTTATTCGGCCAACGGCTTCCAGTCAAGCGTTAGGTGGCGTGGCCAATGCCACACGCGAAGCCATTCTATTATGCGAAGCGGCAGGTTTTGATATCGTGCTGGTAGAAACGGTGGGCGTTGGTCAATCGGAAACTGCCGTTAGAAATATGGTTGATTTTTTTTTATTGCTGCAGTTGGCGGGTGCAGGCGATGAACTGCAAGGCATCAAAAAAGGAATCATGGAGATGGCCGATGGCATTGTCATTACCAAAGCCGATGGCGATAATGCAAAACGCTCAAAACAAGCACAGGCCGCATACCAACATGCTTTACATTTGTTTCAAGCTTCGGAATCGGGCTGGCAGCCAAAAGTGCTCACCACTTCGGCCATCGAGAAAAAAGGAATTGAAGAAATATGGAAAATGATAGAAGGCTATCACCTTTTTGCCAATAAGAATAATTTCTTATCAAAGAATCGCGGACAGCAGAATTTGCAATGGTTTCGCGAAAGCTTGGATAGGCAGATAAGGGAAAAGATATTCCAATCAAAACGATTGGCGGCAAAGATCAGGACTTATGAAAAGAAAGTGATGGATGAAAAAGTTGTCCCTTCAAAAGCGGCCGAGGAAGTTGTAAGGATTTTAAGAGAATTCTGAAGGCACAGGAAACGCGTTCCGTAGGGATGCATGGTGGCCATGGGAATTTGAAGTGCTTTGAAAAAATAAGCCGAAAATGAAAATCTATTTTTTGAGACCTAAATTTTCTTTCTTAAAACCGAAGGGGCAATGTCGGCATCCGCTTTCACAGCAATACCCTCTTTTGCGGTGATACTTTTCAGTGAACACCATTAATCCGTTTTCAAAATAATAATCTTCGCCTTCTTTTAATTTTTCTTCCGGACTCACGTGCTGTCAATTTTTTTTGAATTCAGCCGGTTCAAATTCTCCGATTGGCATCCCCGGAGGTGGAGGAAGTAACGTGTCTACTTTATAGTCGTCCGGATTTTCTTCTAAAGAATTTATCTGTTTGATGATATAATTATAGCTGGCCTTCCAATCTTCATCCGTGCTGGCTCGGCTCGTCAACCAAGCTTTTAGTTGATCTAATTTCAAAAAAGCAATTGCTCGCGATTCTGCACTCGCATTTTTGTGTAAGGCCAGCTTTGCCAGGTTAGTGAACAAAGCATAATTGGTAGCCATTTGCACGGTGGCCTCAAAACCAGTTTTGGATGCTGACTTAAAAGTGACATTGACTAACCGATCAATCACGTTTTCTAAGCTTGGCAATTTAGGATTACGGCCATGATGTTCTATCAACCGATTTGCCCGCGCTGGGTGTAAGACCAAACTGAATGTCATGTCCGCAGCTGTTTCTGCTGCCGAGATTGGATCAAACGTTAATTCCGTTTTTATTTTTATCATTTCGCGATGGCGCGAATATCCGAGCGCTCGTGGCGGAATTAGTTTTAAAATCCGTTCTGGTAAAGCCAGCGAGGACGGATCAACTGTTTTTAAAACAGCATCCAAGGCTTTCGTTTCCTGTTCGGGCGAGAGCAATTCAGCCACCGGTTGGCCATCTCCTCGCAATGCATAGCGGTAGTTCAAGCCACCAATCATTTTTACAGCAGCCTCCAACTGATAGCGATGGAAGAAATATACCGGCACCAATACTTCTTCGAGTGTAGCCATTGGTGCGCCCGGTTTAATATTATTTTCCCCGAAATTCTTCAAGGCCACCGACCTGATTTCTAACGAACGATTCAGCTCATCAACCGGATCTTTGCCGGTGTCCCACAAATGAGCATACGGATGTGCACTGCCCAGAGGCCTTGCATCTTGATCCGATAAGAAGGTTAGCCCAGCCTTAATTGAATTTTGTACGATATCATTCAATGCTTTGTCTTCATCGGTTCCTTCCGGAAAATCCTGATACCCATAAGCGATTGAAACTTTGTCAAAGGCTCCGATTTTGGTATCGTAGGCTTCACTTAAATCAATTTTACCGTTTAAGATTTTTGCATTGGGATGCGGATAATCCATTACGGAAGAAAAATTTTCGGTGCTGGAAGAATACGCGTGAGCCAACCCTAAGGTATGCCCGACTTCATGAGCGGCCAATTGTCGCAATCGTGCCAACGCCATTTGTTCCATTTGTTTTGAGGCTGGCTTGCCCTCTTCATAAGGCGCGAGCAAACCTTCGGCAATTAAAAAATCCTGACGGACACGAAGTGAACCCAACACCACATGTCCTTTTATGATTTCCCCAGTGCGTGGATCGGTAATGCCTCCACCGTACGACCAGCCACGCGTGGAGCGGTGAACCCAGTTGATGAGGTTGTAGCGAACATCCATTGGGTCTGCCCCTTCGGGCAACAATTCAACTTGAAAGGCATTTTTATAACCAGCTGCTTCAAAAGCCTGGTTCCACCAACGTGTACCTTCCATCAATGCAGCCCGAATAGGTTCGGGTGCACCCGGATCCATGTAGTAGATTATTGGATCTACGGCTTCGCTCACTGCAGCTTTCGGATCTTTCTTTTCCAAACGATGACGGGTAATAAAACGCTTCTCTAAAGGTTCACTGATTGGGGTGGCATAATCGTAATAAGAAATGTCGTAGTAGCCAGCACGGGGATCAAATTTGCGGGGTTTAAAATTGTTGTCGGGAAGTTGGATGAAAGAATGATGCTCACGCACAGTCACACTTGATGCGGTGGGTGTCACCGATCGGATGTATTCGCCCGAGGGTTGACCTGTAAAAGTTAAGGTTACTTCAATCTCCGTGTTCTGAGGAAAATTTTTGGTTCTCGGTAAATAAAATGCTGATCGTGATTTGTCAAGAGAATAGGTTCCTTGTTGTGCCATCTTTAATCTCCCAATTACTTCGTGCGCATCTTGCAACAAAAAGTCAGAAGCATCTACTAAAATTTTATTTCCCTCTTCGGCTTCTACGGTAAAACCCCAAAGTACAGATTGTGCAAAGGACTCGGTAACGGCTTTTCGTTCGGCTTCGTTGTTGCTTAGTGCGCGGTAAAAATAGTTGGGCTCAATCATCAGGATTTTTGGACCCCTGCGTTCAAATTTTACAATTCTCTCACGACCCAATTGATTGCGGTCTAAGCCAATGTCGTTTGAGCCGATGCCCGCGGGAAGAGACGGTACATATAAGAACTCCGTGTCGAGTTTATCAATGATGAGATGGATTTTGTCTTGCTTTTCGTCATAATAAAAATCGAAGTAGCCTTCCTGTTTTTTCATGCCAGCCACTTTCGCTTCGAGGGTCGAAACTTGAGTAGGTGGGGCGGGTGTTTCTTGTTTTTTCTTTTGTGCGATCAAGTTGATCGAAGTAAAAAATAGAAGAACTAGGGCTACTTTGTTCATAGGAATTTTATTTTGACTGGAAATATAACGCTGAAATTCTTAAGGATAATAATCTAAATGATGAATGGTTGGCTAAAGTATCGGAGCCTCCATTGAAACCACAAACTAATAATTTGACGTCATCGCGATCACCAGCGAGGAGGGCGGGAAGGGCGAAGCGATCTCCGGTCCCGATAACAATATGGATCAGGAAGAAGATTGCTTCGCGCAGCCCCACAAATCCATCGCAGGTGCTCGCAATGACGGTTACAACTTTGTAATTCCAATTGCTAACGCAAGGATCATATGATCATGTCGGGAGCTTCAACAAAATCACCAAGTAAAATTAACCCTCAAATAACCACTTCGCCCACGGGTGTTGTAACCCGAGATTTCCTGGTAATTCACATTGAAAATATTTTCCATTTTTGCCATGAAGGAAATCCATTTTTTTAGTCGGTAATAAACACCTGCATCGATTAACTGGTAGGTGGCCACAGGCTGCTGGTTTAGTGCGCCAAAGGGCCCTAAGGTGGGATCGTAAAAGGAATCGGTGCGCCTTCCGGCAACGCGGTAATAAAAGGAAAAGGAAAGTGATGACTTTACCTGATACTTCAGCTCAGCAAAAGCAGTGACCTTTGGCCGCCTCACCAAGTTGTTGAATGTCCCGTCATTGGAAGTGATGAACGCACCGTTGGAATACAATTGAACGTGGTTGCCCCCTGTCTTTCCTGCATCTAAATCAGATTGATTGTACATGATTTTTCCTTGGAGCCAGGTTACATTTCCACTTAGGCTCAAGCTGTTCGTAGCCATCCATCTGCCAGATAGCTCCACACCATTCACTTGTTGTTTCGATAAATTCAAATACGTGTCACCCAAGTAATCGGTATACGACAAATTTTGAATAGGCGTGGCTTTGTTCCACAGGTAAACAAAATCAATCAAATGAGAAGTGGTGGTTTGAAAAAGAGCAGTGGTCAAATAACTCCCGTCTTTGAATTCCTTTTTAAAGCCGACTTCATATGACAATGACCGCTCTGGCTGCAACGATCGGTTCCCCAGACTTGTGTATGCACCGTAACTGATGGTAGGATCAAATAACTGGTACAAGGAAGGTGCGTTGTATGCGCTGCTCATTGA
>DAHVFH010000198.1 GCA_027317105.1 Cytophagales bacterium
GGTTACTCCTTTGCCGATGAGGAGTATTTTGAGGAGCTTGGCTACAGCGTGATCCGTTTTATTGGATTTACCAAAGCATCAAGAGCACTAAAAGTAGCATGCCGAATTGGTGAAAATGGCTAAATCATCACGCTTGATGCAAGAATCCCTTCAGTGGAAGAAATTATTTCTGACTTCTGTAAATACTGTTAGGTTAAAAATCTTTTTATTAAATTTGAAATACTTTATCAAAGCTAACATGGCTAAAACAGCAACAAAAATCAGTAAACAGGAAAATCCGTTTTTAACATCGATGACCAATGGCTTATGGGAAAAATTGGACAAGAGTCGGCAAAGAGTGTCAAAGGAAGAAATGGTTAAGCGAATAAATAAGATAAAAGAAAAAGATTCTTAATCAGCGAATTCTCACTTCCCAATGACAGCTCGCTTACGATAAACATTTACCGAACCGGTATCGTCAAAAACTTCAAACCAAACAACATAGTAACCCATCCGCGCCCGGCTGCCGTCATCACGGTCGCCATCCCAGCGGTAAAAGCCTTCCAAGCCAAGGGTTTCATTGTTAGCTAGGGTTTTGATCAGTCTGCCCTCTGCATCCAGAATTTTAACATTTGCCACTTTACCGCCTTGATCAAACTTGTAATTGATTTTAGAAAAGTCTCGGCCGGGAACCGAAGGTGAAAAAATCTGTGGATCAAGTGTAATCGCATTGTCATTGATGGAAGATTCTGGTCTTGAGTTTGAGTTCACGTACCCAGGGGTGGCGAAACCGGCCGTTGAACTGGCCGACCTCCAGTTGCTGGGATCGTTGGTCAATTCAGAAAAAGAAATTCGTTCGAGCGAAATGCCTTCGTTGTCTTTCAAAAATGGTGAATGCATTTTCTGCGAATAACTGAAGTGATCAATTACAAGGGATTGATCATTTTGAAGTGCAATCGTTCCCTGATCGTTCGGTAAAGTGGGCAAAGAGGCCTTCAGTAAATTTTTAGAAATGGCTTGCGGATATTGATTGGTTAACAAATCCGGGAAGGAAGCGAACACGCAATACGCTTTCGGAGTTAAAATAAAATCATCTGTAGTGATTGCTTTGGCATTGATGAAAGTATTGCCCTCAAAATTTCCCAATTGCCAGTTTTTTAGATTGATATATTTTGGCGATTGGTTATAAACTTCCAAGAAATCCACGCCACCAGCCCGTGGGTTAAAAAGAATTTCGTTGATTACTAAATCAAGGCTGTCGGCTTTTTCGGGCAAAGCAAAAGAAAGCTTATTGAAGTTTGGTTGGACGAGGTTTCCGCTGCAATCATAAAGTTTATTCACTTCGATTGCGTACAGTTCGCGTAGCGCCAGGGCTTGAGTCAATTCAATCGTGATTTGTTGCAAAGTGATGTCTGTGAAATAGGATTTCGCAATAGGAATGGATGGTGTTATCGTGAATTCAGCTGGCGAAAGGTCTTTCTCTAATTTCTCATTGAAATTCATTTTCAAAATAGTTGGCGATAGCGGAGAAATCGCCACCAACTGCGGGCCAATTAGATCAGGTTTGTTTGCGAAGATTGAATTTTGTTTTCCGGGGGTTCCTCCTGATGGATTTTCAGACGCTGCCCAATTATCTTGTTCGCTGCAAACGTTTTTTGGATCAATAATTTCAATCGACCAGCCGCCCTCTTGTTTATCGATATCATGATACCAAGCCAACGTATAATTGACCGAATCGATTGTTGTATTGGAAGGATCACGCAGCGTAAGATGGTCTCCACTATTGTTGAGTGTAGGGAAATTCGGAACGCCAATCGCTCTTCCGTACCCGTTAAATATATTAACATTAGCAGATGCCACAACAATCCAATATTCCTGTGGCAAAATAATCTGGCTTCCAAGCACAGCTGTTGAAGTCCCATCAGAAAATTTCCAACCCGATAAATTAAATGGATTAGTACTTCGATTGTAAACCTCAACATATTCCTGAGCCGGCAAACCTACTTGCGGACTCGGATCGGGAAAAATTTCTGTGAAGATGATATCTTTAGACAAGGCGGGCATCGATTGAAAAAACAAAAATGCTAAAGATGAACTATTCATTGCATTCCCTGCCAAATCTTTTACTCCTGAAACAGTGATTTGATTTTGGATGCCGTTAGAAAAAATTTTTGTGAAGTTAAGGATGACAGATTTTCCGTCAGGTTGTAAGCTCACTGAGTTAGGATTTCCAATCGTATTACTTACTTCATAGTTAGCGGTCGACTGGGAGGAAACGGGATCGAGTAGTTCATCAAAAACAATGGATATGGTGGAAGAGGAAGCTACCTGAACGGTCTGGACAGCAGGTGGTGTTTTGTCCGTTTGGGGTGGACCTGCATAGAAATTATCGTAATAGAATTTTGTTGAGTTGCTTACCGTATAGGTACAGAGCACCCCAAAATATAAAGAAGAATTATACGTGAGGTCAGTGCCACTGGCATCCAAAACAAAACTATTCCCTCCTGAATAATCAACATTCAAACTCCAGAGTCCATTGCCATCCCGAGTTATTTTTATATTCACCGCAAATGAATTAGCTACCCCACCAGCAGTTCCCCGGCAAACGGAAGTAGAAATATTTCCAGTTTGTCTAAATAATTCGATCGCGTCATTCGAACCAGCTTCTCCAAATTGTAAATAATAGCCATTCAATGGCTGTGTCAAATCAGCCTGATCACTGGTTAAATAAACTCTTCCAAAATTGTTGGCTGAAGATGAAAAGCTTTGTTTGACATAAAACAGCCATTGGAAATTGTCAAGCGAAGCTGATGAAAAAGCTGTTGACAAATAAGAAGTGCCCGCTACGGTGTTGTTAAGCTGCAATTGGTTTGCGGTATTGACAACGAACTGGGAAACCGACCCCAACCAGGTTGGGCTGTTTGAGAAATCTCCATCGGAGAAGTCGTCATCTACTTGAGCAAAACAAACAGTCGTTATGCCAACTAAGAAAATAATCGTCTTAATTTTCTTCATAGCGTCATTCCAAAAATAGTATTTTTGCCGTTCATAAAAATTTTTAACAAATGAAATTAGCTGTTGTTGGCGCTACCGGGTTGGTAGGCCAGGAAGTTTTGAAAGTAATCGATGAGCGCAGCATCGAATTTGATGAATTGTATTTAATCGCCTCTGCCAAATCGGTAGGCCAGAAAATGAAATTTAAGGGTAAGGAATACACGATAAAAAGCATTGAGGAGGGTTGTACGTTGGCAGCGGATGTGGCCATCTTTTCAGCCGGAGGCGGCACCTCTTTGGAGTGGGCACCAAAATATGCTGACAAGGGCACAATCGTAATCGACAACTCTTCCGCATGGCGTATGGATCCTACTAAAAAATTAGTCGTACCGGAAATCAATGGTCATGTGTTAAAAATCGATGACCGTATTATCGCGAATCCAAATTGTTCGACCATCCAGATGGTGATGGCACTCGCCCCATTGCATGTAAAATATAAAATAAAACGCATCGTGGTTTCGACTTATCAATCTGTGACCGGCACAGGCAAGGATGCAGTTCAGCAAATGATGGAAGAACGCAGTGGGGTTACCAGTGGAATAAAAGTGTATCCACACCGTATTGACATGAACGCCTTGCCACATATTGATTCATTCCTGGATAATGGGTACACCAAAGAAGAAATGAAAATGGTGAACGAAACACACAAAATTATTGGCGACAACACCATTGGTGTAACGGCTACCACCGTGCGCATTCCGGCAATCGGTGGACATTCTGAAGCTGTGAATGTGGAGTTTTATAAAGACTTTGATTTAAAAGAAGTGCGGGAAATTCTAGAAAGCGCTCCCGGTGTGATTGTTCAAGATGATGTGAAGAACAATGTTTACCCGATGCCTATCAATTCGCATGGTAAAGACGAAGTATTTGTAGGTCGCTTGCGCAGGGATGAATCCCAGCCCAATACCTTAAACATGTGGATTGTAAGCGACAATCTTCGCAAAGGAGCCGCCACCAATGCCGTGCAAATTGCTGAATTTTTGATGGAAAAGAGTTTGGTTTATTAATTGTAATTTTGATCTAAATAAAAATAATATGAGCAAAGGATTAATCACTGTATTGATAGTAATTGGAGCCATTGTAGTTGTTGTAGGAGGTTTTTTTATGTGGGGAACCGGAGTTTATGATAGTGCCGTCAAAGCGCAGGAAAACGTGAATGAATCATTCAGCAACGTTCAGGCTGCTTACCAAAGAAGGGCCGATCTTATACCCAGCTTAGTGGCTACCGTAAAAGGCGCTGCCGAAAATGAAAAAGGCATCCTCACCCAGGTAACGCAAGCAAGGGCAGGTATCGTTGGAGCCAAGACGCCAGAAGATTTGGATATTGCCGGACGTAAAATAAACACTGCGATCAATCTCGCTTTCGAGGCGTATCCTCAAATTCGCTCAACAGAAAATTTTCAAGAACTGCAATCGCAATTGGAAGGTACTGAAAACCGAATCAATGTGGCTCGTCAGCGCTATAATGAGACCATCAAGTTATATAATTCTTACGTGCGCGGCTATTTTAAAAGAATGGCGTTGAACATGTTTGGCGGTGGCGAAGATTTTTCGGTTAGGAAGGGTTTTGAAGCTGCTGCTGGTGCCGAGAAAGCCCCCGAAGTTAAATTCTGATCTAAAAATTAAAATTTATGAAGCGCCTCAACTATTTGGTTGGGGCGTTTTTTGTTTGACAACCTTTTCGATACTCTGTTTTCATTTTTTTCGTTCAATTCTTAACTCTCTTTCGATTAGAAAATCATTTAATATCTATACATTCGACTCCATTTTTTCTTGCGATTGTCGGCATTTTATTTGGCTTCGTTTTACTTTCATTGGAAATCAAAACACAGTTGTGAATTTTGCAATAACCAATCAGGTAAGGATCAGCTTCTTCCTTGCCTTCAGCTTGTTTACTCGCCTTTAAGAATCCTGAGCTATACTCTTGATTAATAATTGGAATTGCTGCATTGATACTCGCTGCATCTGTTGATACAATCAAAGTCCTTTTCCAAGTTTTTATCCATTTTTTAAGAAATTCTTCTTTGCCTTCATAGTCGTTGATTTCCTGTTCGACAAAATCAATGGTTTTAAAACATCCTTGACGAATTAACTCTTCAATTTCTTCCCAGATGGCTGTAAAAACTGGAATCTCCTTTTTAAATGTAAAGTCTAAATGAATTAGGGCATTGGTATCAATAACGTAGACTCGTTGATTGGCATTAAACAAGTCCATGTTATGTGTTAAGTAGTTCCCTTGTTCTGGGTATATAAGAAAATCTTAAGCCAAGGAAGTCCGACAAGTCTTTCATGCCGATTCTATTCTGATCAAATGCCTTAAAAGCTAGCGATATGTAAGTACGTCCTCGTTCTTTGAATGATTCCTTGTGCATTTCTCTACCTTTTGGCTCTTTGGCCAGACCAAAGGTTGGTTTATTCCACGCCAAGTGTTTTTCAGAATAAAATAACTTTGTAGTAAGGCCATGTTGCACTAAACCTTCGGTAGCTCTTGCGCACTTCGTTGTAAGTTGTATAGGTAAACCAAACTTCTACAACTATGAACAACATGAAGCAGCAAGAGACTACCTTGGTTCAGCTAGCATGCACTAAAGTAGCAGGATTCA
>DAHVFH010000059.1 GCA_027317105.1 Cytophagales bacterium
CTTTACTACTGGCCAAATCTCCCTTCGCCACATTTTTTTCCTTGCCTTCAAGGTTGGTTTTTTCGGTGCGAAGTTTATACCATTTTACTTGGTCAAGTGACATGTCCACGTTGTCGGTGGTATAAAACCATCCGCGCCAGAACCAATCTAAGTCAACGGCAGATGCATCTTCCATGGTACGGAAAAAGTCCGCTGGCTTGGGATGTTTGAATGCCCAGCGTTGAGCATATTCTTTAAACGATTTGTCGAACAATTCGTGACCCATTATAGTTTCTCGCAAAATATTTAATGCCGTTGCAGCTTTTTGATACTGCTCAGCGCCAGACTGAATTACTTGTTCGGAATTTGTCATGAGCGGACGCATCGTTTCTTTGCTCCCTTTCATATATGGTACTAATGCAGCCGCAGTAGCCCGTGTCCAATCCAGTTTGGGATAGCGTTCCGTTTCTGTTAAAAATTCTACGAAAGAATTTATCCCTTCGTCCATCCAGGTAGTTTGTCGTTCATCGCTGTTGATGATCATTGGGAAAAAATTGTGACCTACTTCATGAATGACAACCAGCAACATTCTTTGTAATATCTTATCGTCATAAGTTCCGTCTTTTTTTGGACGACCAAAGTCGAAACAGATCATCGGATACTCCATGCCAATACTGGCGGCATGAACTGCGGTAGCCTGCGGATAGGGATAATCAATGGTATATTTGGAGTAAACTTCTAATGTATTTTTAACAGCAAAAGTGGACTCCTTTTCCCAAAGTGGATTACCTTCCTTCGGATAATACGACATGGCCAAAGGAGTGTTGTTTCCAACCTTCACGGCCATGGCATCCCAGATAAACTTACGGGAAGAAGCAAAAGCAAAATCACGAACGTTGGTCGCTTCAAATTGCCAGGTTTTTTTGTCTTTGGATTTTGTCTTTTCTTTTTCCACCGCCTCAGCTTGCGTCACAATAATGACTGGCTTATCGTAAGTCGATTTCGCTTTTTCAAATCGGGTGATTTGCTCGCTTGATAAGACTTGCGAAGGATTTTTCACCATTCCTGTGGCTGCAACGATATGATCTGCAGGGACGGTGAGGCTCACTTTATAATTCCCGAAAGGAAGAGTGAACTCGCCACGGCCGAGAAACTGTTTGTTCTGCCAACCGACCACATCGTCATACACACACATTCTTGGAAACCACTGGGCGATGGTGTACACATAATTGCCATCCTCAGGAAAAAATTCGTAACCACTGCGTGCAAAGGTCTGGTTTCTATCGAGCACGTTAAACGACCAATCGATTTTAAAGGAATACTTGCCACCGGATTTTAAGGGCTGAGACAAATCCACTCGCATCATCGTTTTGTTGATCGTGTGTTGCAACTCTTTTCCAGAAGCATCTTTCACAGATTTGATTTTGTAGCCTCCTTCGTAATCCCAAAGGTTGAGTTGCATTGCCATCATCTTGGCGGCCGTGCTGTCCTTTACCGTGTTGGTTGAAGTTTTGGCCGTGTTGCTTCCTTTCTCAAATAGGTTCTGATCCAATTGAACCCAAAAGTATTTCAACACGTCTGGCGAGTTATTGGTATAGGTAATGGTTTCACTGCCTGTGATACTTTGGTTGTCATCATTCAGTTCCGCTACGATATCATAGTCTGCTTGCTGCTGCCAATATTTTGGTCCGGGCGCACCGGAGCCCGTACGATATTCATTGGGAGTTGGTAAAGTTTGCTCGAGCTGCTCGAATTTGCCTTTCCATTGTGGTGTATTTTCTTTCGGCTTATCCTGCGCAAATGCAGTTACAGAACCGATTAAAAAGCAAAGGAGTACGAGGTGTTTCATAAGTTATAATTAATTCAAAATTCGAAAAATTCATGATTCAAGGTTACAAATTCAAGGACAAGTTTAGAGACTAAAATCTAATCTTGAATTTAGAATATTCAATTTTGAATTATAGCCTGTCTTTCATTAAAATCAAAGCGACTCCGGCTATGGCCGAGGAGAGCACCATTTTCCAATCTCTCCGGGAAACCTTCAACCAATCGACCAAAATATAACTGATTACAAGGAATAAGGTTACAACTATTATTTGACCAAACTCCAGGCCGAGGTTAAAGGCTAAAAGCGGGGATGCGATACTATGGCTTTTGCCCAGAATGGCGCGAAGGTAATTGGAAAAACCCATCCCGTGGATGAGGCCAAAGAAGAGTGCGAACAGGTAATTGATCTGTACATTTTGGTTGCCGATGGTCGCTTCCCGCCTGAAAAGATTGGAAACCGCGGTGGTAAAAATGGTGAGGGGAATAAGAAACTCGATAAGATCGGTTTTTACAGAAATAATTTGAAGCGTAGCCAGCGCCAGGGTAATGGAATGGCCTATGGTAAATGCCGTAACGAGGACGAGTATTTTTTTCCAATCGCGGATCAGGAATACCGCGCAAAGGGCGAGTACAAATAATATATGATCGTATCCATTGACGTAATCAAGAATGTGGTCTTTGCCCAACCCAAAGTATAATTGAAAATCGCTCATAGTTTAAAGGTGAAAAAAACGAGCTACAAGTATAAAGGAAATTTTATGGTTTACACACTACCTATTTTTTATACACCTTCAACGCTGTGTACTTGGCAATCTTATCGAAATCAGAATCATTATGCACCAACTTTAAATTGAAGTGGATGGCATAAAAGGCAATGATGCAGTCGTTGGGTTTTCTTATGGTAAGACCAATTTTTTGTAATTGTCTAAAGATTTTGGCCGCTCCTTCAGCTGCGAAATAAGCATCCATGGAAAGGAAATCTAGTGAAACCAATAGTGTTTTTATGTCGTCCAATTCCTTTTCACTTTTAACTCCTTGCAGAATCTCTTGGTAAACCGGTGGGCATATAAAGACTCTGTCATCATTGTAAATTCGATGCTGGAGCAAGTCAGCAAGTTCGGTTTTCTTTCCGCGTGAAAAATCAATCCAAACCGAAGTGTCAAAGATCATTTCGTTTTATCGATCCTCATTTCGTTTAGATTGCCTTCCCAATTTATTTTTCCACGAAGCGAAGCCAATTTTTTGCGCTTAAGCAAACGCAAATGATCTTTTAGGGCATTTTCAACAGCTTCCCTTTTAGTCTTTGCTTCACCAAATTTTATGATATCCGCAATAAGCTGATCGTTAAGTACAATATTTGTTCTTGTTTTCATTTCTAAGATATTTATTCCCTAACTTATATTCTTCCTTCGCTCATTTTCATCAGATCACTTCCCAGTTAATTTTGCCTCGCAATGATCTTAGCTTTTGTATCTTCAGATAATTCAATTGATCTTCTAATGCCTTATTAATTATCTCCTTTTGTGTCTTTAAGTCAGAATAAGGCCTTATGCCCTTAATCAATTCCTCATTGACGACAATGTTAGTCGGCTTAGTTCTTGATTTTGTTTTCATACACACAAATATAAGAAAACCGTACACATGATTAATTCCCGCGCCCATGGGGAGAGAGCAGAATGAGGGCTATTTTCCTTTCCTTTCATGGAATGCCCCACCATATTCAGGGTCCTCCCGTTTTTTCTGGCGGTCGATTTCACGCGCCATGGTTTGCGCCTCTTCTGGCGTAGTTTCTTCTATCCTGATTTCATCGGGAAGCTTCTTCACCGGAATTTTTGTGCGAATAAGTTTTTCTATTTTTTGGATGTGATACAGTTCAGCCTTGGTGGCAAACGTAATCGCCCTGCCTTCCTGAAAGGCACGGCCGGTCCGGCCGATGCGATGCACATAATCCTCATAAAGAGCGGGCACATCAAAGTTGATTACATGCGAAACTTTTTCCACGTCAATGCCACGAGCAGCCACATCCGTGGCGACAAGAATACGAAGTTGGCCTAACTTAAATTCGTTCATGGCGTTGATGCGACTGTTCTGGCCTTTGTTGGAGTGGATGACGCGTAGTGGCCCCAGTTTTTTTCTTTCTAAATACCGAAAGACGTTGTCTGCATTTTCTTTCGTTCGCGCAAAGATGATTACCCGATTAAACGTTTCATGATCTGCCAAAAGGTATTCCAGAAAATTAATTTTTGTGCGCAAGTTGGGCAGCTGATACATCTCTTGTTCCACCTGTTTGGCAGCCGTAGCTTGGGGCGTAATTTCTACGCGGATCGGGAACTCTAAAAATTCTTGTGAAAGCCGCTCAATGCGATCAGAAAAAGTAGCCGAAAAAAGAAGGTTCTGTCGTTTGGATGGAACGACCTCAAAAATCTTTCTTAACTGATGCATAAAGCCCATGTCCATCATGCGATCGGCCTCGTCAATCACCAACGTTTTGATTTGTTTGGTTGGAAGTACGTTTCGCAAATAGAGTTCCATAAACTGACCTGGGGTAGCCACCGCAATATCCACTCCTTTGTTGAGTTCTTCGATTTGCGCTTTCGGACCAACTCCTCCGTAAAGGGCGACAACTCGTAAATCGGTATAGGTTGTAAGTTGGCGGGCTTGCGCGAGAACTTGAACCGCCAATTCTTTCGTAGGCACTAAAATAAGCGCCCGAGGGTCAGATCCTTGAGCGAATTTCACTTTCATCAAGAGCGGTAATAGATATGCCGCAGTTTTGCCGGTGCCTGTTTGCGCAATGCCAATCACATGCTGACCGCCTAAAATCAAAGGAATACATTTTTGCTGTACCTCAGTAGGCGATGAAAAGCCCATTTCTTCAACAGCTTGAAAAAGTTGTTTGTTCAATTTAAAATCTGTCCACTGCATTTCCTTTTCTAAAGTATCTTTGCAAGGTAATGAACTCTACACTCATCCTTAATGCGAAAATAGTTAACGAAGGAAAAATCGTGGAAGGCGATGTGCTGATCAAAGGTGATCGCATCGAAAAAATCGGAAGCAATTTGCAATCCCTTTCTGCAAACATTGTGATGGATGCCAATGGCAAAATCCTACTTCCAGGGGCAATTGACGACCAGGTGCATTTTAGGGAACCCGGATTGACCCACAAGGGTAATATTTTCACCGAGTCGCGGGCAGCAGTAGCTGGGGGAGTAACCAGCTTTATGGAGATGCCCAACACGGTGCCGCCCGTGTTTACGCAAGAACTATTGGAACAGAAGTACACGATAGCAGCAAAAAACTCACTGGCCAATTATTCCTTTTTTATTGGCGCATCCAATGATAACCTTGAAGAAGTTTTAAAGACTGATGTAAAAAACGTCTGTGGTTTGAAGATATTTATGGGCTCTTCCACCGGCAATCTCCTGGTTGATGATCCCAAAATCCTAGAAGGATTTTTTTCAAAGTTTCCTTCCTTGATCGCCACCCATTGCGAACACGAGCCAACGATCAGAAAAAATTCAGCGATATTCAAAGCGAAATTTGGGGAAGACGTGCCCATTCATGAACACATAAATATCCGAAGCGAAGAGGGATGTTACTTATCTTCTTCTTTTGCCGTAGCGTTAGCAAAGAAGCACGGAACAAAACTTCATATTTTACATATTTCTACCGCTAAGGAAATACAACTGTTTGATAACGTCATTCCGTTAGACAAAAAGAAGATCACAGCCGAAGCTTGCGTTCATCACCTTTGGTTCAATGATAAAGATTATGCAAGGCTTGGTACTAAAATCAAGTGGAACCCTGCCATCAAAACGGAAAAAGATCAAAAAGCCATTTTACAAGCCGTTCTTGATAACCACATTGATGTGATCGCCACCGATCACGCACCGCATACCCTGGAAGAAAAAAATAACTCCTATTTCAAAGCGCCCTCCGGTGGGCCACTAGTTCAGCACAGCTTGGTCGCGATGCTGGAGTTTTACCATCAGGGAAAAATCAATCTGGAAAAAATTGTAGAAAAGATGTGCCACAACCCAGCGATCTTATTTCAAATTGAAAAGCGAGGCTATATCCGTGAAGGCTATTTTGCGGATCTTGTTTTGGTTGACCCGAACAAACCTTGGGCCGTGTCGAAAGAAAACATTTTGGCCAAATGTGGTTGGTCGCCATTTGAAGGAGAAATCTTTAAATCCCGGGTTGAAAAAACGTGGGTCTCAGGTCGTCTATCCTATGACCAAGGAAAGCTTGTTGAAGGTCAATCGGGTCAACGACTTTCCTTTAACCGCGCTTAATTGTTTTGCGATTTCAAACCGCCTCGCTACCTTTGCGCTCCCGAAACTGATTGTTATCAGATTTTGGACAAACGGTGGGTGTAGTTCAGTTGGTTAGAATGCTAGATTGTGATTCTGGAGGTCGTGGGTTCGAGCCCCATCACTCACCCTGTTAAGTTAAAACCCTAAGTATTTATTATACTTAGGGTTTTGTTTTTAAATGGCTAACTCTAATTTTTTTGATCGACAAAAAGATAATGGTTAGCACAATGGCCTCACCCGCACCAAACAACCACCAGTTGAATTGGCTAGGCACATAACTTGAAAAAACGGTAAGGGCTTTATGGGGAGAATCAACGATACTTCCACCGAAACGGATGTAATCCCACGTCCATGAGATTACAATTACCGTGCTTCCCAGTATGACTAATGTCCATTCCATTCGGTTCATTTTAAGTTGCTCTTGATCATTTTTTAACATAACAAAGGCAAAGGCCACCATCGTCAATGAAACAAGGATGGGAGAAATTACCGGACCAATCCAAGGAACGGGAATGAGGAAAAGGATATCCCAAGTAAAAAGAGAAAGCGGCCAATCGAGAATCAGTTTAAGAAACACATAATAAAAGATATCCCAAATGGCGAAGGCCATACAAAAATGAGCAAGCCGTTGCAAGCTGGTTTTTCCGGCAAGCACAGCAACACTAATTAGCATAAGGATTGTAGCTGTTTCTCGCAAAATCTCCACTAATCCAATTTGTGCATCAAGCGCCACTAAGGGGAACTCGAATCCGTGTGGGTAAAAAATTAGACGGAGATAAACAACCACCGAAGCCTCCAGAAATCCCATCGCTACACTAAAGAAGAAGAGCCACATCAACTGCTTTGATAAAATGGAATTTTGTTGTGGAGGGATTTGTTGAGCCATACCTACAATTATATTGTCAGTGTGATCTTAACAAAGATAGAATAGCTTTAGACCTTTTCAATTTTAAAATTTTGTATTTTCGAATTATGATTACGTGGGCTGAAGTACGGAAATATCCAATCGAATCAAAAGTGCAGGTGCTGTACGAGCACGCTACGTTTGTGATGGCCATCCGTTATTACCGCCACAAAGTGAATTTATTTTTGTTAGGCGATGAATACGTAGAAGTTTTTGTCAACCACAAAAAAGCCCTCATCGACAAAATTGATTTGCTTGACCGGAATCACTCGCGGATGAAATTCTATTCTGATCAAATTAAGCTTCCCCTCTAAACAAAAAATCCCCTTCGTTTGAAGAGGATTTTTTGGAAGATTAATTTGGAGGATTATTTCCCAGAGTTCCCTGATCCGATCCCTTTGCCTGAACCGGAAATGGATTGTCGCATTTCGGTATCGGCTTGTACGTTTTGCATTTTATAATAATCCATCACGCCCAAATTGCCACTGATAAAGGCAGCAGCAATGGCTTTAGGAATTTCGGCCTCTGCCTGAATTACATTTGCTCGCGCTTCTTGTGCTTTAGCAATCATTTCTTGTTCTAAGGCAACGGCCATGGCCCTGCGTTCTTCGGCACGGGCTTCCGCTACTTTCAAGTCAGCAGCGGCCTGATCGGTTTGAAGTTTTGCTCCGATGTTGGCACCTACATCTACATCGGCAATGTCGATAGAGAGGATTTCAAAGGCCGTCCCGGCATCGAGGCCTCGCGATAAAACAAGCTTTGAAATTTTATCCGGGTTGGCTAACACCTCTTTGTGCGATTTGGCCGAACCAATGGACGTTACAATACCCTCACCCACACGGGCTAGAATAGTATCTTCTCCGGCACCTCCCACTAACTGGGCAATACTGGCACGAACAGTTACCCTTGCAATGGCAATAAGTTGAATGCCATCGGCAGCTACCGCAGCCACTTTTGGGGTGGTAATTACTTTTGGGTTCACCGAAATCTGAACGGCTTGAAATACATCGCGACCCGCAAGATTAATGGCAGTAGCTTGTTTAAAACTTAAGCTGATGTTGGCTTTGTCGGCAGAAATCAATGCGCGGATTACGTTGGGCACGTCACCACCGGCAAGAAAATGTGTTTCCAATTCACGCGTAGTGACCTGCAGGCCCGCTTTAGTGGCTGTGATTAACGAGTTAACGATAACTCCGGGTGGCACTTTACGAATGCGCATCCCGATCAATTCGCCTATGGTGATTTTTACTCCGGCAAAGATGGCCGTAATCCACAAGCCTACCGGCACAAAATACATGAACATGAAAAAGGCAATGATGCCTACAAATACGATTAAGATGAAAGCTAAACTTTCCATAATTATTTAATTGATTGGTTCTACAAAAATTTGGTTCGATAAAATTTTAATAACACGAATACGAGTGCCGCTGTCGATATATTCACCTTGAGTCTTTACTTCAAAAATTTTATTGTTGAGCTCGGCCTTGCCAACGGGGCGTAAGGTGGAAAGGGTTTGCCCTTCTGTTCCCACTTTCAATTCATCCAGTTCGCCCTCATTCACTTTGCCATTATTGGATGTTTTGAGCGAAAATTTTCCCCACACATTGGCCGAAAAAGCATAATACAAAATAGCTCCGGATGCCACTGACGTGCTGCCCACCGTGATCCAACCCACCTCGCTGCCGAAATACCGAAAGCTCAACCCTACCCCCAAAATCAAGAAGGCAAAGCCCAAGACGCCTACCAACGTAGTGCCGGGCACGAAAATGATTTCAGCAACAACGAGGGCAAGCCCAAACACAAGGAGCGATAAAACGGTAATCCATTCGATCATTTGGTAAAAGTACTCAAGATTAATGGATTCCGTAATTCAGTGATGAATGGACAGGCAAAAAAAAGAGAGATTCAATAATTAAAGAATCAATTTTTTATTTCCTGTAAAATTCCCAACTTCGAAACGGACAAACCAAACTTTTAATCCCATGAAAAAATTCTTATTCCTTCTAGTCTTGTTGATGGCCGGATTAGCCATCAACACGAAAGCCCAAAAGGTGTATGTTTCTTCCAAAGGTGAGAAGTACCACACCGCTGATTGCAAACTCTCTGGTGACGCCAATAGTCTGACATTAGCTGCAGCAAAGAAGGCAGGTAAGACCGCCTGTGCAATGTGCAAACCTGATGAGCACCTGAAAGACAAGATGGTACAATGTTCAGGCAAGACGGCCGATGGCACCCAGTGCAAACGGATGACGGGCAGCAAAGAGGGCAAATGCTTTCAACATAAATCCAAATAATGGAGCGAAGAAAAATCCATGCACAAGGGCCTACCTTTTCACGTATCATAGCCGGAGCTTGGCGTTGGCATAATGTATCGGCTGAAACTATTGAACGACTGGCTCTTGTTGCTTTGGATCAGGGCATCACCAGTTTTGATCACGCGGACATCTATGGTGATCACAGCAATGAGGAAGCTTTTGGTCGCGCTCTGGCCAAAAATCCTTCGCTTCGAAACAAAATGGAATTGATTACCAAATGTGACATCAAATTTCCTTCTGCGAAAAGGCCAGCCACCTGGGTGAAACATTACGATACCTCGAAAGAGCATATTCTTTGGTCTGTGGAGAATTCGTTAAAAATGTTTCATACCGATCGGCTGGATCTGCTACTCATCCACAGGCCAGATCCTTTACTTGATCCGCATGAAGTTGGGGAGGCATTCAGTCAATTGAGAAAGGAAGGCAAGGTTCGTCACTTTGGCGTTTCCAATTTTACGCCCAGTCAGTTCAGGATGCTGCAAAAGCACTTGCCTATGCCGTTGGTCACCAATCAAATAGAAATCTCCCTTTCAAAGATTGATTCATTTTTCAATGGGGATTTGGATTTGATGCTTGAGGTCGGTACCTCTCCAATGGCTTGGTCACCATTGGGAGGAGGAAAAGTAATGGCCGATGAGCGGGATATGTTTAACAAGGCAAAGAAATATAATGCGGCTTACAGTCAGCTGGCATTGGCCTGGCTACTAAAACACCCTTCGAAAATTTTTCCGGTCATCGGCACCACACAGCCTGATCGAATTATTGAAGCTGCAAAATCCATCGACATCAAGCTTGACCGCCAGGATTGGTTTGAAATGCTAAAATGGGTAATGGGAAAAGAAATGCCGTAATTCAATTTTAAATGGTAAACGTTTAAATTCTAAATGCGAAGAACTCAGATTGAAATAAAGATTCCCTCTTCACCTTCTTTGATCGGGTAACATTCAAGATCATTGCTACGCTGCAAGCACTCTCTTCCTGTTTTTATGTTGAATTGATATTGGTGTAATGGACAGATCACTTCTCCTCTAAAATTAACTTTGCCTTTGCTCAACGACTCCCCATTGTGGGTGCATTTATCTTGAACGGCAAAGAACTTTCCTCCACGATTAACGATGCAAATCCGCTGGCCTCTTACGAGCAAAAGCCTTGGCTGATTATCGGCAAGGGCTGCTTCGGCAGCCGTTCGTGTTTCAAATATTTTTATCCAATCCATTTTGAAGCTATCTTCCTGAAAAATTTAATGGGTAAAGTTATGGTCAAAAAATTAATTTTGTTTTTTCTCCCTCTTTTAACGACTTCGGTAGTTGCACAAAAAAATTCGAGGCTGCAGATTAAGATCGAAAACCAGGTAACGACACTTGAGCCACAGATGATCAAGTGGCGAAGAAAATTTCATCAAAATCCTGAACTGTCCAACAAGGAAAACCAGACGGGTGCATTTATTTCCGAATATTTAAAATCGCTGGGAATGGAAGTTCAATATCCGATTGCAAAAACTGGCGTGGTTGGTTTATTGAAAACCGGAAAGCCAGGACCCGTTGTGGCGTTGCGAGCAGATATGGATGCTTTGCCTGTTACGGAACGAAATAGTTTGCCTTTTGCTTCAACGGTAAAGTCCACGTACGGTGGACAAGAAACCGGTGTGATGCATGCCTGCGGTCATGACGCGCACATGGCGATGCTCATGGCAGTAGCGAAAATATTATCGGAGGATAAAAGTGAACTGAAAGGTATGGTTAAATTTTTATTCCAACCGGCCGAAGAGGGGGTGAGTGCCAATGAGATGCCCGCTGGTGCAGAGTTGATGGTGAAAGAGGGCGTGTTGGAAAACCCTAAAGTAGATGCGGTGTTTGGTTTGCATATTCAGTCGCTGTTGCCTTCCGGCACTTTGAATTATCGATCGGGTCCGCTCATGGCAGCTGTGGACGGTTTTGATGTGACGGTAAAAGGCAAAGGTGCTCATGGTGCCACACCGTGGGATGGTATTGATCCTGTCGTAATCGGCAGTCAGATTGTTGATGGCCTACAAACTATTGTAAGTCGCCAAACCGAACTGACGGAAGCGGCAGCTGTGATTACGGTGGGAACGTTTCACGCGGGTATCCGCAGGAATATTATTCCCGAGGAGGCGCGCCTACAGGGAACAATCCGCACGTTTGGGCCAGAGATGCAAAAAAAAGTGCATGAAAAAATAAAACTTACCGCCACCAAAATCGCTGAAGCATCAGGCGCGATTGCCGATGTCGATATCCAAATCATGTATCCGGCTACCATCAACGATCCAAAACTTACAGAAATGATGGTGCCTAGTTTAATAAAGGCTGCGGGCAAAGAAAAGGTAAACGTGATCTCAGCCGTAACGATGGCTGAAGACTTTTCTTTCTTCCAGCAAAAAGTACCGGGCCTCTTTTTCTTTTTAGGTGCCTATCCTGCAGAGATGAAATTGGAAAGGCAACCCACCCACCACACTGCCGATTTTATGATTGACGAAAATTCGTTTAGCGTGGGCGTGAAGGCTCTGTTGAATGTGACGGTTGATTATTTGATGAAAAACTGATGTTTAAAGGTTTACATCATGCTTGATAACCAACCCATGTATTTTTGAATACACCATTTTTCTGTAATGAAAAATACATCCAAAATCTTGGTGTCTTAGTTTTTTAAAAGCTTAAAAAAACCTTCCGCTCAACGCTTGCGAAACTGCACTTTCAGCGGTGAGTTTGCCCTGCCGATAAATAAAAATTTTGTCAATGTCAGTATTAAGAACCAGACTATCTCTTGTTTGGTATTTTTCGAGGTCGCGCGAATGAAATGCCAACGTACCGTTGGCCATCGGCAGAATGAACCGAACAGAACCGTTGAATTTTAATTTTTTATTGACCCGGTCTTCCTTGGAGAGGTTGACATCACCTTTGGTCGGATGGAAGTAAACCAAGCCGTTGGTATGCGAGAAGGCTTTTAACGAATCCACTGCGGCTGAGAAATGAAAGTTCAAGCGTTTAGGATATTCCGTTCTTTCGTAGTTCCCTCTTCCAAATCGGATATAGACAGCTCGAACCACCAAAACCAATAAGAGCCCAATGACTAAAATGGCAATGGTTCGTTTTTTCATTTGCATCGTTTTACTTTCTGTTTTTTGTGCTGCTTTCACTTCTACGCCAAGGTTCGTGTCTTCACGAACCTGTACAGGCTTCTCTTGTATTCTTTATTGGTGCTTCTATTTCTTTGCCGCTACTTTCACTTCTGTAACCACAAGCGTGACCGTAGTGGAGCCGATATTCTCTACATAATGTTTACCCACATAGCCAGACCATTCGACTTGGCCTTGCACTTCCTCGGCATCAAAAGGCCTTTGATTTTCAGGATATACACGCAGCGTACCACCGGAGACTACGTAGTATGTTTTGGGCGGATGTGTATGTGGCGTATCTTTCTCTCCGGGCTTCAGCGAATATTCAAATATCCTAACCTGCTCGTTCTCCAATAGTACCTTGCATTGATTCGGTGAAACTTTTACCACATCAATTTGGGTGGTATCCACTAACAAGTTATTTTGTTTCTGCTCGGGTTCATCCGTAGTTGATTGTTGCTTACAAGAGATGATTGCGTAACCAAGAAGGATAAGAAATAGAAGTCGGCACATAATTTTAGATCGATGATTTCGATTTTAAATGTACATGTTCTTTTGCAATTGTGTCGCAAGGGTGCATGGAGAAAAAAGGGGCGAAGAGTCAAACTCGTGAAGACAGGAACGGGCAATGTTGGTCAGGCGACCAACATTAACTTGGGGTGAAATGCTTCATTCCCTCGTTCAGGATTGGTATTTTTTTTATTACCTTGTTATCTTAACTTTTCACAAAATGAAGAAATTAATCCCCCTGCTTTTATGGTTCACTGTCCCAGTTTTCGGGCAAGATCTTTCCACCCAATTTGAAGCGATGATTCAGGAGAAATATAAAGCGGGTGAGCCCGGTGCTGCGGCTCTGGTGGCCAAAGGGAGCGACATCCTTTACCGCAAAGCATTTGGCATGGCCGACCTTGAGAACAACGTGGCCATGACTCCTGACCATGTTTTTGAGATCGGGTCGATTACCAAACAGTTTACCGCGGTGTCCATCCTCATGCTGCTGGAAGAAGGGAAGTTAGCACTCACGGATCCAGTCACTAAATTCATTCCCACTTACCCGATGCACGGGCATACCATCACCATCCATCACTTGCTCACGCATACGTCAGGCATTAAAAGTTATACCAGCATGGAGAGCTGGACGAAACTCTGGCGCGAGGATAAAACGCCTATGGAGATGATCGACCTTTTCAAAGGTGAGCCGATGGACTTTGCGCCCGGAGAAAAATGGATGTATAACAACTCAGCTTACTTTATGCTCGGATATGTGATCGAGAAAGCTTCCGGGATTCCGTATCCGGAATTTCTCGCTAAGAAAATCTTCATGCCTCTGGGTATGAAGAACTCGTATTTCGGAGACATGTCGCGGCTCATCTCGCATCGGGCGCGGGGCTACCAACGCAACGGTGACGTTTTTAAAAACGCAGAATACCTCAGCCTGACACAACCGTATTCAGCCGGCAGCATCATGTCAACCGTAGATGATCTTCTGACGTGGAACCGCGCTGTTCAGGCGGGCAAGCTGGTGAAGAAAGAGACGTTGCAAAAAGCATTCACCGATTACAAACTCAACAACGGCAAACCCACACACTATGGCTACGGTTGGGCACTCAGCGAAATTGACGGCAGCCCTACCCTCGAGCACTCGGGTGGCATCTTCGGCTACACCACCAACGGAATTTATTTACCCAAGGAAGATGTGTATGTGATTTTATTGACCAACCGCGATGACATGGGACCTGGAGAAGTGTCGTTGAAGATGGCTGCGCTTTCAATTGGAAAACCCGTTACCAAAGCCGTAGCTAAAATCAAATTGGATGAAGCGTATGCCAAATCGCTCACGGGTGTGTATGATTTTGACGAAGGCGTTTCGCGCATCATCTCTTATGACAGTGGACAGCTATATAGTCAGCGCGCGGGTGGCCAAAAGTTTAAAATCCTTCCACAGGATAAAACCCATTTTCGTTTTGATGGGGACAATGCCACCATTGAATTTGTCGATCCAAAGACAGGTCCGAAACAGTTGCTTTTCAAAAACCGGCTTGATGTGAGCAAGGGTGTAAAGACCAACAAACCGATCCCACAACACCTGGAAATTGCGATGAGCGAAGCGTTACTGAAACCTTTTGCGGGCGTGTATGAATTGCAGCCAGGTTTCAACCTTACGATCACCGTAGAAGGGAATCACTTGATGTCGCAGGCTACAGGGCAGCAGAAATTTGAACTGTTTGCCGAAACCGAAACGCGCTTCTTTCTTAAAGTAGTAGATGCACAGATCGAATTTAAGTTCAATGAAAAGGGCGAGTATGATTCACTCATTCTGTTCCAGGGTGGACGGCAGATACCAGGGAAAAAGAAAAAGTAAAGGGTACGGAGGCTTCGATCTTATCCACGCCAGCTGGCGAGCATCCTGCCATACCACCAATTAGGATTTTAGTCAAGTAATTATTTACTGAGTACTTTCGCAAAAAAATTGATAACATGTCTGATTCCAACAAATGCCCCAACTGCCAATCGCTATACGGATACCCTACTGGCACTTCCATGATGTGCCCCGAATGTGGCCACGAGTGGAACCCCAACGAACCCGTTGAAGCCGTTGCTGCAGAACCGGATGCCTCTGTAGTGAAAGATGCCAATGGCAATGTATTGCAAGAGGGCGATACGGTTGTGCTTATTAAAGATTTGCCCGTAAAGGGTTCTTCGAAGGCCATTAAAGCCGGCACAAAAGTGAAGAACATCAGGCTTACCACCGGTGATCATAATATTGATTGCAAAGTAGAAGGCTTCGGGGCCATGGCGCTCAAATCTATTTTCGTGAAGAAGGGTTGATTGAATGTGAAATATTTGATGGAGAAGAGTTCCAACAAAGGCACAGGAAATCCAAAGGCACAAGTGCTGCCTGTGGTTGTGTGTTATCACCAACCACACATTGCATTATACTTTTGTCTTCTGTTGGTTCGGTGACAACACCGACCAGGGACAGGAAGTGCAAGCATTCGTGCATCTATTTTAGTAACTTACTTAAAATTTATTATTATGGACTCAATCAAGCTGGATGGTCACAAAAAAGTGCTTGGCATCCTATACGTAATATCCGCGGTGCTTACCATCACCGGAATGCTTTTGCTTAAAGCCATTTTATCCATGGTCTTTTCAATTGCCTTAGACAAAGCCGATCCTGATGATCGCGTAATCATCGACATGGTTTTATCCCTCGTGCAATTTCTGCCGTACCTCATCATCATTTTCATTTCCGTTCCCACACTTATCGCAGGCATTGGGTTGCTCACACGTCAGGCTTGGGCTCCTCTTTTTGCCCTTATTATGGGATGCCTGAAACTCTTCTCTTTTCCCATCGGCACAGCCATTGGCATTTATGCCATCTGGGTTTATTCAGAAGACCATAAACTAAACGCATCCGGTAAATAACCCCAGCCGTCTATTGCCATTTCCGAACCTCTCATCGAAGAATTTGTGGAAGTCCTGTTCCGGAAAAAAACTGGATCGGTATTTTATAAGCGAAGAAGAACGGCTTGAAAGGTTGTATTTCAAAGAGCTGATTGTCCACACCGTTATCTGCCCACAAGAAAAAGGGCAATCAGAAAGGCAAAAATTTCAGGATGATTTTTCTGAGACAAAAATCTGTGGTTAAAAATTAAAAATTTGATGAATAAAAAGTGAAGAGAATATCCATTTACGCGCAAGGGGATTTTTCCCGTTTCGGGGAGGGTATTTTTTCAGGTATTTAACCCACATTGCAGCTTTTTGGGGATAAACGAGAAATTTCAATTTATTTTTGGTTAAGAATTTATCGATTGTCCGTACCCCCCTACGGGTTAATTTTTTTTATGCTACCCCTGGAGCCTTCGCGGCATTTGTAG
>DAHVFH010000012.1 GCA_027317105.1 Cytophagales bacterium
ATCGCACTAGCACCTGAACACATTTCTGCCTACTCCTTGACCATAGAAGAGAAAACCGTATTTGGAAATTGGCAAAGGAAAGGGAAAATTTTAAGTGAAAAAGATGAGGTTGCAGCAACCCAGATGGAAGTGCTCATTGACCTGTTAACCAAAGCCGGTTATGAACATTATGAAATTTCGAATTTTTGTAAACCAGGTTTTCAATCCAAACACAACAGCAGTTATTGGCAACAACAAAAATACCTTGGCATTGGGCCGAGTGCACATTCCTACAATGGGGCAAGCCGTCAATTTAATATTCGCAACAATCCGCTTTACATTCAATCTCTGGAACAAGGCCAGGTGCCTTTTGAATTGGAAATGTTAAGCCGCGCCAACAAAATCAACGAATATCTAATGACTACGTTGAGAACAAACTGGGGCTGTGATGTAAATTATTTAATTAAGGAATACAACTATGACTTAATGAAGGAAGCCGAGCATTTGGTAGGTGGTTTTATCGTCAATGGGTTCCTGGAAAATCGAGAGCAACATCTGATTCTTACCCGCAAAGGAAAATTGCTGGCCGACAAAATTGCTGGCGACCTTTTTGTGCCAGAATAATTATAAAATTTTTGAAAATAATAGTTTTAATTTTGAAACTATGAGCGAAGAAGAAAAGAAAGTGTATATGTTACTAAAGGCAGTGATCTTTCACTACCACGGCCTTGATGAGCAAGAAAAGCACGACTTAGAAGAAACTTCTCATAAATTAGCCGCGGCCAATGCACTTGCCTGGGCACTTGAGTTTATTTCGAAAGACTATATCACCGCTTTCGATCGCGCCCGTTTATACCTGAACGAAATCATTGGCGACTATCCTAAAAATAAGCGAACCGAACTGATCAATATGGTCTGGCTGGCCAATAACTTAAAAGGCTATGTAACGGAGATGGAGGCTACCGCTATGTTGAAGCTAGCCAAAGACTGGGGCGTAGAAAAAGAACTTGTTGCTATGGTTTTACAGTGAGCTGACTCATCGTTTTCCATTCTGATTTTTTTTC
This sequence comes from Cytophagales bacterium, assembly GCA_027317105.1. GTDB lineage: Bacteria > Bacteroidota > Bacteroidia > Cytophagales > Cyclobacteriaceae > ELB16-189. Next base: position 1,044 of record DAHVFH010000012.1, read on the forward strand.
CGCTAGAAAAATACGGGCACCCAACTCAACCTCTAATTGATCATAAATCATGGGGATAATATTCAGTCCTTCCTCTGTTATTGCCCCGCACTTTCCCTTATGGCAGGCAATCAATATTCCTTCGCTCGCGTGGCGAAGAGAATCAAACCGTGGTTCAACCAACACATTGCCTTCCTTATCGGCAAGGCCTTGTAATTTGGATGCGATCAAAAGAAATTTGCTATCCGGTTGCCGCTGTATTTCATCGTAGCGAAGCGCTAATTTTACTTTGCCGTTTTTCCCTATCAAGCCAAATTTTCCATTTCTGGATACAACTGCTACTTCATTTTTAAAATAGCTGGGGCGATCATAATTAGGATTAATTACGATTTTGTCGTTTGAATTGACAAAACCCCATTTGCCGATCAGTTTCGTAGCGGCAAGATCCTCATGAAATTCACCTATACTGTCATATCGATTCGCAACACGTAAACGACCTTGTTGATCTACAAATCCAAACCGTCCATCCTTCTTTATTCCACGGAAACCTTCACTTTCAGCTAAAAGTAATTCTATATTTTCTGGCATTGAAAACTCGTCAATAATAGCTCCATCGTAGTTCAGTTTTTTCTTTGTCCCGTCTGGCAATTGCTCCGTAAAACTTTGTGAACTGAATTCCAACGGGTACGGAGTAAAATACACGATATCGCCTTGGAAAGATCTTATAAAATTATTTCCTGGTTTCCGCTCAAAATAACGCTCGCTATTGATAACGCTCAGCGGGAAAATCTGTGGGGCCACCAACCAGTCTTCATTTGCATTAATAATCCCATATTGGCCTTTAAATTTCACTGCCAATAATCCGTTGATCGGTTCCCCGATGGAATCGAAAACACAATGGATAAATTCGTGTCCATCGGCATCGATCATCCCTGCATAACCCTTGCTCAGTGTGGGAAAGCCAAGGTTATTGGCTGGCAACAGTTTTTCGTAGTATTTTCCCGCCAAGTCCTTGCCCTCAGCATTTAATAACCGCCAACCCAAATTTTTATTCCAAGCCCGATACATCGTTTTCTCCATTACTAAGGAATCAAAATAAAAAGGGACAAGGGTCTTATTGCTTTTATCGACAACGCCCATTTTGCCATTTCGTTTTGTCAGGTATTTCCCGTCCTCTAATTCACTTAGGAAATCAAACTGAATGGGCAAAACTTCATTCAATTCATAATCAACAACACCAAAAACGTTTCCTTTTTGGATGATGAGTCTATTTCCCTTAGTGGGCTTTAACCCATCAGCCAAAACTTTTTGAATGACTTGATTTTTATCATTAATCCTAAACCACTCATTTGGAAGCCGGGCATGTACATTCCCTTCTTTATCTATTTTAATCGAGGCGTACTGAGTCTCCAGTTTAACAACTCCATCACGTCCAATTAAGCCCTGCAAATGATTTTGGTAGATAATCGCAAAGCTTTTGTAAAAGCTTGAGAGGCTATCGATGGAAAAGTTGGTGACGGGCTTCCCTTCCTCGCTAAAAATCGCAAATTTATTATCCGCATTTTCAACTGCAAACCTCAACGTTCCAAGTGGTCGGATGTTTTTATAAGCAACGGGTATAAGGATTCGATGGGTTAAATCTGACAACCCATAATAATAGTGGGCATCGGTTAAATTAAAAACAATCGCGGTCAATCCTTGCACACGGAGCCCATCGTAGACAAAAGGAATTTTTATTTCCCCTTTTAAATTAATGCATCCCGATTTACTAAATGCAAGGCTCACTTTCTTTCGGGCTACAATGCATTCTCCTCCGCTATACACTAGGCTTTCAAAGTCTGCTTTGGTAATAAATTCTTTCTTTAAATTGATTATTCCCCACGAACCTTGCTGTCGGTATCCGGTAAATTCTCCAATCACTGAAAAATTCCCATCTGACCAGCCAAGCGCCTCGAAGGAAGGTGGCAGCACTACATTGCCGGCATCATCCTTCATTCCTATTTTCCCGTTTTCTTCAAAGGTTTGGTAGCCCTTTGCAAAGGACTGCTCAAAAGAAAAGCACCACACTAAGAATCCGATCCACCACTTCATGCTGCAAATGTAAAGAGAATGTGGAGAGAAGGGAATTTTTAAACGCCTTGTATGACACCATTTCTACTGATTGTATCCTTTACAGCCATTGACACAAGCGACAAAAGTCGGCTGACTTTGTAGGAAAAGTGCCACTTAAATTATAAGTCTTTTCTTTATCGAAAAGGGTTTTTTACTTTGTACCCTTTAGATGTAATTCAAATATTTGAATTTTCAAAAATGAAATTATTTATAATTTTTCTTTTCCTGGCTAATTCTTTAAAAGCTCAAGAGCCAGTTTCTTACTACCTCACTGCCGACCGTGTTTTTGATGGGGAAGTGATGCATGAAGGTTGGGCTGTACTTGTAAAGGGCAACAAAATAATATCAGCCGGCCCAAAAAAAAAAGTTACCGCTTCTCCGAATTCCACTAAAATAAATTATCCTAACTCCACGCTCTTGCCAGGCCTCATCGAAGGACATTCACACATGCTGCTTTATCCCTATAATATTACAGACTGGGATACTCAGGTATTAAAGGAAACAGATTCTTATCGGACAGCAAGAGCTACCGTTCATGCAAAAAATACGTTGATGGCTGGCTTTACAACTGCGCGCGACCTCGGAACAGAAGGAGCAGGCTACTCCGATGTTGCTTTGAAGCGCGCCATCAATGAAGGAATTATTCCGGGCCCACGACTCATGGTAGCTGGGCGAGCGATTGTTTCCACCGGCTCTTACGGCCCAAAGGGATATGATTATGATATGCAAATTATGCTTGGCGCAGAGGCAGCCGATGGCAACGACCTTATTCGTGTTGTTCGCGATCAGATCGGCAAAGGGGCCGACTTTATTAAAGTATATGCCGATTACCGGTGGGGTAAAAACGGTGAAGAT
>DAHVFH010000014.1 GCA_027317105.1 Cytophagales bacterium
GTCTTCAATCTTCACTTCCAATTGAGCGTGTAATTGATGCACTTCTATTTTGATTAACGTGGCCTGCCCGTGCTTCAGTGAATTTTGAAACGACTCTTGCACGATGCGAAACAACACGAGTTGATGTTCGGAGGTCAATTGAATTTCCTCAGGATGGTTAACCACCATTTCTAAAGCTTTCGATGAATTGATCCGTTTTGCTTCCGCATTCAGGTTTTCAATAAAATTGAATTTCTCCAACCATTCTTTGTTGAGCGACTTGCTCAGCGCCCGTAGATCGCCAATTGCTTTTGATATGGTTTCATCCGCCAACTGCAATTCTTCTACCGGTGTAGGCATAGCGCGAGCCCCCATGGCCACCAATATTTTAGCACTGCTAAGCAGTTGGCCAATGTTGTCATGCAGTTCGCGACTGATTTGATTTAGGGTTTCCTCTTGAGCTTCGAGCCGGGCTTTCAATATTTCTTTGACCATTTCATGTTTGATCTGCTCCATATCCATCAAGTGAATTCGCTTCCGGTTTTGGTAGCGAGTAGCAGCCGTGATAATTACGATAACAAGGAATAAGAGCAGAACGGTGCCTGCAATAAGAGTAATAAGTACTTCCTCGGTTGCCAGGAGCATGGTAAGCCAACTTGAATGACTACGAAAGTAGTAAAGTTAAGTGCTATATTTTAGCGCGCGAATGATTCTTAAATAAAATTTTTCTTATGAAGACTCCGAAGAAACGAGTTTCTTCAATGCATGCGAGCATAATAGGCCGACAATAAAGCAGGAATACATGAAGCAGTTGAGTCCGTTGTTGATGATTGAATGAATGATTATCCGGTTTCCGCTTTTGGTCACGACCAGATAGTTATAGATACCGTTAAGGAAAAAGGTGCCGGTGTAAAAAACGATTATGCCTAAGCAAATCCAAGCCACAGGGTGTTTGTAAATTGGAATATTGTAAATTGGTTCAAGTGTGAGTAAGGTATAAACGCTTATGGAGATGAGAATAAATCCCAGCAAGTTGATCTGCAGACCTGGAAAATCTGTAAGTCTATAAAAGAAAAAAGTTAAGCACAACGAGGTAATAATATACGCGGATAAGGCAACAAGGAGGATCTTTCTTATCGTGGTATTGCTATTGATTGAGTAGAAAAAATAAACAAATAGACAAGCTGCGACAGGCAAAAAAAAATGATAAAATCCAAATGGATTGATGACATAAATATTAGCCAAAATTCCAGTAATAACCTCAACAACTACAGTAATCCCCATAAGCCAGGGTAAGACTTTGAACCCTTTATTATATTTAAATACTACAAGACTAAAAATGAAGCAAACAAGGACTGTGCAGTAATATATCACTAAAGTCATGCTTTATTATATTAAAACATTTGAAGACACTAAAGTTAGGTTAGGTCAAATTGAGGGTGGAAACCCTGTGCCAAAATCTGTTGTCATTGTATCCTGAGCGGCAACTCCTGCTGCGCCCACCACTCCCTTTACCGTATTCACCAAGTCATTATTCTTTTCATCTACTCCAACCATGGCGAGGGTCAATTGCTTGTTATTGGTGTCATGCCTTTCTACAAAATAAAATTTGATGCCTGCACAATCAAACTGCGACAAAATAGAAAGGATGGCTTCGCGCCCGAAGGTGATGTATTCCGTGTCATGTTTTTTCTTGCCTTTCACGTAGCGGCTTTGCATCTCCTTAAACGCGGCAGCCGATACAGGAGTGCCTGCCCCTTTCACCGGTCCAGGCACAGCAGGTTTTCCAGGTAAGTTGAAATCGAGGTCAGCATCGTGGAAGCCTTTTGCAGGAGAGTAATCTTTACCCTCCGATTGGTATTTTGGGTTTTTAGGCATATCGTTAAATTGATTAAAGTGTCCAAATATAAAAACCAAAAATGTTCATTTTTATCTGCAAATGCTACAGGGTTTTTCCCCCATTTCATAGGTGAAAAATACCCCCTCGCGATGGGAAAAATGCCCTTGCGCGGAATTGGATATTCTATCCACTTTTGATTCATGCAACTGCCTATAGACTATAAAAATTCTCGATGCCTCATGAAAAAAAGAATTTTCCAATTTCCGCCTCAGTTTTTAATGAACCTATTGGGTATGGCGATTCTGTTGGGAATCATTGCGTGGATGATCCTCTTCCATGGATAAAATTGTTCTTCGCGTTTCACCGTTACCTGCTCGCAACAAATTAAGTACATAATTTAGATGCAATACTCGTGACGGTAAACGCGCTATACCCCATAATTTCATAATAAACCCAGATTACGCATTAGAAAAAGTGGGATTAATAGGAGGTCTAATTTCTAATGCGTAGCATTAGGCAAACATTACCATGGAATTTGATATAAGCTATACCAGTAAAGAGA
>DAHVFH010000020.1 GCA_027317105.1 Cytophagales bacterium
GATCGGATTTGTGCAGCGAAACGGCCTGATCGATCAAATGATCGGGGATGAAAGAAAACAGTTGGCATAAAATGGGTTGACCTGATAATTTGATATTTTTGTTCATGATGTTTTGGCTTCGTAACTTAAACATCATAAAAAAGGCGGTCAGTAGAAATACTTCCGCCTTTTCATTTTATCTTCGTTTTTGTCGGATGACAGTAATTAAAAAAGGAGAGAAAACGGATTTTTACATGAGGTCTGTTTTTTTAAATTTATACCCCTATCAATTTACTATGGCAGCTGAACTAATTAATGGAGCGAAAATTTTCTTCGAATGTTCTTGGGAGGGTGAGGAGGTAATTGTTTTTTCGATGGATTACTTTTTGATCATCGCATGTGGGAGTTTCAAGTGGCGCATTTTAAAACTCGATTCACGTGCATTGCTTATGATCATCGTGGGCAGGGGCAAAGCGAATCCGTTGGTCATTTGGACATGGACACGTTGTATGAAGATGCTGCGGCCCTGATCGAAAAACTTAGCCCGAAGAAACCCGTTCATTTTGTAGGGTTGAGCATGGGTGGGTTTGTAGGGATGCGATTGGCCGCGCGTAAGCCGCATCTATTAAAAAGCCTTATTTTAATGGAAACATCGGCAGACCCTGAACCGAATAAGATTAAGTACATCGTTCTCAATTGGATATTCGCTTTAGGCGGTGCACGATTGGTCGGTAAAAAAGTGGTTGGTATTTTATTTGGAAAATCATCCCAACAAGATGCGTTGAAAGGATCAATGGTTGCAAAATGGAAAGCAATTATTGAAAGCCGCCCGACCAATGTAACAAAAGCCGTAGATGGCGTAATCTATAGGGAAGGCATCGATGGAGAACTTTCTAAAATTACCACCCCAACCTTGGTTATCGTTGGTGATGAAGACGTGGCCACCGCCCCTGAAAAAGCGGAGCGGATTCACAGGGCGATCCCTAATTCTCAATTAAAAGTGGTGGCAAAAGCCGGCCACAGCTCCTGCCTTGAACAACCTGAAGCTGTGAATGGCTTGATTGAAGACTTTATAAATGGATGAAAGCGCTGACTTTTACTGGAGTCGAAAAGATTACCTATGAGTCCGTAGAGGATCCGCAAATAATAGACGCCACTGATGTCGTGGTTAAAGTAAAATGTTGTGCGATTTGTGGTTCTGATTTACATATCTATCACGGCAGGGAATCTGGACTAGATCAGCATACCTGCATGGGTCATGAATTTGCCGGGGAAGTAGCTGAAACTGGGCGGGAGGTAAAGACGTTAAAAGTTGGCGATGTTGTTATTTCTCCTTTTACCGTTAATTGTGGCCAATGCTATTTCTGTAAAATTGGGCTAACAAGCCGTTGTGCATTAAACCAATTGTTTGGCTGGGTTGAAAATGGCAAAGGACTGCACGGTGGTCAGGCTGACTATGTCCGCATACCTCATGCGGATGCAACCTTGATGAAATTACCGAAAGATATTTCAATAGAGGAAGGCGTGCTGGCAGGCGATGTAATTTCCACTGGATTTTATTGTGCAAAACAAGCGCAGATAAAGAAAGGCGGAGTATATGCAGTTATCGGCTGCGGTCCTGTTGGGCTGATGGCGATATTGGGAGCTAAAGAATATGGAGCAGAAAAGATATTCGCCATCGATAGAGAATCTTCAAGGCTTGAGATAGCGAAAAAATTCGGTGCGATACCAATCGATACTTCTAAGACAAACGCAGTTGATCGGATCAAAGAAGCTTCTCACGGACGCGGTGTCGATGCGGTGATGGAAGCCATCGGTAATGAATTTAGCTTGCAACTTTCGTATGCCCTAGTCCGGGCGGGAGGAATTATTTCCAGTGTAGGTGTTTGCACCGATAGGCATTTGCCTTTTTCGCCCGCTCAAGCCTACGATAAAAACTTAACGTATGTTGCTGGCCGTTGTCCAGCCCGTGCGATGATGCCGACAATCATTCCGCTTATCCAGCAAAAAAAATATCCGTTCGATTCGATTATTACGCATCGAATGTCCTTGGCTGAAGGGGTGAGGGGATACGAAATCTTTGCTCTTAAGAAAGAAAATTGTCTTAAAGTAATGTTGATGCCCTGAGGTTTGCAACGATAAAATCAATTCATAATTAAATGAAATCTGAATAAATTCAATCCATTCGATGAAACGAGAAGGTTTTCGTTGGATGGAGTAATTGGCCTCTTAAATAAATACGCTTTTGAAATAGGGCATTAGCACCTTACATTCGAAAAAAATGTTTTTATCTTCGCAATTGTAAAAACTACATTACATTATTTACCTTTCAAGAGTCGTAGCTATTATAGTTAAGTGCCCATATGCCATTTCCGCTTTTTCGCAATCTCATCCTAGGCCACGATCAGTTTATTTTATCGCATAAACAGTATAAACGGATTCTGCTAACAGGACAGTTGAGTCTGGTCACGTGTCTAATATGCCTCAGTTATCTGATTATCGACACGACCCTTCAGGTACGTCACGCATGGCCCTATCAACTGGGATGTTCAATACTTGCCTTTTCTAGCTTTCTGTTAAACCGAGCCGGGAAATTTACGGCCGCTAAGTTGCTGTTGGGTTTCAGTGTTAATTTAACGGTATTCATTTTTTCGATCAATGAACCTTTGGAGGTGGGGTTGTACATGTATTTTATTGTTGGCAATTTGGGTGCCTTAATCGCCTTTGGATTTGAGGAGCAGGTCAAGGCTATTCTCTTTGTTGTTTTTTCAACGGGTCTTTTTTTACTGTCGCTAATTATTCACGCTGATTTATTCCACACGAAACCTATTCACAAGGCTATATTCAGCTTAATGTCGTGATAAATTTTTTTGGTGCTTCTTTAAGTACATTTTTCGTTGCTTATTTTCTAATCAATATCAATTACCGTGCAGAAGCAGTAATGAACAAACGAGAAAAGGAGTTGACCTCAGCCAATTCCATGCTGACAATGGTGAATACTGAATTGGATCGATTTGTCTATAGTTCCTCCCACGATTTGCGTGCACCGCTCCATTCCCTTCAGGGCTTGATCCAACTCACAGAACACACA
>DAHVFH010000035.1 GCA_027317105.1 Cytophagales bacterium
CTACCGGTTAAATAATCGTAAAACCATTTTTGATTCTTGAAATTATTCACCTTAATTTACTCAACAGTTGGGTATTCTTGTTGCCATTTTCTGTGCACTCCTAATTGCCAATAATTGTGCACTGTTGCTTACCGACTACACTAAATTCATCGGTATAAATTTTAGCTCCCACAGTTACATAACGTTGGATGAATGGAACCATATTTTCTTCACTTGCATTGGGAACGTATTTTAAAACTACTCTTCCGTCCCTTTCAATTGCTCCTAAGACAACTTTCTTTTTATCGGATTCACCTTCTTTGGTCTTTTTGCTTTTGTGCTTATTACCTTCACGGCCTCCAATGTATGTTTCGTCCGCTTCCACTGTCCTAGTTTCACCTACCATAGCAGGGGCAAAGTTTTTCAGCATTTCACGAATGCGGTGTAATACAAACCATGCGGTTTTTTGAGTTATACCAAGTTCGCGGGCTAATTGGCGAGAACTGATTCCCTTACGGTGTGAACCCGCTAAGAAGATAGCGGCAAACCAAATTCTGAAAGAGATTTTAGAGTTATCGAAGATTGTTCCGGTCTTAACCGTGAATTTCTTGTAGCACTCTTTATTTGAACACTTGAAACCGCGATTGGTTCTGTAAGGCGTTTTTTCACTTCCACAATGGGGGCAAACTGGCTTGCCATTCCAACGGATTGCTTCGTAATATTCTATACCTGTTTTTTTTTCCTTGAAGTAGTCCAGTAATTGGGGGAGTGATTTGAAAGTCATGGCCTTAATCGTTTTAACTATGTAAAAATACGTATTGTCCCAATATCTTCCAAATAATTCTAATAGATTTTATCTATAAATTGTTTAGTACTATAGATTTAGTATATTTGTTCAGTCTATTGAAAGTTTTTAATACTTTTAAGGCAATAAAAAACCCCGTGCGCTAACACGGGGTGAAAAGAGGAGGAGTTTGACATATCCTACTTATGAGTTAGGAAAGCCTTCTCGAATTAATGAATCTTGCCACATTATTTGATGGCAACCCACTTTTTGAAGAACATAAAAAGCTGCCTTATCGGTGGCTTTTTGTTTTTCCCACAAAAGCAAAAATCTGGTTGGTTTAAAAGTCTAAAAAATGTAAATGTAGTGGTATACAAATATTGCTAAAAAAGGCTGGTTTTCAAACAGTTAAGACATCAATTCGGGCTAAAAAAACTTATCAACACCTTTTTATTTTTTAAAAGTGATTCACTATCAGGCATTTATATTTCGATTGAAAAGTTAGTTGTTAATAAATAAATTTACCTTTTTATTGACTTTATTTTACTCCAAAGCCACATTCCTACAATCCAAGCGATAGCGATGAGTATTACTTCGTACCATTCACTTGTCCCAAAATGTATATCGTTGCCGTTTTATAGTGTTTGAGAGGATTTTTGACAAAGCGATTGGTAAGCAATTTAAATGATAACTTTGAAAACGATTATTTCATAAAGAGATAAAACATTCATGCAAGGAAACCAACTTAGAAAATTAGAAGCCGAACTGTGGAGAGCCGCAGACCAACTCAGGGTTAACAGTAAACTGACTGCTTTGGAATACTCCAGCCTGTATTGGGACTGATATTTTTGCGACACACTTACAACCGTTTTCAGAAAGTGCAAATTGAAGTGGAGAAAACCTTGCCTTCACATCCGCAACGCCCAACTATATTCATTCCGCCTTTGTAGTTATTTCCGACAGGTAAGAAAATTAGCTGTTTTGTTCTAAAGTGTTTTTGTACATTCCCACATCATAATGGGACATTTAAAATGTATAACATGAAAATATTTAAACTTCCTTTAGCACTTTTTTTATTGTCGATTACCCTTGCGTTTGGGATCGACCCAAAAGACACGCGGCTGCTCAACCAACCCGCGGTGAGTGGTACTCACATTGCTTTTATTTACGCAGAGGATTTATGGGTAGCCAATTTGGATGGAAGTCAACCAATAAGATTGACGGTCGATGAGGGCATCGAATCCAATCCCGTATTTTCACCCGATGGAAAGCTGATTGCTTTTAGCGCACAATACGATGGGAATACGGACGTGTTTATAATCCCGTTGGAAGGTGGAATTCCTGTTCGGCTGACTTGGCATCCCGGTGCCGATTGGGTACGTGGATTTACACCTGATGGCATGCAAGTAGTATTTGCATCGCAGCGAACCACGTTTACAAATCGGTATCATCAATTATTTACAGTTCCAATCACCGGTGGCTTTCCTTCTCAGATTGAAATACCAAATGCTTGGAATGGTGTTTACTCGCCCGATGGAAAGAGGATGGCTTATTCCCCCATTGCTCCGCGCTATGGTCAATGGAAACATTATCGGGGAGGTACGATCTCTACAATTTGGATTTTTTCTTTTGACGATAAATCGGCTACTAAAATCCCACAGCCCCAAGAAGGATGCAACGATAGCGATCCAATGTGGATTGGCAATGTGATTTATTTTCGCAGCGATCGAAATGGAGAGTTTAATTTGTTTGCCTATGACGTTGTGGATAAAAGCATCAGGCAGATAACCCAGTTCAAAGATTTCCCTGTCGTGAACGCTGGATATGGAGGCGGCAATTTAATACTAGAGCAGTCTGGATATCTCCATTTAGTTGAGTTAGGGACTGGTTCAACAAGAAAATTGCCTATCGGAATTGCTGCTGATCTGTTAGAACTGCGGTCAAGGTATGTGAAGGGAAATAATTATATACGAAGCGCGGGTATTTCGCCTTCTGGTTCACGGGTGGTATTTGATTTTAGGGGTGAGATCGTAACCGTCCCTGCTGAAAAAGGAGATGCACGAAACATTTCACAAACGACAGGCGTGCATGAAAAATTTCCTACCTGGTCGCCAGACGGAAAACACATCGCCTACTTTTCGGATGCTTCCGGAGAATATGCACTCCATATTAAAACACAGGACGGCAAAGAGAATGTCAACGCTATGAAATTAAGTGGTGCAGGCTTTTATGCTTCCCCTCATTGGTCGCCCGACAGTAAACAAATCGCCTACGTGGATAACAGTAGAAGCCTATGCGTAGTAGACATTGCCACAGGGGCATCAAAGAAAATTGATTCAGACGAGGTATACTCACCAGGCGTGTTTAGGGAATTGTTTGGAAGTTGGAGTGCTGATTCCAAATGGATTGCTTACGATAAGATTTCAGAAACGAATTTCAAACGGGTTTACATGTATTCTGTCGATCAGGGAAAATCTTTTACGGTAACGGACGGACTGAGCAATGCCAGCGAGCCAAAAATAGACCCAAGTGGAAAATACCTGTATTTCTTTGCTTCTACCGATGCAGGCCCAGTGGTCAATTGGTTTGATCAATCTAACAACGATATGCGAATGAGCAATTCTATTTATTTGGTAACCCTTCAAAAGAATACGATTTCTCCGCTGGCAAAAGAAAGTGATGAGGAAGCTACCCAATCGGAAGCCCAGGATCCTGCGCCTACTACAAAGGACAAGAAGGGCAAAAAAGAGGAAGCGCCCGCAAAGGCAATTGCTCCTTTGCGAATCGATTGGAATGGAATTGAAACGCGAATTATTGATTTGCCCATCAAGGCGGGTAATTATTCTCAGCTTGGCATAGCCAAAGAAGGGGAAGTTTACTATGTGGATTTTCCGTTTGACGGACCCGGATCCGGCAAATTGCATAAGTACGATATAGCCAAGCGGAAAGATTCAGACTTGATGGAGGTAAATGAATATGAATTTTCTGCCGATGGAAAGAAGATCCTGTACCACAAGGGCAATGTGTGGGGCATCACTACTACCGGTGAGAAGCCAGAAGCCGGCAAGGGACTGTTGAATACCAATGACATTCAAGTGAAGATGGATCCTGCCAACGAATGGCCTCAAACGTTTGATGAAGCCTGGCGTATAAACCGGGATTATTTTTATGATCCAGGCATGCACGGAGTCGATTGGACTGCCATGAAAAAAAAATATGAGCCTTTCCTTTCCCATCTCTCCTGCCGTGGTGATTTGAATACAATTATTCAATGGATGTGTAGTGAACTGGTGGTCGGGCATCATCGCCTTCAAGGTGCGGGCGATCGACTCCACACAGCGGATCAGGTAAGTGGAGGGTTGCTCGGTGCGGATTATAAAATTGCCAACAATCGGTATCAGATTTCAAAAATATACGGGGGATTGAACTGGAACCCAGAGTTGCGTTCCCCGCTGACAGAGCCGGGGATCAATGCGCAGGTGGGAGAGTATATTTTAGCGATCAATGGAAAAGAAGTGTTAGCCTCTCAAAATCTGTTCAGCTTTTTTGAAAATACTTCGGGAAAAATTGTTGACTTGACCATCGGCCCCAATGCAAACAACTCAGGCTCGCGCATTGTAAAAGTGGTGCCCGTGGCCAACGAGAATGCATTGCGCAATCGGGATTGGGTGGAAGGAAATTTGAGAAAAGTAAACGAGGCGACCAACGGCCAGGTAGCCTATGTGTATGTGCCAAATACAGCTGGCCAGGGCCATGAGTATTTTAAGCGTTACTTTTATCCACAGGCCAACAAGAAGGCAATCATCATTGATGAGCGCTTTAATGGGGGAGGCCAAATTGCGAACTATTATATCGAGTTATTACAACAACCGTATCAATCGTATTGGAATACCCGTTATGGAAAGGATTTTAAAACCCCTAGCGCGTCCATTCAAGGACCCAAGGTGATGCTGATCGATGAAACAGCCGGCTCAGGTGGTGATATGTTGCCGTGGATGTTTCGCAAATTTAAGGTGGGAACATTGGTGGGCAAGCGCACATGGGGTGGCTTGGTCGGTGTATTGGGCTTCCCCGAATTTATCGATGGGGCATCGGTAACAGCACCCAATGTAGGCATCTGGACGAAGGATGGATTTATCGTGGAAAATGTTGGCGTGGCCCCCGACATTGAAGTGGAACAAGTGCCGGCCGAAGTGATAAAAGGAAATGATCCGCAGTTAAAAAAGGCGATTGAGGTTGCCTTGGACGAATTGAAAAAGAACCCTCCTGTGGAGCCAACGCGTCCGGCTTACCCAATTAAAGTAAAAAATTGATGAGGGAAGTGGTTTTGTAGAAAGCGTTTTTCCTTCTTCGCAGTGTCACCCGTTTCGGAGACCCTGCGTGAGTAAAAGGCATTCTTTTATGTGGCGGGAAATGAAGGGAACGTAACCAAATATTGGAAGAATGGAATTCCAACCGATCTTACTAATGGAAACTTTCCTGCATTATCGGAATCCATTGCTGTATCAGGCACTGATGTGTATGTAGCAGGATACGAATCTAATGGCACTGTCCAAGTTGCTAAGTATTGGAAGAACAGTGTTGCAGTTTCTCTAAGCGATGGCACCATAACGCGTACGCCACTTCCATTGTTATGAATGGAACTGATGTGTATGTGGCTGGATATGAAGGGGAAGTAGCCAAATACTGGAAGAATGGAGTTGCTGTTTCTTTGACCGATGGAACAAATAAAGCACAGGTAGATGATATCACTGTGTATAACGGAGATGTTTACATTGTAGGTTTTGAAGACAATAGTTCTGGAATAAGAGTTGGTAAATATTGGAAAAATGGTTTACCTACAAACTTTGCAGGTATTGATAATAGTAACGAACCATCGGCTATTGTTGTTAAGTAGGACTGAATTTTTCTTTCTTCGCAGTGCCACCCGTTCCGGGGATTCTGCGTAAGCGAAAGGCATTCTTCTCGCCCACGAAATTGTTGGTTGAAAATACGCTGAGTCCTCGAGGCGGGTGACTCTGATCAGAAAAAAGTTTCCAAAGCTGGATAACACAACATCTAAGCATAAGGGAGAATCTTGTTACCTTTAATTATCTGTAACAGTCATTCAAAATGAAAAAGCTAATTCCAATTTTTCTTGTATTTGTTGCCTGCTCCCCGCACAAAGAGGAAAATCAAGTACCTTTTCCTATAATAAATCAGGCCGAAGACGAATGGGCCTTTTATGAGGGGAAGATCATTACCGATGATGGGTTCGATGCCGATATGGAGCTATCGTTGAAGCAAGCTGCGGTGGGCATTGATTCTTATTTCAAATTAAAAAAATCCATGATCCATAAAGGAGAGTACTATTCCTGGGATACAAGAGGAAAATATTCGGTGTCGTATGGCCTTCCTCACCAAGAACAGGGCATCACCTTGATCGATCCAAGTCGAGAATATTTTAGGGAACTGGCTACAAAAAATATAATAAAAACTAGTCAATCCGAAAATTTTACCAAAAAATTATTAAAACAGGTGGAGTTGTTAGCCGCACCAGAAACCTATTTCAAAACAGACGGTAATGAGCGTTTAATCCTAACCAACAGAAATTTTAATGAGAGGGGACTCCAATATGTTCTACACAGACGCTCCGATCTCTTTACAGTGGAAGGATATGTTACCTGTGAAGATTCCGTTACGGAATTTTTTGAGCGCAACACAAGTAAAAATTGGAAGGTTGCTCCGTTAGGTCAAATGGATTCGGTAAAAATAAAATACATTGAACTGGCAACCGAAATGCATGAAGGGATTTACCTAAAGGCATTGGCTTACTCGATAGCTGACACCACTTCCGAATCGAACAAATCGCTAGTGATCAAACATTTGTTAAAAATGGCGAAAAGTGATTTACATCACCCCATTAAGTGAATCAATATGGCTTTTTTTTCGACCCGACACATTCTTTAAATAGAATAAATCCCTCCACGTACAGTAACCTAGTGGATTAATGAGCCGACAATTTTCATCGGAATATTCAATAAAGCCTAGGTTAGTCTTGTTAAAAATTTAGAGGATATTTGCATTCGATTCAAAAAGTAAAAACCAATGCGCCTTAAAAATATATTCTTATTTATTTCCTTGCTTTTATTAGCAAGCTGTCAGGATAAGAAACCATTGGTTGTTGCTAAGAAAGCAGAAGTTAACGGTGGCCTTTTTTTACCCGATGGCTTTAGCGCATTGGTAGTGGCCGATAGTGTGGGGTCTTGCCGGCATTTAGCCGTTAATAACAATGGTGATATTTATGTGAAGTTACGAGTCGATACGGGAACTTCTGGTAACCTTGCTTTGAGGGACACTACTAATGATGGTAAAGCTGATATTCTACAACGCTTTGGTGATTACCCTAATGATGGAATCTTTGCTACCGAAATGCGGATTCATAAGGGGTATTTATACTTCAGCTCGGAGAAAGTGGTATATCGCCAAAAACTGTCTCCCGATAAATTAATTCCAGAAGGTAAACCGGAAGTCATTGTTGTGGATCCTTATCCCATTCGGTGGCATAACAGCAAATCATTAGCCTTCGATAACCTTGGTGGCATGTATGTTACATTTAGTGCTCCAACCAATGCCTGTGAAGACGAGCGATTCGCCAGTAATGATCCGAATGCAATTGTGAAAGGAGAATATCCTTGTTCGCAATTAGATATTCTTGGTGGGATTTGGCGGTTTGACGAAAATAAATTGAACCAACCGTTGGCGGAAGGTAAACGTTTTGCAACCGGAATACGAAGTGTTGTCGCCATTTCCTGGAATGAAGAAGACAACAGCCTCTATGCAGTGCAACATGGCAGAGATTATTTAAATAGTCATGCGCCACAATATTTTAGTCCCTGGCAAAATGCGGTTCTACCAGCCGAAGAGTTTATAAAAATTAAAGAGGGCGATAACTATGGCTGGCCATACACGTATTACGATCCTTTCAAACACAAAAAAATGGTAGCCCCTGAATATGGTGGGAATGGCAAAAAAGAAGCAAAAGGTTATGTAAATCCGATCCTGGGACTGCCTGCACATTGGGCTCCCAACGATTTGCTATTTTACAAAGGCAACCAATTTCCTGCCCGATATAAAAAAGGTGCTTTTATTGCTTTTCATGGTTCCATCAATCGTGCACCCTATTATCAAGGGGGTTACATCGTTGCATTCGTTCCATTTGAAAATGGAAAACCTGTTGACCAATGGGAAGTGTTTGCCGATGGTTTTGCTGGAGTTGACATTATCGTCAATATGAAAGATGCAAAATATCGACCGATGGGTTTATCTGAAGGACCAGATGGTTCTCTTTATGTATCCGATTCTAAAAAGGGTAAGATATGGCGAATACTGTTTAAAGCCGATCCAACTAAATTCGGAGTGGCGCAGCTTGCGGCAATGGAAAAAAGAAAATCAAGATCCTACATTAGAATACCGAATGAGAAAACTGATAAAGTAGTTTTAAGGTAATCCCTTAAATACTAGTCAAGATTAATCTTTTCCAACTGATATTTCTCAGCGCCAACAATTAAAAACCTCAGTGATTATTTGCTTTTCAAAAGGAGCAAACACTTCCCGTGCGTAAAAAAACTTCGGCTGCAGTGCAACCTCTTGTAATAATTGAAGTATATGTAGTCTCGGTGCTTCACATTTTCATCAAAACCTTCCGATTATGATCAAAAATTACTTCAAGATTGCCTTTCGTAATCTTATTCGGCAAAAAGGATACTCTTTTATCAACATCGCGGGGCTCGCCACCGGCATGGCCGTAGCCATTCTCATCGGCCTTTGGATTTGGGATGAACTCTCCTACGACAAGTACCATGAAAACTACGACCGCATTGCACAGGTGTGGCAACACAACATTTACAACGGCAATACGGAATCACAAGTCTCCAACCCGTATTTAATGGCCGAAGAAATTCGCAACAACTTTGGAAGTGATTTTAAATATGTACTCGAGGCTTCCTGGAACTCCACCCACATTTTAGCTTTCGGAGAAAAGAAATTTAACAAAGACGGCTATTACTTCGAACCAGAGGTCACTGAAATGCTTACCCTGAAAATGCTGAAGGGAACCCGAGGTGGGCTGAAAGAACCTCATTCAATTTTGTTATCCGCTTCCACCGCCAAAGCTTTTTTTGGTGATGCCGACCCCATGAACCAGCTCATGCGGATTGACAACAAACAAGACGTAAAAGTGACTGGTGTATACGAAGACTTGCCGCACAATACGTTCTTTCGCAACATGAATTATCTGCTTCCTTGGGAGCTCTACCTCATCAGTAACGAATGGATCAAGAAAATGCAAAATCCGTGGGGAAGTAATTTTACTCAGACGTTCGCCCAACTGGGCGAAAACGCGGACATGGAAAAAGTTTCGGCTAAAATCAAAAACGTAAAATTCAATAAACTGACGGATGATCACGAACGAAGATACAAGCCGTTGGTATTTCTTCTGCCCATGAGCCAATGGCACTTGCGCTCTGAGTTTAAAAATGGAATAAACATTGGTGGACGAATTGAATTTGTATGGCTTTTCGGCATCATTGGCATTTTTGTGCTGCTGCTCGCCTGCATCAACTTTATGAACTTAAGTACTGCGCGCTCGGAAAAGCGAGCGAAAGAAGTGGGCATCCGAAAATGTGTAGGCTCGGAACGGAGTCAATTGGTCAACCGATTTTTCAGCGAATCCCTGCTGGTAGCTTTTCTTGCCTTCGTAGTCGCCTTGCAATTGGTGCAATTAGCACTTCCCGCTTTCAACCAGGTAGCCGACAAAAAATTAGCATTGCCTTGGCTTAACCCCACGTTTTGGTTGGTGGGCATTTGTTTTAGTTTGCTTACAGGCCTTATCGCGGGTAGTTATCCAGCACTTTATCTGTCTTCCTTCCAGCCGGTAAAAGTATTGAAGGGAACGTTTCGCGTAGGTCGCTTTGCTTCGCTACCGCGCAAAGTTTTGGTGGTGTTGCAGTTTACGGTTTCGGTGACACTGATCATCGGCACCATCATCGTATTCAATCAAATTCAGTTTGCCAAAAATCGTCCGATTGGCTATGAACGCAATGGGTTGATCAACATATTCATGTCAACGCCCGACATCCATAAACATTTTGAGACCGTGCGCAATGAACTAAAGTCTTCGAACGCCATCACAGAAATGGCAGAGTCTGGCAGCCCACCCACATCACATTGGAACACCAACGGTGGTTTCGATTGGAAAGGCAAAGACCCGGCACTGGCAGTGGATTTTCCGAATAACGGCATCACCCATGAATATGGAAAAACAATCGGCTGGGAATTTATTGATGGGCGTGATTTCTCTCGCGAACGGGCAACAGACTCCAGTGCCTTTGTAATCAATGAGACGGCCGCAAAATTTTTCGGCTTTAAAAACTCCGTGGGTGAAACGTTAATCTGGGAGAAAAAGCCGTTCACGATTATTGGGGTGATCAAAGACATGGTGATTGAGTCGCCTTACGAACCTGCACGCCCTTCGCTCTTTCATATCTCCAAAGACGAAGAAAATGTGATGCTGCTAAAAATCAATCCGGCCATGAGCCCACATGACGCCATCAGTAAGATCGAGACGGTTTTCAAAAAATATAATCCTGAAGCTCCCTTTGAATACAAATTTGTAGACGAAGACTATGCGCGGAAATTTAGCGATGAAGAACGCATAGGCAAGCTTGCCAGTTTTTTTGCTGCCTTAGCCATTTTCATCAGTTGTCTTGGCATCTTCGGGCTCGCCTCTTTTGTAGCCGAGCAGCGCGCCAAAGAAATCGGAGTGCGCAAAGTAATGGGCGCTTCCGTTTTCATTTTATGGAAAATGTTGTCAAAAGATTTTGTTATGCTGGTAATCATCTCGCTTTTGATTGCCATACCTGCTTCTTTTTATTATATGAACAACTGGCTTCTTAAGTACCAGTATCGCACTACAATTTCATGGTGGGTTTTTGGGTTGTCTGGAGCCGGAGCATTGCTGATTACTCTCGCCACTGTAAGCTACCAAGCCATCAAAGCTGCGCTGGCTAATCCTGTAAATAGTTTGCGCATGGAGTAATTTCATTGATTTTTGGCTTCGTGCAATTCGATTCAATTATTTCGAAGGTATTCTATTGCCTTTGACAAATAATTGACTTAGCTTTCTTATACCTTAAACCCACACACCATGTTAAACAATTTCCTTTCCAATGCGAACTGGCTTGCCATTGTAGTTGCAGCCATCGCTTATTTTGCTCTTGGCTCAGTTTGGTTTTCAATGTTATTTGGAAAACAATGGATGGCCCTTAACAATATTCCAGAGCCAACACCTGAAACTAAAGAACAAATGAAAAAGATGATGCTCCCGCTGATGATTAAATCATTATTGATGGGCATTGTCTTGGCTATTGCCGTAGCCTTTATGGTCATGGCACTTAGAATTGGCAATTGTGTACCTGGAATTAAATTAGGCCTAGTGCTCAGCGCGATAGGCGTGATCCCTTTGGTGATGGCCGATATGTATTTGATAAAGCCTTTAAAACTTTGGTTCATTGATGCTGGTTATCATATCATTGGGATTACGCTGATGTCAATTATAGTTTCTGTTTGGCACTAACCTAAAGTGGAATGGAGGCTTATTCAATAAGACCCATTCCCTTCCGAGTAGCAATTTCTACGGGTGAATAACCTGTATCTGCTTGAAAGGGATTTATAGTTGTTGACGGAAGCAAGGGTGGTTGCGCCATGATTCGAGGATTTTGGCCTCGATGAGCTTGTGCCGCATGCACAATAAAAGGGTGGCAAAGATATACGGTTCCAGTTTTGCCTATCGCTAAAACTTCAACCCGCGAGGGCAGTGCATCCAATTTTTGAGCAAGTTCCATAAAGGACAACCCTTTTTCCCCTGCCGGAGCTAAAATTCGGGCGACATCGAGATGCGATCCCTTCCTAATTCGCGTGGGTGCATGTAGTTCATTTACATCTGAAAAAAGAAACAACATCAATAAAGCCCTACCTTTGGAATAAATATTTACACAGTAAGAAGAAAAATCACCTTCATCATCTCCTGCAAAACTTGCATCAACATGCCAGCCTGTATCTGTTGGCTCATCCTTACAGGGAAAACGAATGACAAACGAGCCCAGACTATTTCGAGAAGCCCACCGCCCCTTGCCGACCAAGTCGTTAAAAGCGGAATGCAAAATCGGAGTATTTACTACCTTTCTAAAGGACTCCTGCGAATAATCACCTAGGCGGATAACCGGTTTAGTCCACATCCTTTGATCCACTTTGCTAACGCCCGTATCTTTCCATAAGATGCCGTTGCATTCTTCTGCTAATTCTGGAGGAAAGGCACCATCAATTTTAACATAACCATTAGTTATGAATTGTTGAATCTGTTGCTCATTTAATAACTCAGGCATTTTTAACTACGTCTAAAAAATAGGATTCGCAATTCAATAAAATTAGTTCACTTAACCAATCTCCCCGCCTCTTCCTGACTGGCATATTCGTCCTCGAGTTCGGGTAATATTTTTACGACTGAATTTTGTAGGGAGATTACTGATGAAGCTGAATATAACCCGATACCACCTCCGGAATACGTATAATCCATTAGCGTGAGCTTCACAATGCCATCAATCGACAACTCGATATAATGACCGTAGCGGATCAGTTTGAAAGCAAATGATTTTATTCCATTGATCGTAAAAATGGCAGATTGGATATTGTTGAAAATGAAATTCTGGCGATTGTTCATTGGGTTGAAGCCCCATGCCCTAATCTGGATCAAGCCACTGGATACATCGAAGGAAATAAAGTATCCATTCCCATCCTCATCAATATCCGACACCAGCCCGAGTTTGCCCATTCCTTCAACGGTGAGAAGACCCTCCCAGATAAAACTGGCGGAAGGTTGCTCAAAACAAAATATTTCATAGCCACTCTTCGATCCACATGTCCATTTATTCGGTTCAATCATTGAGTTCGATTTCGGATTGGCCAACAGGTGCCTTACTTCCTTCACCTCCTCTTGTTGAATTGTTTTGATCACCATTTGATCCCACCGGTAATAACTTTTAAGAAGTAATCTACCTTTTTCATCTGCATCCAATTCTTTAGGCGGTGGCAATACTCGCAAGGCATTAATTTGCCCCACGTAGAAAAAATTAAATATCAATAAATGTTCACCATCTTCAACCGTGCGAGCCGCATAGTTCCCCTGGGGCAATAACACATCGTCTCGAAAGGAATGATACTCTTCAAAAAAATCCGGAGCGAACCAATAGCGAACTTTGATATCTTCCCGTATTGAACCCAACACATAAAAACGATTATGTAATTCAAATATACAAGGGCATTCGATGTCGTCATACACCATCGGGTATAACAGCGGTGGCATTAACTCCACCATGTCATTTGTAATTTTTGCGATACCCACACATCCCCTTCGGCTTACCGGCCCGGAAACTGTACGGGCGCAGATCAACAAGTAAACTTCGTTGTTGTATTCAAATCGAAATGGGTCACGGAAACTTAGCCATTTCCTTGGATTAGAATGGATCGCTTCATAGTAAATTCCCTTTGGTTCAATGGGGAAAATATTTTTTCTGTTCTTCTTCCAATCAATAAGGTTTTCTGATTCGGCCAATCCTATTCTTGAAATAACTCCACGATCTCTTCGCTGCAACCCCGTATAGTACATTTCGAATTTACCTTTTACTTCACACACGTGCATCGTCCAAAGCATGTCATCATCCCAATCACCCGGATCGCCAACAAATAATGCATTGTGAACTCTTTTCCAGGAAATTCCATCGGGCGATGTTGCATGTGCGATATAATCGTGATTGGGAATGATGAGATGAAATAAGTGGTAAACACCGTTATGGAGGATTACGGTGATGTCACCAATTTCCCAGTCACTAAAACCTGATCCTGAATACATAGGCCAATTTTGTCAGTTAATTAAAAATACAAGCTCGCAATTATTTTGAATTCGCTAATTTTACAAATATCACATAAAATGAAAAAAGTAAATAATGAACGGATATTACATCCAACTATTCAGTCCGCATGGGCTTATCCGCTTTCCTAATCCAGAGATTGGTCGGGATAAAGATACTGGTGGGCAGGTAAAATACGTACTCGAACTTTTAGAAAATCTTTCAAAACATCCAAACGTACGCAAAGTCGATCTCTTCACGCGAAGAATAATTGATAAACGAGTTTCCTCATCTTACGAAAAGGAAATTGAAACGGTAAACGAAAAAGCGCGCATTGTCAGGATGATTTGTGGGGGAAACGCCTATCGTCAAAAAGAATCGCTCTGGGACTACCTCGATGAGTTTATCGATAAAACAATCCGTTTTATTGAACACGAAGATGACTTCCCCGATGTGGTGCATGGCCATTATGCCGATGGCAACTATGTAGCCGGGCAGTTAAGTGAAGTATTTGGAATACCTTTTCTATCTACGGCCCATTCGCTAGGCCGCAACAAGTTGAATATTCTACTACAACAGGGCTTGTCGCCTGAAAAGATCGATGAGAAATTTAATATGAATAAACGCATTGCGGTTGAAGAACACATGCTTCAATCGGCAGACGCCATTATTGTAAGTACCAAGCAGGAAACAGAAACCCAATACGGTTTATACAATCATAAAAAGACGGGTCGGTTTGAGGTGATCCCGCCCGGTGTCAACGCGGATAATTTCTATCCCTTCTATCGGTTTGACATGCCCTCTTTTAAGATGACCATCGAGCAAGAGCAGGCCGTATACCGAATCAATTCAGAAATCGAACGTTTTTTATTCAACCCTACAAAACCGTTGATCCTCTCCATTGGCCGAGCCGACAAGCGGAAAAATTTTGAAACGATTATTCAAGCTTATGGCCAAGACAAAGAATTACAAGCCCTTGCCAATCTCGCCATCTTTCCCGGGGTAAGGAAAGATATTTCTCAAATGCAGCCGGATGAACAGGAACTTTTAACCAACCTGCTGCTGATGCTTGACAAATATGATCTTTACGGCAAAATGGCGATTCCAAAAAAAAATGATCCTCGATTGGAAATACCAGAAATATATCGGGTGGCTGCCCGAAAAAAAGGAGTGTTTGTAAATGCTACGCCCGGAGAAAATTTTGGGTTGACGCTGGTAGAAGCTGCGGCTTGTGGTTTGCCTGTTGTCGCCTCTCCTACCGGAGGGCCAAAGGAGATTATCGAGGATTGCAAAAATGGATTATTGGTTGATGTAGACGACCCAGTAGCAATAGCTACGGCACTGAAAAAAATTATTTCCGATCAGCCGTTGTGGGACAAATATTCAGCAAACGGAATAAAGTTCAGTAACCAGCTATACTCCTGGTCGGCCCATGCCGAAAAGTATATGGAGGTTGTGCATAGTCTTTTTGAAAGAAAGGACACCGGCACATTAGCTTTCTCTCAAAAAACTGCTTACGGAAAGAAATTGATGCAAGCGAAGCTGTTCATTATTTCCGATCTTGACGGAACGCTTGTAGAGGGGAAAAAATCAGATGGGCTCAAAGAATTTAAGCAATGGATCGTTGCGCACAAAGACAACGTGGTGTTCGGTATTGCCAGTGGTAGAAACAAAGAGATCACTCAAAAGGCATTGGCCGATTACGATCTTCCCACGCCAGACATTCTGATCTGTTCGGCTGGCTCAGAAATTTACTATACCGATAAATTTATTCCCGACAATGGCTGGGTAAGTCACATCGACTTTCAATGGCAAAGAGAGGAAATCCAAAATGCGTTGTCAAAATTTCCCGGTATCCGATTGCAGGAGGCCTCGGCCCAATGGCCCTTTAAGTTGAGCTATTTTGTAGACGATAATTTTAACGCAGACACACTGGCCAAGTTGAATAAGTTTTTGGAAGACCGAAAGCTGAGAGTTAAAATATTGCTCACCGAAAACCGTTTCCTCGACCTACTGCCCTTCCGCGCCAGCAAAGGGAGTGCGGTGCGTTACCTCAGTTACAAATGGGAAATGCCGATGGAGCGCATCCTTACAGCCGGCAACAGCGGCAACGATATCGATATGCTAAAAGGAAAAGCAAAAGGTATAGTGGTTGCCAATTATAGCCCCGAGCTTGAGGAACTAAGGAAAAATAAAGGTATTCATTTCGCCAAATCATCCTTGGCCAAAGGGGTGTTGGAGGGAATCAATTATTACGTTTCAGAAGGAGCCATTTTCAGTGGTGATGGAGAATTGAAAGGAAAATAAAAGTCAGATCTCAATCTCCTCTCGCTTTTATCTCTATTATATCCTTCATTGTCACAAGCGAAACGCTCCGTATATGTGGTTCTATCCAACGTAACCACGCGAAATTGCGAAACCAAAACTACCATTCAACACTGAACCCGTGCCATGTTTTTTACACACACTTTTGCAAGCGCTATCGTCCAATAGTTTTTAGGTGGGAATTTTTTAATCTGTCCGCGATGTATTTTTTCAACTGGTCTAAGGTCATACTTTTAGTCTCATCGCTGATTTTGTCGCGAATCTCTCTCATCATTTTCACCGCGTCAAATGTTTTTGTTTTCTCCTTAGTCTCCATAACTCACTAATTCTAGTGGTGTCCTTATCTCAATTGTTGGGTATCCCAGTCTCAAATTTACCGAATTGTACCCTTTTATTCTATCAAGGTTTACAATATGTTTTAAAGTTCCAACATGCAAGTACGTCAGCACCGTTAATTGTCGCAAGGGCGATATGTCGACAGTCTCCGCGTCTCGTCTTTCCAACAACTTTTTCGGTCATATATTTGTCAGCCAAGTCCATTATTTCTTGAGTCAATTCTATTCTTTCAAATCTGTCAGTCGGGTAGTTTAAAAGTAAGTCACTAACATGCTTTGGTGATTGAATAAGCTCCAATTCAAGGAGGTCCGAAATGACGAATTTAACTTCGTTCTTCTCAAGTCGTTTAAAAAGACTTTGTGCAGCGGCCTTAAATTCTTCATCAAAGCATCCTCCTACAACTGAAGTGTCAATATATATTCTCGGTCTCATCTTTCGTTAGCTCAATCTTTAAGCGCCTTGTCTACAATATCATTTCGTGATCAAATTTTCAATCTCATTCATCACCCGTTTTCTATCAACCCAAAAATTTCGGCTGTACACTCTGCGGAATGGCCAGTTCTTTTTACTCAACAATTGCGGTAGCAAGGCGTGAGGCGCTTTCGCGGAAAGCGATTCGAAATAAAAATTATCGTCTGTGAAAATCGCTCCTTTAAATTCCCTTTGGTTTTGCACCGCCAAATCATAAAACGGGAAAACATCTTCTTTTAATTCTAGTCCCGGTTCCGCTAGCGGATCGCGTAACAAATGTTTCAATTGAACTGAAAAGGAACGGTTTTTTTCGGTACGTATAAAAGGTTTAAAATTTCCTTCTGCGGCTTGTCGCGCAAAATGCAAATACGCCTTCAATAATTTAGGCCCTTCGTTTTTGGTCTCTCCCACTTCCAATTGCTCAGGCCAAATGCTGCTCACTACAATAATTTTTTCACGCGCCCTGCTTACCGCCACATTCAACCGGTTTTCTCCTCCCGCCACATTGAGGCTGCCAAATTGGGCATTCATTTTTCCATTGGCACCAGGTGCGTAGCCGATCGAAAAAATAATGATGTCCCGTTCATCGCCTTGCACATTTTCAATATTCTTGATAAAAATCCGATCCGGAAGGAGCGATTGCGTTTTGGCAAATTCTTCTTCCAAATAATCTTGCACCAGCGATTGTTGAGCTGAATTGAACGTGATAATCCCGATTTCTTTTAAAGGAGCAGTTTCCATGATTTTCAACACCAACGCACAAATATGCCGCGCTTCTACTTCATTTGTATTATTCTCCCAAACTCCGTCCACTTTATCAAATTCAATAGCCGATGGCGGATGGTTCAGTTGATGAAAGTCGGGCAACAATTGAAGATTGCCTCCGTAAAAATGCTGATTTGAAAAATCAATTAACTCCAACGCTTGGCTCCGGTAATGGCCATTCAACTTCAGCGTCATCAAATACCTTTCCGCAAGTTCAAGCAGGGAGTCTACTTCGGCATCGGGTTCTTCCATTTCTTCTTCCTGCCATCGTGCTAAGTAAAAATCACCCGGTCGAAGTTGCTTACTATCGCCTGCAATCACCGCTTGCTTGCCCCGGTACAAAGCGGGAATTCCACGTTCAGCAAAACATTGTGAGGCTTCATCAAAAATCACTAAATCAAAAATTTCTTTCATCGGAAAAATGGCGCTTACCGATTCCGGTGAGGCCATCCAGCAGGGAAGCAATTTGAAAACTTCTTGATCAAATTCACTCATCACCCTTCGCAGCGGCCAGATCTTTTTCTTTTTTGTAGTTTGGTGAAGCAGATCGCGATAGCTCACCCGGTTGTTCAAGCGGTTAAATTCCAAATCATCTGTGACACGTTCACGGGCACGCAACAAAAGTATTTCAGCACTCAATCCTTCTTTGGTTTCGATTTGGTCTTGAAGCTCACCCTCCAGGCGCTGAATCCTGCCGGACGAAACGATGCGCAATTCGGGGTGCTTTGTTTCAATATGTTCAATCCAAGCCAAACGCAAACCATTCAGAAATATTTTCTGCCATACCGTAGCATCAATAAGGTTGGTCTCTTCTTTCAATTTCTCAATAATGGAAAGCTCCGTAGTGGAAAATTTTTGTTTCAGTTTATCAAACTCACAAAGAGAATCAAAATCCCGGTCTAATGATTTCAGCATCTCTCCGGCAAGCTCAAAGTCGACAGAAAGTTTATGAATATGATTGTTGGATAAATACGGTGACCAGTCGCTCATCTTATCCTTAACTTGGATCAAAGCCTGCATTAGAGCATGAATTTTCTGTTGAAACTCATTTTTGTTCAATTTGACTGGATTCAGTAAATTTTTTAGCCCTCGAACGGAATTAAAATAAGTTTTGGCTTTGATTGCCTCCTGTTGTAGGGCAAACCAATTGGTGAAATGCTCTTTCGAAATTGTTTCTGGAATATTAATAAGCCATTTCTTATTCTTCAGTTTTGAAAGGTTATGTTCAACATTGAGCCGTTGATCCAATTTTTTTTCGAGTACCTTAAAATCGGCCTTTTCACTTTGCAGTTGATTGGCCACCAGTGCC
This sequence comes from Cytophagales bacterium, assembly GCA_027317105.1. Lineage (GTDB taxonomy): Bacteria > Bacteroidota > Bacteroidia > Cytophagales > Cyclobacteriaceae > ELB16-189. The sequence goes on from DAHVFH010000035.1 coordinate 18,914, forward strand.
CGGGTGATCATCATTTTATCCTTCGAAAACAATCTCCAACGCAACCAACTCCATAAATTCTTTCGGGCTTTCATGCTTCGGTAAAGCGCCTTTTGAAAATGGCCAAGCAATGCTGATGGCACCGAAACTTCAGGGCCGTCACCGATAAAGCAATCCATCATCATCCGCTCGACATTCGAAAGCCAAAGCGAATTCGTTTCGCTGCTTTTCTCCAGCATCATTTTTTTAAAAGAAGAAAAGATTTCTTCCTTTAAGGTAAGCTTAGCTAAGCCATCTAACTCCTCAAGTTTCTCACTAAACTTTAACATTTGCTCCAAGTCCGGAGCTGCGTTGAGTTGCTGGCTGAGTATTTTTTTTATTCCCTCATAAAAAGGATGAACGTCAAGGATAGCCTTTTTTATTAGAGGCAAGTCACCAATAGAAAAATCGGCAAACGGTTTTCTGTCTTTCAGCACATACGCGTCTATCTCGCACCAACCTGCATACACGGCATATTGGCTTAAAGCCTGCAAGAAAGGATCAACGGTGTCCAATCTAAATTCATGAAACTCATGTTTTAAGGATATCAATGGATCTCCTTGGCTTGACGAAAGGTAAAGCTCTTTGATACTACATCCACATTCGGACTCATCAAAAAGGGAAACACGAAACTGCTCCAATTCTTCCGTGATCTGATCAATTCGTTTGCTTACCTGCAAAAACTGTCGATCCAATTGAATCGCATCCAAACTGATGTTTTTCTTTTTGTATTCTTCCGTTCGGTTAATCTGACTGGAAATTTGTTCAAAAATTTCTTTTCGATCAGTTTTGAAATCATGAACCAACGCAACAAATTTATCCAGGTACTTTTCCTTCAAGCGCGAATGCACCACATCCAAGGCTGCCCGCTTTTGGCAAACTAATAAAACCCGTTTCCCGGTTGCAATCCCATCGCTAATCAGGTTGCCAATGAGTTGCGATTTTCCGGTGCCCGGAGGGCCCTGCACTACAATGGAATGGCCTATCTTTGATGCCTTCAATGCATTTTCTTGCCAGATGTCGGAAGGGAAAATAGCATATACCTTTTCTTCTTTCACACTGGAAATGAAATTGTCTAGAATTTCACCCGGTGGTTGATTCCGAGCAAAAATTTCCGCTAAGTCTTGAAACGAATTTTGCTCAAGCAATTGAGCGTAATCTGGAACTAAGGTCGACCCGGCTTGCGGAAAAATTCCAAGCACAGCTTCAGGAAACAATTTCAATTCCCCTGCCCGATGTTTTTCTTCAAACTCTTTCTTTGTGAAATTAACAAACGATGTCAATTCATCTTTGTAATTGTCTGAATTGAAATCTAACTCGACTGTGCTTTGCTGCAACAACTTGTAAACAGACGTTCGGAAGGAGGTGCTGTCGCGATCGACATCTTCAAAGGATTCGTTGAGAAGGTCTTCCTCTGCTTTTTGTTGATTGTAAAAAGAATAGGCCAGTAAAAAAGATTTATTAAATATGATTTCACCATCATTCCGAAAACGAAGGCACCAATTATTGTTCTCAACAATAAGGTCGACAGGGAAGAATAACAGCGGGCAACGCACCACTGTTCCATCCGAAAATTTACCTTGCACAAAAGGCCAGCCCACGTGCAAATCATGCGATCCTCTTTCCTCAAAAATAAACTGATTTAGACGGTAGAGCTTTTTTAGTTTCTTGCTGGCTACATTGGCCGCTTCCATTCTAGCATCGACAATCGGACAAATAGCCTTACTTTTTTCATGGATCATGGCCTCTATGATCGAAAATGACTTTTCACCATTTAACTGACTAAAGCTATGCAAATCAACAAATTGCTCCGAAGGTTTAAGTAAAACCAAAGAGCGGTTATGCGCACTCAGGTTGGTGAGTCTTCTTAAAAAAGTTGATAGTAATTTATTTATTGCGGTTGACTCCACGCTACGGTTTTATTGAAAGGTAAGGCTTTATTCGCTCAAATTTTCTCTCATCCATTAGGGCCAGCCCACTAAGCTCTTCGAGGGCCTTAAATGGGCCATGTTGAAACCGATAAGCGGTTATTGCCTTCGCTAGTTTGTATTTGATATACGGGTGAGCGCCAAGCTCTTGCTCAGAAGCACGGTTGAGGTCGATCTGTTTCGGAATATAGTTTATATCGAGAAAAGATTTATTGATCAACTCTTTAACAACCATGGAATCCAGTCCATAAACCTCTTTTAGCTGCTCCGTAGAAACAAACCCTCCAAGTTTATCACGGTAGGCAACAATCCGCTGTGAAAGTTTTGTCCCTATGCCATAGATTTTCTTAAGTTGGATAGTATCTGCCGTGTTTAAATCGAATTTTTCCTTTTTTGGTTTTTCTTTTAAAACAAACTTTTTGAGTTCTTCCTTTTTAAGGATGCGTTCAGGCAGTTCAATATAACTATAGAGTCTATTGAAAAGAGTCGAGTCCATTCCATAAATCTTTCTCAAATCATTTTTGACCTGGAACTTTCCGCCTTTTGCGCGGTAGTTAACAATTCTATTTGCGATAGAATTACGGAAACCCAATTGCATCAATTCTTCCGGAGTAGCATGATTTGGATTGAATGAAAATAGTTTTAAGGGAGGGGCTTCGCTTTTTAAAATCGAATCAGGTGCCTCCCATTTCCAGCTCGCGATAAGGCTATCTAATTCCTTTGCTGACGCAGAGAAATCTTGTGGCTGACGAACAAACCAGTAGCGATAAAGGGGTTCCGAAAAAACCAACACGATCATCAACGGAAGCAAGATGAGAAAAGCGTTTGTTTCTGTTCGTGAGAAGCCAAAGAAGCTTCGAATCCAAGCTCGAAGGCGATTCATAACAAATCTATTTACTACAAAATAAACATCTTATTTTGCTCTAAACATCCACTCAATTGGCGATAGACACTCTTAATGTTTTCTTCAGAGTGATCGGAGCCTAACGCAGTTAAAATCCTTTCAGAGAGCGAGCCTTGGTTGAAGATAATTTCTAGTTGAGATTCTTCCCACTTCTTCAAAGAGGGGGTAACCAAAATCAACCGTTTAAAAATATTTTTCCAAAGTTCACCGATGGATACCGGTTTCGCGATGCCAAAAAGATCAAGATACTCTCCGCTGGGAATTATTGTGTTTCGTCCTTCGATCAGACTTTGATCGAAAATTGTAACCAGCGTATCGGTTTTTATTTTTACCTGCTGTTCCATGTTAACAAATTTTTCCTTTACCAGTGCTTGCAAGAAATCAATGACCAAGGCAATGATGGCCATATCAGCCGAAGGGCATTCCTGAATGTCCATGATACGGATTTCAATCGATCCGCGATCAAACCGGGGAATGGCACCGCGAGAATTTACCCAGACGGGATCCAAAATATTTTCAGGGTCATGCGGGGCTATATCGGTTTTTATTTTTTCGTAGATGGTATTGAGGTAATTCCGTTTCGAAAAAATGCCTTCAGGAATAATTCTTCCGGTGATGGATGGAATACGTGATTGATTGGTTTTATAAAATTCAAGGCGCGTATCTAACTTGCCGGTAATTTTTCCATCAAAGATGGGCGAACTGGCACACAAAGCCGGAAGAAGCGGTAACACGATCCGCACCGCTGCATGAAGTTTCGCAAATTCTTCATCATCATAAAAGGGCAAATTGAGGTGTGTACTTTGCAAATTGCTCCACCCGTGGCCTTTGCTATTAAAGATGCGATCATAAAGTTCATAGACTTCATTGCTTTCGTGTGGCCAAAGTTTCGTTTCGATGTGCGGATTCATTAAAGGATGCGCAGCGGTGGGCATGAGCATGGCATTCCATTTATCCAGAACACCATTTATCCTTTTGATATTATCGGCAAAGGCATTTTCAAGCGCGCTAAAATTTTGCTCTGGCTTTGTTGATTTCAATTCCACCACATGCAAAACCAATTCATTGCTCCAGGTCACTAAATCGTTTTCAAAATCACTGGCGTAATGCCCGAGTTCATGCTTCAGTAATTCATCGGTTATCGGCTTAATGGCCAGTGTCTCCTTGTCTACTAGCATGTACTCAAGTTCAATGCCGTAGGCCTGAAACAAATGCAAACGCGATGGATGGCTCATTTTTCCAATTTTATTTTATTAATAAATACTTCCATAATAATTGAATATAATTTGTCTTTCAAAATTTTATCTTCAATACCTGCATCAATATTAGGGTTGTCATTAATTTCAATTACATAAAATTTCCCCTCAACTTCTTTCATATCCACTCCGTAAAGTCCAGCCCCAATTAAGGCTGTGGCTTTCAATGCCGTTTTCAATAAACCAGACGGGGCTTGATCCACAGGGATACACTCCACATCCCCCTCCCGCGACTTTTCTTTGTTGGCACTCCAGTTCACGATCTGCCAATGTTTGGTAGCCATGAAATATTTACAAACATAGATAACTTGGCTATCAATTATGCCCACTCGCCAGTCGAAGGGTGTAGGCAAAAATTCCTGGGCAATCAATAAGTCCGATTTTTCAAACATCGTTCCCCTCACCTTTTTGAATTCTTCTTTTGAATGGATTTTAAAAACACCTTTAGAAAAAGCACCATCCGGCTGTTTTAAAATAAAAGGAAAGGCCATTTTTAAAGCGGCATTCTCGCAATTATCTTCGGAGATCACCGCGGCTTTAGGCGTAAGTATTTTGTGCGAATTGAGAAGTTCATGCAAATACACTTTGTTCGTGCATTTCAAAATTGAATCAGGATCATCGATAACGGCAAGGCCTAATGACTGCGCCTTTTTTGCAAATCGGAAGGTGTGGTGATTGACATTGGTCGTTTCGCGTATAAAAAGCGCATCGTATTGAATCAATTTGTCAATATCATTTTTCGTAATAAACTCCGTATTGAATCCCGCTTCGATAGCGGCCTTGTAAAACCGCTTTAACGCCCGATCGTCAGAAGGTGGGTTGGTATCTTCAGGATCGGTGAGGATCGCTAGGTCATATTTTTTTTTGTCAGGGCGATAATCGCGTTTTCGTAATAAATATTTTTCCAGGGCTGAAACAAGCAAAGGCTTGTCCATTTCAGGTACTTCTTTTAAGTTGATTGGCCGGATGCTTTGCAGCACCCATTTTGTCTTTTTGGAGAACGCTGCACGCAAAGAAGGCGCCTGCACCATCTGGAAAAGTTGTTGCGCCAACCGATTTAAATTTTCCGTTTGAGTTATCCCAAAATAAACATTGAATTCTACCCGGTCAGTGGGTTCATTCTTTAATGTATTTTGTATTAACGTATCGAAATCAAGCGAATCTTCCCGGAGAATTGACGGGAACCGAAAATCCTGAATGGTAGAAACTTCGGGCAGCACCTTGTGCCCTCTTGCTTCGGCCAATAAAGACACGTAATATCCTTCACTTTGGTACTGATAGGATTTACAAAGATTTAACACCTTAAGGTTCTTTAACGACTGGTAAGTTTCATTTGAAATGTATTGATCCGCTGAAATTACCTCCACATCTTCAATATGAAAATTCCAAGTCTCGGGTTTTTCAACGATGATAAGTTTGGGCATATTTAGTAGTTTGTCAATTCACTAAAGGTTTATACAAGATTTTAAACTTTTCGATCTGTATTTTTCGAAAAATACGCCAATGGGTCTGGGATAATTGTAGTTCATAGTTTCGGCTCGATAATTAAAAGGTTCGCATCGTAGGTTACAATTCCCAACATAATGCTATTGATCAGCCTATCAAAATTGACGTTATAATATTGACTCTTGAGTGGGTTGGGGTTCATGGGGTCGGCCAAATAAACGGCATTGGTAGATTCGTCAAAACCATTGATAATAACGAAGTGGCCGACAGGTTCGCCTTTAATGCTATTGTATTTATTATTGGCAGCTATTTCGCGCTGCGTTCCATAAAGATAAGTCGCGCTAAGACCAGTAAGAATAGGTACGGATTGCTTTAAATATTTTTTTATTAGTGATTCGTCTAATTCTTTAAAAAAAATTTCCCCTCCAGATTCCAAAAACTGGATGTATGCCTTCGAGGCTTCCTTTACTTTTTTATTTTTCACCTTATAACGCATTTGTTTCTTAAGGTTTTGTGCCATTTTGTGGGGTGTAAGCGTAAACCAAGAGGGGTCAAAAATAGTAAGGTTGTAGGTGTAGATGTGTGCCTTATAGCCACGTTGTAAAGCATGGTTTCCCAACATCACCGCCAAAGTACCTCCAGTTTTTAGACTTTTCACTTCGTTAATCACATCCTTGAGTGAAATCTCGTCATGGTAATATTGATATAAGGCATGCAGGCAAGTAGGCCCACAGGTGATATCGTCAGGTTGAGCTTTGATATCAAAGTTGAGAAAAAGGGCGTGACGGTTGGCCATATCCGTTATAACTTTGAGATAATCAAATTCAATACTTCCACTAAGATCAGTACAACGATGATCCTTTCTAAAATACTGCTCTCTCGCTGAGTTGATACTTCGCGAAATACGCTCAAATTGCTTTCAATGATGCGAAGCGTGTATTCGACTTCACTGAACCTCACCCTTAAATCAAAATGCTTCATTAAGCCAATGTGAAGGTTATCCAAATATTTATCGTCCCACACTAATTCAGGGGCATCAAAAATATAAATATTATCAGCTATATCGTTTTGGGTGTTCAGCGCACGGCCAATAAACTTGAGCATGTTCTTCCTACTCATGCTAAGTCTTCCTGATGCTTCTAAATTACTGGCAAATCCTCTGATTTCGGTTAGCAGGTTTTCCGTGATCTGATTATAACAATCCAGGGCAACAGATTGTGCTAAATTGAACATGGCAATCCGACAAACTTTTTCGTCAAAGTGATCTACAATCAATTGGTCAAATTCAAATTCCAGTTCTCCCTCTTTCACAGAAATCTCATGATCATCACGAAGCCATTGGTCGTTTGGATTTTTTAAATGTGGGCCAACTGCTTTCACTGCTACTTTTATTTCTTCTTCAGAGTGGCCGGCAAAAACAATAACTCCATAATTGAAATAATACTGGTATTTATCCCCTCCATAGCTGTACAGCAATTCGGAGGAAGAATCGGCCAAAGTTTTTAAGTCTACAAATGTCTTAATTCCTTTAAGGTCTAACTGATTGGCTACTAATAGCGCTGTTAATTTGATCGTTTTCATAGTACCGCTTATCCCAAAATTAAACTTAAAATCATGGTTAGGAAATTTATATGTTACATAAAGTGTAGATATTCGCAGCAAACTTTTATACCATGAAAAAGCTATCTTTTTGTTGCCTGTGGATTTTACTCTCATTTACAAGCTTTGGGTGGGGCGTTACGGGCCATCGTGCTATTGGCTTAATTGCCGATGAGCGTCTTTCTGCCAAAGCAAAAAGGAATATGGCCAAAATTTTGGGGCAACATTCCCTGGCCGAAGTGAGCACCTGGATGGACGAAATCCGATCAGACTCCACCTATAATTACACGGCTGATTGGCATTGGGCAACGATTGAAACCGGAAAGACGTACGATCAATCTCCAAAGAATCCCAAGGGTGATGTGATTGCCGCCCTGGAAAAAATAATTGCGGAGTTACAAAAACATACCCTCGACAAAAAAACAGAAGCGGAATATCTCAAAATGCTGGTTCACCTTGTTGGCGACATCCACCAGCCTTTGCATGTGGGTTGTTGTGATGATCAGGGTGGTAACAAAGTAAAGGTGAAATGGTTTCACACTGAATCCAACCTACACCGCGTATGGGACAGCGATATGATCGATGAAACTAAATTAAGCTTTACAGAGCTTACCGGATTTCTTGCGGAACCGGACGCCACCGAATTAATGGCTTGGCAAAAAAGTTCGGTTCGTGAGTGGGCAGACGAATCGATAGGGTTACGCAAATCCGTTTACGCTTATGGTGACGGAAACTTGGGTTATAAATATTCTTACAGAAACTTTCCTGCTGTTAAACATAGAATATTGCAAGCCGGTATACGGTTAGCAGGAATACTGGATCAGATTTATGGTAAATAAATCCTGATTAATTTATCAACTCATTGCAAATTCTCTTAACGAAGCCAGGGCCACTATAAATAAACCCCGTGTAAAGCTGAACAAGATTAGCACCCGCATTTATTTTTTCGATAGCATCTTCCGGTTGCATTATTCCTCCCACCCCAATGATCGGGTAATTCTTACCAAGCTTTGATCTCAAATAAGCAATGACTTCGGTTGATTTTTTCTTTAATGGTCTGCCGCTTAGTCCACCGTTTCCACTTCCTGAAATTACATCCATAGACGTGGAGAGCCCTTCCCGCGACACGGTGGTGTTGGTGGCTATCACTCCGTCCGTTTTGGTTTCCATCAGAATTTCAATGATGTCGTCCAGCTGAGAAAACGTGAGGTCAGGCGCAATTTTCAGCAATATTGGCTTTGGTTTTTCTTTGGCATCGCTCAAATTTCTTACCTGCCGCATTAAATTTTTAAGAGGTTCTTTTTCTTGCAATTCGCGCAAACCGGGGGTATTGGGCGAACTTACATTCACAACAAAATAATCCACGTAAGGATACAAGTCATCAAAGCAGGCTCGGTAATCGTCAACGGCTTTGTCATTCGGAGTAGTTTTATTTTTACCAATATTACCTCCTACGATAATGTCTGATTTTCTATTTTTCAATCGCTCTACCGCAGCAATTGCTCCTTCATTATTAAAGCCCATCCGGTTGATCAGCGCCTGATCATCCGGCAAACGGAATAATCTTGGCTTGTCATTTCCCGGCTGGGGCTTTGGGGTAAGCGTGCCAATTTCAATAAACCCAAAGCCGAAACAAGTCAGTTCGTCAATCAGCTTTGCGTCTTTATCAAACCCTGCCGCCAATCCAACCGGATTCTTGAATTTAACCCCAAATAATTCTCTTTCAAGTTTTGGATGGTCAACGCTATAAAACGCCTTCAGTATTTTTTTTGCCAACGGAATTGATCCAACTACTTTTAAAAATGAAAAAGTAGCGTAATGGATTTTTTCGGGATTGAACAAGAAAAGAAAGGGGCGGATTAAAAATCGGTACATTCAACGTCAAAGGTAATACCTCAATTTCATTGATGCATCACAAAAAGAATAAAAACACATGACTCACCGCCCACCAGACGGGAGCAGGCTTACGAATGAGAAACTGTGCCTCATCGTAGACTAATGGCAGCTACTGCGTTTTAATCCAACCCAATCATCATAAACGAACCCCAATAGATTGGCTCAGGGTAATCTACCCGCAACTCTATTTTTGCATCCACAAAACTCTGGCGCATATTACCTGTGGTCAGCCATTTTTTATAAAAATTGAGTATCAACTTTTGAGTGGCCTCGTCATCCACCTTAAACATACTCATGATCAATACTTTTGCGCCTGCCACTAAGAAGGCGCGTTGCAAGCCATAAACGCCTTCACCATTTGAGATTTCTCCCAACCCGGTCTCGCAAGCACTAAGCACAACCAAATCCGTTTTATCAAGGTTGAGACTCATGGCCTCGTAAGCCGTAAGAATTCCGCTCTCTATATTATAATTGTATTTGGTCTTGTCCAGCAAGTCTCCTGCTCCTGATAAAAGCAAACCTGTTTTTAACAGCGGATTCTCCGTTAGCTGTGCTTCGCTTTGAGTCATAAGTTTGGCATCATCCTCGCTCATTGCAGGCGAATAAAAGCCATGGGTAGCAATATGAAAAATTTTCGGACTTTCGACTTCTTTTACACGAACCTCTGTCGCCTTATTTTCCAAGTATTCTGAGGTTTCCCATCCCTTTTGTTTGAGCAACTCCTCCAGTTCGTTCACTTCCTTTTCCGTTCCCGGCAAATCCGCTATGGCGTGTCCATCCGAAGCGGCAAGGTAAAACTTCGGATTGCCAAACATCGTGGCCGTGTTAGATGCTTCCGAGCGACCTTTGAGTTTTCGTAAGTATAAATCCTTGGTGTTGCTTACAATGACAATATTAGAGTTGTCAATTACATATTTTCCATCTGGGGTAGGGATGGCTTCTAAGTTAATCAGATTATAAATTCCATCTGGAGAAAAATAAATAGTTGCGTATTGCCCGATTTCCTTTTGTATCGGTTCCCAGAAAACTTTATAAGAATAGGCATCGGGTTGCTTGGTAATAATACTGTTTCGGTAATAATGAAAGAAACGGGTCTCCATACGATGTCCCTCCGGCAGCTCAATTACTTTTGGTCTGGATCTGTCGTTTTTCACATACATGGCAACGTAAACAATCGAGTCGGTGAAGTCATGATTAAAATACCGATACCGCACCATCTCAACAGCCACATCGTTTTTCCCCATCGATTTTTGAACATCTTCATAGGTGATTTTCTTGTTGTCAAAACTTTGACCGAACAGTTCCGATTTTTCACTTAATTCTCTCTCTAATTTTTCAACTTCAGCACCCAATGCGGCAGGATCAATACTGTTTTGAATCAATTGCTCGCTGCTCATTGAGAGTGCGTTAGTTAAAAATTCCTTTTTCTGAACCCAGGTATTGTATGCCTCTTTCAATTTTTCATCATAGCTATTAAGGATGCGCTCCCGTATCTTAATGGACGAGCTAAGCAACAGAGCCTTTGTTAGCAATTGATAGTTGTACACTTTACCGGCCAAATCCCGAAAATCATCCAATTGGCCAAAGGCAAGGGTGTTATAAAATTCAAAGTCACCCTTAATGGTGTTCCAGTATTTCGCCTTCTCCCGTTCGCTCAAAGCAGGAAAGTATTGCTTGATAAAAACATCATAATCGTTCAATGCTTCTTCAATATTTCGCTTCGCATGCTTATAATCTTTTTCCATATAATACACCTTGGCAAGCTTGGAAAGGATCTTTACATATTCCGGGTGCGAACGACTAAAATATTTTTCATAAATCCCTTTCGCATTATTATAGAAATCCTCCGCCTTATCATACGACTTCATCTGATAATACACATCCCCTGTAAGAGTATAAATGCTGGCAGCATTAATGTTGTTTTTACTTCCCGTCTTCGTGCGCCAAATTGACTCCGCTTGCGTAAGCGAACTGAATGCGGCACTGTATTTCTTCTGCGAAATGCTAAGAATGGCTATATTTTTTAACACCTCAGCGTATTGAGGATTATCTTTTCCCAATCGGTTTCCGATAATGGTTTGTGCGTCCACCAGCATCTTTTCAATCGCTACGGGTTGATCGCCTTTGTAAAACTTGGTCAATGCTAATCTGGAAATTGACTTAGCTACTTCGATATGGTTATGCCCGAATTGCTTCTCCTGGTTCGCTAGCGCCTTTTGATAATTTTCTTCGGCTCCGTCATAATCCCCTATAATATTATCAAGGTCACCCAACAACAAATAGACCGCTGCGGTCTTTGTGGATTCTTCACCGTAAACGCTTAACGCAATCTGTTTAGCGCGTGCAGCGATTTTATTCGCGTTGGTATAATCCCCTTTAGCCAAAGACAATTTGCCCAAGTTTACCAACGGCTCAATTAAACGGGAAGAGTTCGGGCCGTAAGTTTTTTCATAGTCTTCCATTAGCTTATCAAGCAAATCTTCAGTATCCGAATATCGGCCAAGCTGAATAAATAAACTGGCTAGCTCACGGGCAGTGCTCGCCTCATCAACACCTATTATCCGATTGGCTCTGGAAATAATCTTGTAGGCTCGATCAAGGTTGTCCTCCGCATCGTCAAACAAACCCTTTATCCCAAAAAGGGTAGCCTGTGCTTCAATAGCTTCCACTAGAAATCCTTTTTTGTCTTCGTCCTTTCTAAAGGTTTCCAAAATTTTTAAGGAGGCCGTAAGGTTTTCATCCGCTAACTCATATTGCCCTAATTTTATTTGTAGTTTGGCTATGTTGGTAAGCTCAACGCCATAGAGGTAATCGGCATTATCATATTTTACGCGGGCAGCATTTTTTGCCTTGTCAAGTGTTGCCGCAGCCTTATCGTAATGGTCGGTAAGCTCGTAATAGTTAGCAAGATGATTTAAGATGTCCAACACATCATTATGGCGGATACTGATTTCTCTTTCCACAATATTGGTGAAACTTTCTTCATATATCTTACCAGCCTCGGCCACCTTGTTGGTATAATCAAGATAAAAATTAGCCAATTTTATCTTTTCGAGATGAGTTAAGGGAGCCTCCTTCCCGTACAAATCAGCTTTAATATCAATAATATCGGTTAAATATTTTTCTGCACTGATATAGTTCTTTTTATAACCTGCAAGTCCATGAAGGAACACGAGCACATTGGCCGTCACAATATTATTGTGGGGTAGTTCATGCGTTTCAAGTAACATTTTGTTGGCACTGGATTCGAGGTTCTTTGTTTTGTCTCTATCCAACTTCGCATCAAATTCCAAGGCTTTCAACCGAGCTGCGTATGCGGTGCCCTTGTAGTGGCTGTTGACCATCTTCTCAAATTCCAGTTTTGTGTTATTATATCGCGATGTAGCATCTTGCGCTAATAGTCGCTTGAGGTATCGTTCATAAATAGAAATAGCCAGGTAATGTGTGTTTTTATGTGATGACCTAAGGTTATTTAATGCATCATCATAGCCAGTGCCCCGAGGGAAATTGCGATCCAGTTCCAGCCCGTTCTCAACAATTAGGTTGGAGTGATAGAATTGATTTTTGGCAAAAGCAAAATCACTTTTTCCAAGGTTTTTATCAATCCAACGTGCCGCAAAAGTAAAGGCCGAATCGGCACTGTTGAAATTGCCCTGATTGCGAAATGCATTGGCCAAGTCTGTCATCCATCGAGCATACGCTTGGTAGCGGACTTTTAATTCATCACTTGGAATCCGGTGCGTGCCTAAATTTCCTTTATCGTCAACATAGGTTTCTTGCTTTACTGCGCGGCCAGCCAGGTATTTTTCCTGATCGCGCAATGCTCCAATTGCTTCATTGTAATAGCCCTCCCCCGTAAGCGCCTCCGCGTTCAACAGACTCCATCGAGCTTTTAGCGGCTCAGTCATAAATGTTCCAACATCCAAGATGTTTTTCGCACGATCAAGATATTCATGCGCCACGCGGAAAGAACCATTGAGAATATAGAGCTCGGCAATGTCCGTTAATAACTGACCGTGCTTTAGCGAGTTCTCTTTATTATTGACAATGCTTGATGCTATTGCCGATTCAACATTTTTTTCAAAATCTTTTATTTTCCCTGACGCGAGAAGATATTTTGCATTCAACAAATAGTAGACAGGGGTGTAAGGGTTTTCATTGCCCAATTTCTTAAAGGCCTTCCGTTTAAGCTTCTCCAACTTAGCGGTAGCCTTTTTATAGTCACCCGTCTCATAGTAAATCTCTGCAGCGTTCACCAATTTATCGTATTTGGCTTGGCCTACTGCGATGCTTCCGACAAAAAGCAAGCATAGGAATGGGAAGAGTTTAAAGGTTTTCATGTGTATTGATTTTAAATTTAACGATGAAATGACGCTGATTCGCCACATTGAAGCTATCTTCAAAACTTTCCGTTCATCGAGGATTGTTCGCTTTCGAAATTAATAAATTTTTCTGTTACCAAGGCATCGTTTGGCATTTTTAAGCCCAATCAAAACAAGTTCGGATTAAGCAATGGAAAGTCAATTTTGTTAAACGAGCACGGTTTAATTCAGCATTTCACTTCCTGAAATTATTTGTTCAACCTTAAATTAAAACCGACATAAGGCAAGAGGATTACCGTAGATCCCGATCCTGAAGTTGGTGAAAATAATCCCAAATCAAAGGCGTGCATTTTTCTATTCAATCGCAATCCAATTGAAAGCAAACCAAAATTGCTTTTATCAGAATAACTGCCAAGAAAAATATTATTCTGTGAGATCAGACTCAATTTTGGGCCTATTTTTTTTACAAATCCAATCGTTGCTATATTTCCTTGATCCGAATTATTGGAAGAAAGAAAAGCGCCAATTCCAATTGTAAAATTGTTTTGTGCATCTCCATGAGTAACAATTGCCTGGAAAAAACCCAGCTTGTCAGGGTTGTTGCCTTTAATGAAAATATACTGGGCATTTACTGCAAACTTTGTTCTGCTCTCCGGGTTTAGAGTAATCTTTATCATTGGAGAAACCAATGCTGAGGGAACAAAAGTTAAAAAAGAAATCCCCACGCTAACGTGCTTGGTAAGGCCATATGTAAAATTATTAAAGAAAAGAAGCTGGTTGCTGTAAAACCATTTTTTCTTTTCCGCAGCTATCGCAGTGGGGAAAAAGAAATATCGAATTCCAAATAAATTATCGTTAGCTACTTTCTGTTTTTCAATTTTTTCTCTTTGATCAAGTCGAACCATGCTTACAACTTGGGTATTGTATATTTTTATATTACCAATGTTCGATGTTTCTACCCGGTAAAAATCCCCATTCTGCTCAACTATTTTACCAGTTATTCTTGTGCCATCCCTTAGGGTAAACTCAAATTCAACTTTGGTGGTATCTTGAAAGGTAGTTTGCTTGGTCTCCTGAGCAAGTCCCAATGTTACCAGAAAAAAGACCAAGAAACCCAAGAGCAAATATTTCATCCCTTTATTATATATATGTCAAATCCAGGTTTAGAATCATGAACTTACCCAAAGCTGGTCATTTCCATCAATTTAATTTGTGGGTAATAAGGTAAGGATGACAATCCACAGAAATTAGTTCTATCTTTTTCCAAAATGCCTTTAAGTTATTTCGATTAGACAAAAAAGGTGTCCGTTAAACGAACACCTCATCTTGAGCCGAGTAATTAATTAAAAAGCCATCATTCCTCAACTTTCTCTTTTCCTTTCTTTTCTTCTTTCCCCTTCTTGTCCTCTCCGCCAACGGCCAATTTTTCTTTAATTTTATTCTCCAACTCCTCCATCAATTCTGGGTTATCCTCAATGAGCTGTTTTACAGAATCTCTCCCCTGCCCCAGCTTATTGCCACTGTAAGAAAACCATGAGCCCGACTTTTGGATCACATCCAACTCCACGCCAATGTCAACAATTTCACCCGATTTAGAAATTCCGCGGCCGTACATAATGTCAAACTCTACCACTTTGAAAGGTGGCGCAACTTTATTTTTTACCACCTTCACCTTTACCCGGTTGCCTGTAATGTCGTCTGAACTTTCTTTAATCTGGCCAATCCTCCGGATGTCAAGCCTAACGGAAGCATAAAACTTTAAGGCATTACCACCAGTAGTCGTTTCTGGGTTTCCGAACACAATCCCTATTTTTTCCCGAAGCTGATTGATAAACACACACGCACATCCTGTTTTGCTAATTGTTCCCGTAAGCTTTCGTAGCGCTTGTGACATCAGTCGCGCTTGCAATCCCATTTTGCTTTCGCCCATTTCACCCTCCAACTCTGCCTTAGGAACAAGAGCCGCGACTGAATCGATGACAATAATATCAATGGCACCAGAACGAATTAAATGCTCAGCAATCTCCAGGGCTTGTTCACCGTTGTCAGGCTGAGAGATCAGCAAATTCTCAGTGTCAATACCCAACTTCTCTGCATAGGATTTATCAAAGGCATGCTCGGCATCGATAAAAGCTGCAAGGCCACCCTTCTTTTGGGCTTGCGCGATACAATGCATGGTGAGCGTTGTTTTCCCCGAAGATTCAGGCCCATAGATTTCAGTTACCCGACCGCGCGGAATGCCACCTATACCCAACGCAATATCAAGGCCTAGCGAGCCAGTAGAGATGGATGGAACATCCATCACCTTTTCATCACTCAGCTTCATTACGGTGCCTTTACCATAGGTCTTTTCAAGTTTATCAATGGTCAGTTGGAGTGCCTTTAGTTTTTCTTTTGCGTCTGGATTCATAGTGATTTTATAGTTACATTTTAAATGCTAAATTATTTAGTATTTTGCTAAAAACAAAATTGAAGACTCATTTTTTTATTTTAATCCGCCTATACTTGGCGACTCTTTAGGGATGGCCATATTGTTAATCTTCAAAAAAAAACTTCAATAGATGTCATTACATGCAAACTCTTTAATTAAATTTCAGAGGATTTTAAGAATCCGAATAAACCTTATTACTCCAAAAAAAATCTAAACCCTCTTACACCATGGCAAAGAAAGCAAAAAAAGCAGCCAAGAAAGGAAAAGCAAAAGCAAAAAAAGCGGTGAAGAAAGCCGCAAAGAAGAAAGTTGTTAAAAAAGCTGTCAAGAAAGCAAAAAAAGCGGCAAAGAGACCTGTTGCAAAGAAAAAACCAGCAGCAAAGAAAAAGACCGTTAGCAAGAAAAAACCAGCTGCGAAAAAGCCTGCCCCTAAAGTGACCGAGTCGGTTGCGCCTGCACCAATGCCCGCTCCGGAACCAATGCCCATGCCAACAAATGAAAACCCAACTGGGAGCATGTGAGGAAAATAATTGCAGAGGAAAAAAGCGATGAAAAACCATCGCTTTTTTTATGCCTAAAAATTTATGCCCCTTAAATCCTGGCAATATGGAGTTCAAGTCGTCTAAAACTATTTAGTTTATGTAACTTACACCTTTTGCGAATTATACTTACGCGCTGTACCTGCCCCATAAGGTTATCAGGTATTTTTCAGCTCGCTAAATCAATTTCTGAACCAAATTTTATATTATTATGAACAACCGCAAACTTCCCTTTATCATCTTTGGCATAGTCGCCTTCATCATCGTGCTCACGCTCTCTTCCAGCTTATGGTTTACCATTGAAGCGACCGACCGGGCAATAATATTTTACCCTTTCGGAAAAGGCCTCGATAAAGACAATGTCATCGGACCAGGAACCCACATGAAAGCCCCCTGGAACGATGTCTACACCTATAAAGTGAATGAAATGTCTTCTGAAGAGAACATGGATGTGCTGGACAAAAATGGCCTCTCCATCCATGTGGATGTAACTGTTCGGTTTTATCCAGTACCTAATAAGATCGGATTCATCCATGAGCAATTCACAAAAGATTATGTTAATGTACTGGTCATTCCCGAGGTTCGCTCAACAGTGCGCCAGGTGATGGGACGGTATACGGCTGAGGAAATTTATTCCACAAAAAGAGCTGAGGTGGAAGAGGCCATTAAAACCGAAACGGAAAAAATACTTATCAAAAACAATGTAAACGCCACCGCGGTATTAATCCGTTCGATCGCGCTGCCCGAACAGATCAAACAGGCCATCGAAAACAAACTTCAACAAGAGCAAGAGTCGCTCGCCTACCAATTCCGCCTGACCAAGGAACAAGCCGAAGCAGAGCGCAAACGAATTGCCGCAGAAGGTGAATCAAGGGCTAACAACATCATAAACAACAGTTTGTCAGACAAATTGTTGAAAATGAGGGGCATCGAGGCAACCCTTGAACTTTCTAAGTCACCTAACACCAAGATCATTGTAATTGGCTCTGGCAAAGACGGAATGCCCTTGATCTTAGGAAATAATTAAGCCGCTACAAGCAAGGAATTATTTCGTTTTAGGATTCGTTGAACTGCGGATTGGTAAACCAAATTATCAATTTAAAAAAAAACAAAAAGAATAATCCGAAATTATGTCAGAGGGTTGTTTCTTAGCCTGCTACCATTTACCTTTAAAACGAAAGTTTAAAATTCAATTTTATGGCAAAGACTGCAGAACTGATTATTGATGGGAAATCATATAAACTCCCCATTGTAGAAGGAACGGAGAACGAGGTGGCCATCGATATCAGCAACTTGCTGGAAGAGGCAAAAGTAATCACCCTGGATTTTGGCTACAAAAACACAGGGGCAACGAAAAGTGCAATTACCTTTCTGGATGGCGATAAAGGAATTCTTCGCTACCGTGGATACTCGATTGAGGACTTGGCTGCTAAATCTTCCTTTTTGGAAGTCGCCTATCTCTTGATTTTTGGTGAGCTGCCTTCTACTGAGCAACAAAAGAAATTTACGGACGACATAAAAATGCACACCATGGTGCATGAGGACACGCGAAAAATTTTGGATGGATTTCCATCCTCCGCGCATCCGATGGGCGTTTTGGCATCCATGTTTTGCGCCCAAACGGCATTTTACCCTGAATCATTGGATCCCAATCGATCCTCCGAAGCCGTTTATTTAAGCATCGTAAGGTCTTTGGCCAAAATGCCCACTTTTGCCGCTTGGGCTTATAAAAATGCGGTTGGCCATCCGGTGAATTATCCCGACAACACGCTTGACTATTGCTCTCGGTTTTTGAAAATGATGTATGGCTTACCAGCCGAACAATATGATGTTGACCCGGTAGTGGCAGATGCCTTAGACAAGTTGTTGATTCTTCATGCCGATCACGAGCAAAATTGTTCGACCTCTACGGTGCGAATAGTTGGGTCATCAAAAGCCAGCATTTATTCTTCGATCTCTGCCGGAATCAATGCCCTGTGGGGTCCCCTACATGGCGGAGCTAACCAGGAAGTAATTTTGATGTTAGAGCAAATAAAAAATGACGGAGGCGATACCGAGAAATGGATCAACAAAGCAAAAGATAAAAATAGCGGTTTCCGCCTGATGGGTTTTGGCCATCGTGTTTATAAAAACTTTGATCCGCGCGCCAAAATTATTAAAAAAGCAGCCGATGACGTTCTCAATAAATTGGGTGTAAAAGATCCGGTATTAGACATTGCCTTAAAGTTGGAAGAAGTGGCTCTGCGCGATCCTTATTTTATCGAGCGCAAACTTTATCCTAATGTCGATTTCTATTCTGGAATTATTTATCGCGCTTTGGGTATTCCTGTTGAAATGTTCACGGTAATGTTTGCCATGGGACGTTTGCCAGGATGGATTGCACAGTGGAAAGAACTTCGCGAGAACAAAGAACCTATCGGCAGACCAAGACAAATTTATACCGGCCAGAAATTAAGGCCGTACGTTCCGATCGCAAAGCGGTAATATTATCTGAAGTCACTATATTTAAAGGCTGGAATTAAAACCCAGCCTTTTTAATTATGGCATTACTCGATGATTTCAATTCAGCCGTCACGCAATCTAAAGAATTGCCGTCACGACCGTCCAATGAAGACTTGTTGCAATTGTATGCACTCTTCAAACAAGCCACCGAAGGAGATGTCAGTGGTGACCGGCCCGGTGGCTTTGATTTCAAAGCCATTGCCAAATTTGATGCCTGGTCAGAAAAAAAAGGCGTTGCAAAAGATCAGGCAATGGCAGACTATATTGCTCTGGTGAAAAGACTGCAACTATAACAAATAGCAAATTAAAGGTTCAAAATTTTCATATGCAGAACATTAAAATATGAAATTTTGAATCTGTAATTCATACGAGTGAATCTTTTTTATCAACCCGAAATCAGAAATGGTATTTTAAATCTGGACGCAGAAGAATCGCGCCATGCGGTGCGTGTATTAAGAATGAAAGAAGGTGGTGCGATCGAACTTACCGATGGCAATGGCTATTTTTACTCGGCCACAATTACGTTTGCCAACCCGAAAAAATGTGAATTTGAAATCGTAGGGAAAAGAAATGTTCCAAAAAGGGATTTCGAAATACACATCGCCATGGCGCCAACGAAAAACATGGACCGAATGGAGTGGTTCGTGGAAAAAGCAACAGAAATCGGAATTGATGAGATCACATTCCTCTTAACAAAAAATTCCGAGCGAAAGGCGATTAACCTCGATCGCATCAAAAAAATTGCAACCAGTGCCCTAAAGCAATCGCAACAGGCTTGGCTGCCAATCATTAACACGATTATTCCCTTCAAAGACATTCTTACCGCCTCATCGAATCAAAAATTCATCGCCTATGTAGATGCCTCCAACCCAAAACATCTTCAGGCACTGGCGGAAAAAGCAAAAAGCTATCTGGTATTAATCGGGCCCGAAGGCGATTTTTCAAAAGAGGAATTATCAATGGCTCTGCAATATGGTTTTGAAAAAGTAAGTCTTGGGACTAACCGACTTCGGACAGAAACGGCAAGCATTGTAGCGGTACACACGTTGCGGCTAGTTAATCAACCACCCATGAATACTATCTTGATTTAATTTCTCAAAGTAAGATTCTATCTTTAGGCATTCAATTCAATTATGACCGCGTCTGAGGCCAAAAAAAAAATACAAGAACTCACTGAAAAGATCAATTTTCACAATGATCTCTACTATCAGAAAAATCAGTCAGAACTATCCGATTTTGAATTCGACCAACTGCTGGAGCAACTCAGTGGGCTGGAAAAAGAATTTCCAGAACTAAAGCTTCCCGATTCCCCCACTCAACGCGTTGGCGGAGCCATCACCAAAACATTTCCTTCTATGGTTCATCAATATCCAATGCTTTCGCTTGGCAACACCTATTCCCAACAAGAGCTCGAAGATTTTGATGGCCGAGTAGCCAAGGGATTAGACGGTGATCCCTACGAATATTTCTGCGAGCTTAAATTTGATGGTGTTTCCATTAGTTTGATATACGAAAATGGACTTTTGGTAAAAGGCATTACGCGAGGCGATGGTGTTCGGGGCGATGATGTAATTGCCAATGTAAAAACTATACGGACCCTTCCTTTAAAAATTAAAGGCAAAAATATTCCAGCCCGATTTGAAGTGCGCGGTGAGGTGTTTCTTCCTAAAAACGTTTTCAAACAACTGAATAAAGAACGTGAAGACATCGGTGAAGAAACCTACGCCAACGCCCGCAACACCGCAAGCGGCACCTTGAAAATGCAAGACAGTGCGGAAGTAGCCAAACGCAAACTCGATTGCTATCTCTATTATCTTTTAGGCGAAGATAATAATGTACACACCCATGAAGATTCCATTAAGAAAATTGAGGCATGGGGGTTTCAGGTTTCTCCTACCTATAAAAAATGCAAGAATATCAGTGAGGTATTGACGTACATTCAAGGCTGGGAGAAAAAAAGAACTGAGTTACCCCTAGAAACTGACGGAGTAGTTATCAAAGTAAACAACCTTGATCAGCAAGATCGGCTGGGCTTCACCGCCAAAAGTCCACGGTGGGCCATCGCCTATAAATACAAATCGGAAAGCACTAGCACCCGATTAAATGGAATCACGTATCAGGTTGGAAGAACAGGAGCAGTAACACCGGTAGCCGAATTGGAACCAGTACTTTTGGCTGGCACTACCGTGAAAAGAGCCTCGTTGCATAACGCTAACGAAATTGCACGATTGGATTTGCGAATTGGAGATTTTGTTTTTGTTGAGAAGGGAGGAGAAATCATACCGAAAGTAACCAGCGTTGATTTAAGCAAACGAAAAGGAAATTCTAAGCAGGTCGAATATATTTCCGAATGTCCGCAGTGTGGAACAAAGCTCATCCGCCACGAAGGTGAAGCCAATCATTATTGTCCAAATGAGAGCGGTTGTCCTCCGCAGATCAAAGGTAGAATAGAACACTTCATTCAGCGCAAAGCGATGGACATTGATTCGCTGGGGGAAAAGACAATAGAACAGCTATATGATTTGGGTTTGGTGAAAACACCTGCTGACCTCTATACCCTCAAAAAAGAAGCAGTATTGAACCTGGAAGGTTTTAAAGAACTATCCACCAAAAATCTCTTGGCTGGAATTGAAGCTTCTAAATCTGCTCCTTTTGAATCTGTCCTTTTCGCAATAGGCATTCGGTTTGTTGGCAAAACGGTGGCCGAAAAACTAGCTCGCCATTTCAAAACCATTGACCAACTCAGTAATGCTACCTACGAGCAATTGATCGAAGCCCCTGAAGTTGGGGAAAAAATAGCCCTAAGTGTGTTCACTTTTTTTCGCAACAGCGAAAACCAACAGGAGATAGCAAAGCTCAAAAAGGCGGGGCTGAAATTTGAAAGTGAATTCAAAGAGCCTGAAAAAATAAGCACAGCCTTGGCCGGAAAGTCTTTTGTCATTTCGGGCACTTTTCAAAATTATGAACGTGACCACCTAAAAGACATAATTGTTGCACACGGTGGAAAAGTACTTTCTTCCGTTTCGGCAAAACTTGATTTCTTGCTGGCCGGAGAAAATATGGGGCCTGCAAAACGCGAAAAAGCGGAAGCCCTTGGCGTGAAAATTATCAGTGAGGAAGAATTTGATGAAAAGCTGAAAGAAGCTGGTGTTTAGGTTGCTGGTTACTGGAAGCCAGGATCAAGTACCCGAATCCAGAACAATTTTGAATTTGTTGTTTTAAATCTTGAATTTCGCCCCATGTTTAAAATGAGTTTTTTACAAATGCGCACTTCCACCGCGCTAAAGCGGAATAGAAATCTGCGAGCCAGCATGCCTTATAAAAAAGCCCAGCAAATTGGCATTCTCTTTAGTGTAGAAGACAAACAGAAGCATTTAGAAATTAAAGAATTCATCCATCAGTTGGAGCAAGACGGCAAGAAAGTCCATGTGCTGGAATATTTACCTTTACAAAAAGAGAACTACGAATTTATGTTCGATTTTTTTAGTATTAAAGACATCAATTTTTGGGGGAAAATAAATTCCGACTCCGTAGAAAGATTTTGCGAAACACCCTTTGACTATTTGTTCTATATCGATCGTGAACCTAACCTTATGGCGCTTTACTTGTTAGCCTCCAGCAAAGCACGTTGCAGGGTGGGTCGCTATAAAGAAGGAGGAAACCCCTTCTTTGAGTTGATGATTGAGCAAGATGGTACGAATAAAGGATTGATTGAAACGATGTACAAATACACTAAGCAATTAAGATGAAAAAACTTACAGGAACAGGTGTAGCCTTGGTGACGCCATTCCAAGGTGATGGTTCAATTGATTTCACTTCCCTTAAAAAGCTTTTAATACACACCGCTAAAAGCGTTGATTATTTTGTAGTGATGGGCACCACAGGCGAATCAGCAACCTTGTCAAAAAAGGAGAAAAAGGAAGTAATTCAATTTGTAATAAATAATAACCCCAAGAAGCTCCCTATCGTGTATGGTCTAGGCGGAAATAATACTGCTTCCGTGTTGGATGAGATACGGGATACCAACTTCAAGGGGATAACGGCTGTCTTGTCCGTTAGCCCCTATTATAACAAACCATCGCAAGAAGGGATTATCCAGCATTTCAAAAAAATTGCTGATGCCTCACCGATACCTATAATTCTTTATAACGTACCTGGCCGAACGGCCTCCAACCTGACTGCAGCAACTACTTTGAAACTCGCCCAACATAAAAACATTATCGGCATCAAAGAAGCATCAGGAAACCTTGAGCAGTGCATGAAGATAGCAAAAAATAAACCGAACGGTTTTCTGTTGATTTCAGGTGATGACTTGCTGGCACTCCCTATTTTTTCAATTGGTGGTGTGGGCGTCATTTCGGTTTTGGCGAATGCCCTTCCTGCCCTTTTTAAAAATATTAGCGAGAGCGTAAAAAAAGGAAATTATCTAAAAGCCTCAAGTGAGGCCTTTAAACTCTTAGAAGTAAATGGAATGATGTACGAAGAAGGCAATCCAACAGGTGTGAAATACTTGTTGAGCCGGATAGGCATTTGCAAACCCCACGTTCGATTGCCACTGGCGGAACCTTCTGCCGGATTGAAAAAGCGAATAGAACAAGCCTACTTCAAAATGAAAAAAGGGTAGCGCTTGCTACCCTTCCTTCAAAATGATTTAAACTGGCTTTTCGGCTATTTTTCCTTATTCTTTAGATCCTGAACCTCTGCCCGAATGGCCTGTGCAATGTTTTTTAAATCCTGCATTCCCTTTCTTACCCGGGTACCAGCAGCACTATTTGCTTTGTTGTAAAACTTATCCGCATCATCTTGTATAGATGCAATCAAGGCTTTTAGTTCTTCGAATTTTTCCATTTTTATACTGTTTTAGTTAAGTGATAGGTTTCTTTGTTTATGCCAAATTAAACAAAAGCCTTCAAAAACATGCTGAAAAGCCATTATTTTTAAAATTTTGTCACAGACACAAGTTCCTCTTTGCGGTAAAAACCACTGTCAAGCTTCGTTTTTAGCGCAGAAAACGCGATCATGGTCTCCTCAACGTCTTCAAGGGTATGGGCAGCCGTAGGGATGATTCTGAACATAATTACGTCTTTTGGCACTACCGGATAGATTATTACAGAGCAGAAAATGCCATAGTTTTCACGCAAATCCATGGCCATATTTGCTGCTTCCCCAACGCCTCCTTTGAAAAGCACCGGTGTTGGCGGGGTTTGGGTTTCATTAATCGCAAAACCTTTGGCTATTAAACCACCTTTTACCGCGGCCATAATTTTTTTAAGATTTTCCCTGAACTCGGGATGTTTCTTCAAAAGTTCAAGACGCTTCAGCCCTCCTATTACTAAGGGCATAGGTAGTGACTTGGCATAAATCTGAGATCGAACCGTGTACCTTAAATATTTCAGTATTTTTTTATCTCCGGCCACAAAGGCGCCAATGCTTGCCATTGACTTAGCAAATGTTGAAAAATATAAGTCGATCTGATCTTGAACTCCCTGCTCTTCACCTACTCCTGCTCCGGTTGCACCCATCGTTCCAAAACCGTGCGCGTCATCAACCAGTAAGCGAAAATTATATTTTCTCTTCAGGGCAACGATGCCTTTCAAATCGCCCATATTTCCGCTCATGCCAAAAACACCTTCAGTGATTACCAAAATTCCGCCTCCGGTTTCATTGGCCAACTTAGTAGCTCGTTGGAGTTGCCGTTCGAAATTATCCATATTGTTGTGCGGATAGACAAACCGTTTACCCATGTGCAACCTCACGCCATCGATAATACAGGCATGCGATTCAGAATCATAGACAATAACGTCTTTACGATCGACAAGCGCATCAATGATTGACAATACACCTTGATAGCCATAATTCAAAAGCATGACATCTTCTTTCTTAACAAAGTCGGCCAATTGCTTTTCTAATTCAAGGTGGTGAACAGAGTTTCCGCTCATCATTCGAGCCCCCATGGGAGCTGCTAAGCCATATTTTGCGGCAGAATCGGCATCTGCTTTGCGTACTTCCGGGTGGTTAGCCAGCCCCAAATAATTATTTAAACTCCAGTTAAGTACTTCTTTGCCATTGAATTTCATACGCGGCCCAATCTCACCTTCCAATTTTGGGAAGAAAAAATAATCGTCCGGTAAGTGGGAATACTTGGCCAAAGGCCCCTCTTCCATGCGCAGTTTGTCAAATAAATCGACCATCTCGTAAAAATTATTTAGGTGTCAGAATCTAATCTATATTTTATTGCTAAAATCCTATAAAACCTTCAAATCTGGATAACTCGATTTGAAATGCGCGCAAAATTAAAAAAAAGGATCGCACTTTAAAATTGCTTAGGCGCTTGTTAATAGCTTAATAGCAAAATGGGCAAGGATGGATCAGGCAAATCTTATTACCTTTGCGCCCTCAAATTAAAATTTACACGTATTACACACCCTTATGGAAGTTAACAAGATCAGGAATATCGCCATCATCGCCCACGTTGACCACGGAAAAACAACGTTGGTTGACAAACTTTTACATGCAGGTCACCTTTTTAAAGACCATGAGCATCCAGGCGAACTGATCATGGATAGCAATGATCTTGAAAAGGAACGCGGCATTACAATCCTCGCAAAAAACGTTTCCGTACGTTATAAGGACTATAAAATCAATGTAATTGACACACCTGGCCACAGTGACTTCGGAGGTGAAGTAGAGCGTGTTTTAAATATGGCCGATGGCTGTTTGTTGCTCGTGGATGCCTTTGAAGGCCCAATGCCCCAAACTCGCTTTGTATTGCAAAAAGCTTTGCAACTTGGCTTAAAACCCATTGTAGTCATTAATAAAGTTGACAAAAAGAATTGCACTCCTGATGAAGTGCACGAGCAAGTATTTGAATTGATGTTCTCCCTTGATGCCACCGAAGAACAACTAAACTTCCCTACGTTCTATGGATCAGCCAAGCAAGGCTGGATGAGCAAAGATTGGAAACAACCAGCAACAGACATTACTGCCCTTATTGAAGGTGTGATCGAACATATTCCTGCTCCAAAAGTCTCCGAAGGGCCAACCCAAATGATGATCACCTCCTTGGAGTATTCATCTTACATCGGTCGGGTAGCCATTGGAAGGATTCAGCGCGGATCAGTGAAGGCTGGTCAATTTGTAGTGTTGGTAAAACGCGACACGGGAGCGATCGTAAAAACGCGTATCAAAGAAGTTTACGTTTTTGAAGGCTTTGAGAAAAAGAAAATGGAGGAAGTAAAGGCTGGAGAAATCTGTGCGTTGGTAGGCCTTGAAGGTTTTGAAATTGGAGACACGGTTGCCGATGTGGATAAGCCCGAGGCGTTGAAATCCATTGCCATTGATGAACCGACCATGAGTATGCTTTTCACCATCAACACCTCACCGTTCTATGGTAAAGAAGGTAAGTTTGTCACCTCCCGTCACATTAAAGATAGACTTGATAAAGAATTAGAAAAGAACTTAGCCCTTCGTGTAGGTGAAACCGGCTCTGCCGATAGCTTTATGGTTTTTGGCCGAGGTGTGCTTCACTTGTCGGTGTTAATTGAAACCATGCGCAGAGAAGGGTACGAACTTCAAATCGGACAGCCGCAGGTAATCATACGGGAAATTGATGGCGTAAAGTGTGAGCCAATAGAAGAGTTGACCATCGACTTGCCTGAGAATGTTGCAGGAAAAGCCATTGAAACTGTTTCTACACGCAGAGGCGAAATGAAAAATATGGAACCTAAAGGTGACCGGATGATTCTGAAATTTGAGATGCCCGCTCGCGGCATTATTGGTTTGAGGAATTATTTGATGAACGCGACAGCCGGTGAGGCGGTGGTTACTCACCGATTCAAAGATTACCAGCCTTATAAGGGGGATATCCCCGGAAGGATAAACGGATCGTTGATCAGTATGGAAGTTGGGGAAGCTATTCCTTACAGTTTGCATAACCTGCAAGACCGCGGAAAATTCTTTATCGAGCCGAGTGAGCCAATTTATGCAGGCCAGGTAATTGGCGAACACAGTCGTTCGGGTGATTTGGTGATTAACGTAACCAAAACCAAAAAGCTGACCAACATGCGCGCCTCTGGATCAGATGAAAAAATGCGTATTTCTCCGGCCGTAAAGTTCTCGCTTGAGGAAGCACTGGAATACATTCAGTCGGATGAATATGTGGAAGTGACTCCGAAATCTATTCGGTTAAGGAAGATCTATCTTGATGAAAACGAGCGCAAGCGCGACCGGAACAAAGCGGTGGGAGCCAATGCCTGAGAAAGCACTCCGGACTTTTCTTCTAGAAGCATCGTTCGAAATTCAAAGTTCATAAGTTGAATAATGAAGACAGAACAGGTTAATAAATTATCATTCAAACCTAACCCCTTGTGGCCGGGATTTGAAATTGTAAACAAGAGGGCGCACGCACTACTATATGTCCTCTTGTTTTTTGCCTTTTCCACTTATGCTCAAGATGAAAAAGCACAACCCATCAAATGGGAAGCAGACGCAGACACGCTTATGAATCATGAGCAGTATGAGCCAGCCGCTTCGCTGTATACTAAGATCCTCAACGAATCAAAACTAAAAGAGAAGGCCGACTTCAAGGTTTTGTACAAGCGGGCCGTATGCTATTACAGCATCGGAGAGTTTGAAAAAACATTGACCGATTTAAATCTTTTTATTCCTGAATACCCTGAGAACCCAAAACCACGAATTTTGCGCGCATTGGTTTACCGCCAAAAGGGAGATGCCGACAATCAACTTGTGGATTTACAAAAAGCGATAGAACTCCGTGGGCCAAGCCCCGAGTTGCTCCGCTGGCGAGGTGAACTGCTTTCAGAAAAGGGTGAGTTTGAATCTGCAAAGAAGGATCTGCTTTTCGCAGCCAACCTGATGGACGATGCAGAGATAGAAACCAATCTGGGATTCGCCTATTATTCCCTCGGCAAATCTGACAGCGCATTAATGCACCTCAACAAAGCGATTGTCCTGGATGTAAATTATCCTACCTCCTATTTATATGCGAGTACATTTTGCCTGCAAGACGAGAATTACGAACTCGCTTTAAAATACCTTAACCTAGCCTTGCGCATTGATCCCAATAATCGCTCCGCACTTTTTTACAAAGGCGTTTCTTTGGTGGAGTTAAACAAAACGGAGGAAGGCTGCCCTTGTTTACGTAAAGCGTTTGCGGCCGGGGAAGATGAAGCTGGAGACTATTTGAAAGAGTTTTGTTTTGATGTGTTTAAGTGATCGACATCACCGATCATTGAATTATTTATGAACTCTCGCATTTAAAATTGCTAGCCACAGATTTCACGGATTCCACAATTAGTAGAAAACCAAAAAACCAATAGGTGATCATCTGTGGCAGTTACTACCCTCCCATGATCAACTTCGCAATGTCGTTGTAGAAAACAAACACCATCAGCGCTAATAAGATGGCCATGCCCACCTTGATCGCGTTTTCAAAAAACTTTTCAGAAGCCTCACGGCCGGTGATCATTTCATAGAGCAAGAACATCACATACCCTCCATCAAGCCCAGGTATGGGCAGCAGGTTCATAAAAGCCAACACCATCGAAAGAAGGCCGGTCATGCGCCAGAAGCGCTCCCAATCCCAGGTGCCCCCATAGGCTTTGGCCATACCGATTGGGCCAGACAGTGACTTCTTTAATGAAATATCACCTCTAAAAATTTTCCCAAACGCTTTGACTTGTGTGGTAATCACGTCAAAGGCACGGCCAGGGCCTAACACCACAGATTGACCTAATGAATAGCTAATACTTTTTTCGCCCTCGGGCGGAACAAGATATTGAGGGATGGCAAACCCGATATTGGTGTGTCCCTTAAAATATGTTTTGAATGCCAGAATTTCCGCACCGCGCTTTACTTTAAAGGAAAGCGAATCACCCTGGTGAGTTTTCAATTCTTGTCGTAGCTCATCAAAATAGGTAATTGGTTTCCCTTCAATCTCAACTATCAGGTCGCCAACCTTTAATCCAAGTTGGCCAGCAATTGAATCTTTGGCTACTTCATCAACTAATACCAGTCTTCGGGGTAATAAAAAACTTGCCAAGGCTTCTTTCTTTCCGAAATTTTCAATGAAGTTTGCGGGAATAGGTATTTGAATTTCCTGCTCTCCCCGTTGAACCGTGTAAGAAGAATTTTGCGAAAGAAGGGCATCCATTTTGGTTACATCATCAAAATACTCAAAATCCTTCCCATTGATTTTTAAGATTTTATCGCCCGTCTGGATTCCTATTTTTTGAGCCAACTCAAGGGCTTGAACTCCACCATGATTATTGACAAAATCATTTAAAATATATCGGTCGCCAATCACATAGGTCATGCCTATAAAAATGATGATGCCTACAATCACGTTCACGATAACGCCTCCCAGCATCACAATTAACCGCTGCCACGCTGGCTTTGATCGGAATTCCCAAGGTTGGACAGGTAATTTCAATTGTTCCTTATCCATGCTCTCGTCCACCATGCCGGCAATCTTTACATAACCACCAAGTGGAAACCAGCCGATACCGTATTCCGTGTCTCCTTTTTTAAATTTCAATAAAGAAAAATTAAGGACATTGGCCATCGGGAAAAGAAAATCAAAAAAGAGATAAAATTTCTCAACCTTGATATTAAATAACCGAGCGGCAAAAAAATGGCCACCTTCGTGAACTACTATTAAAATCGAAAGGCTCAACAAAAGCTGGGCCGTCATAATCATTCCTTCCATTATTGTTAATCGTTATATGTTAATCGTTGTTTGTTTACTAAATCATTTCCATTGCCCTTGCTCTTGTTTCGCTATCCGTTGCTAAATAATCCTCCAATGTTGGGCTCTTGATATAACTTGTTTTCGCCATACATTGTTCAATCACCCTCGTCATTTCAAAGAAACCCAAATTGTCCTTTAAAAATTCCGTTACCGCCACTTCATTCGCTGCATTGAGCACGCAGGGCATGTTTCCGGCTTTGCCCATTGCCTCAAATGAAAGCGCAAGATTACGAAAAGTTTCGGTATCGGGCTTTTCAAAAGTGAGCGTAGAATATTTTGCGAAATCAAACCTTGGAAAATCAGAAAGAAGTCGTTCCGGGTAGGTCAGGGCAAACTGGATGGGCAAACGCATATCAGGCAAGCCAAGTTGCGCTTTAATCGAGCCATCGCGAAACTGAACCAACGAATGAATAATGGACTGTGGATGAACCACC
The DNA here is from genome assembly GCA_027317105.1 of Cytophagales bacterium. Classification (GTDB taxonomy): domain Bacteria; phylum Bacteroidota; class Bacteroidia; order Cytophagales; family Cyclobacteriaceae; genus ELB16-189. The sequence goes on from DAHVFH010000035.1 coordinate 48,957, forward strand.
ACTTCGATTTGATCGGCCTTTAATCCAAAAAGCCATTTTGCCTCAATTACTTCGAGCCCCTTATTCATTAAGGTAGCCGAATCTATTGTGACTTTAGCACCCATAGTCCAATTGGGATGTTTAAGTGCCTGAACTTTCGTTATCTCTATCAGGTCTGCTTTTTTCTTGCCACGAAAGGGACCTCCCGATGCGGTAAGAATTATTTTTTCAATAGGATTATGGAATTCCCCCACCAGGCATTGAAAAATAGCCGAATGTTCGGAGTCGATCGGGAAAATATTCACGCCTTTTTCCCTGGCTAATTTTGTGATCAGTTCACCCGCCACCACCAGTGTTTCCTTGTTGGCCAACGCAATATTTTTTCCTGACTCAATCGCTTTAATAGTTGGTTTCAAGCCTGCAAATCCAACAAGCGCAGTTAATACCAAATCAATGGTACTCATTTCAACAATGGACGCCAGCGCATTTTCACCGGCAAATACTTTGATATCCAATGGCACCAATTCTGCTTTGACTTTTTCGTACAAATCTTCATTGACAATAACCACGGCATTCGGCTTGAATTTCTTCGCCTGCGCTATTAATAGGTCCGCATTATTTTGGGCCGTAAGCACTTCCACTTCAAAATAATCCGAATGTGATGCGATAACCTCTAAGGCTTGGGTGCCAATTGAGCCCGTAGAGCCTAAAATCGCGATATGTTTTTTATCCTCCGTCATGCTACCTCATTAATGAACTATAGTGCCTTCCATTCAGGCCACGATTTAAATAAAAAATACCAATCCGAAAGATCGTATAAAAAAAGCTTACATAATTTTTAATAAAAAAAGGCCGAGCACGGATAGCATTAACCATATTCAAAAAAGCCAAATCCGTTAGTCCCCAATACAAATGAAAAAAAGCTTGGTGCCTTGAAAAGAATGATGGATCACGATCGTACTCATCTTGGATATCCTTTATAAACAAATCAGCTTGATCTGGATTATCTTTTTGCAAACAATCTTGACCATTCTCTCTTCTTTGTTGGGAAAGGAAACCTATGAGTAGGTGTAAATTAAGATTTCGTACAGTGACTTTTTTTCGCGTTACGGAGGTCTTCAATATCCTGTAAAAATAAAGAGGCTCTTGCAGATTAGTGGAAGGAAAACGATCTAAAATCCGGCACGATAAATCGGCATCCGCGTGGTTATCTATAAAATACAAACGATAAAAATCAGGAAACGCATTAATCACCTCTCTCCTCATGATTGTGGATGGCCCCAAAAATTGAGATTGATTTAATGCCGCTACTCTCAGTTGAATTAAGTCGGATTGTAACTTCATCTCGCGCACCAAATGCCCCTGTTCATCCATAGCCCAATACGAACTTCCACACATATAAAGTGAAGGATCTTCTTCCATTACTTCCATTTGTTTTTCCAATCGGCTGGGATGCGAAATATCATCAGCATCGGTAATAGTGAAAAAAGGAGTTGTGATTTTCGTTACAAGTCCGTTTACTGTCCTGACTCTGCCTTTGTTTTCTGTGTAAGAGAAAATTTTTATCCTGGAATCGTTAAAGGTTTTAATAATTTTCAATGAATTGTCTATGGAACCATCATCGACAATCCACAATTCAAAATCACGGAAGGTTTGGTTTAACAAACTTTCAATGGCATCACGAACAAACGCAGCAGCATTGTAAGTGGGCATGATAATGGTGAGTTGGGGCATAGTTCACTAAAAAGAAAGAAATATATGCTACTTAAAGGGTCGAGTGGATTTCTTTTAAATCAATTAAAAGAATGGGAAGTTCTTTTGTTACAGAGACCCAAACTGTTTCCAGATCAACGTGCAAATAGTCATGAATGAGTTTATCACGCATTCCCGTCATTTTCTTCCATGGAATGTCTGAATAGGCGCTTTTAAATTCAAGTTTTATTCGTTTCGTTGCCTCTCCGAATATTTCAAAGTTTCTTACCACCGCATCCTGTACCATAAAATGCATGTTGAAAGACTCCTCATTCATTCCGTCAGTATCGGAAAGTATACTTCGGATACTATCTAAAATATGATCGATGTAAACTTTATTCTCCTTCATGGGAGGATAGACAGATAATCTTTCTCCACATAGGGTCTAATATACTTGCTCAATGCCCCTTCGGTAACCAAATCAACTTTGATTCCTAAACTCTCAGACAAATTTTGCTCAATACCAACGAGATCCAATAAACTAATCTGAACACCAAAATCTACAAGAATATCCAAATCACTCTGAGGTCTATTTTCACCTCTGGCATAGGATCCAAAAACGCCTACCCTTTTTGGATGATAAGGCATTAGGTTTCTAATAATTAAGTCTTTTTGATCTTTGGAAATCATAAAGCAAATTTAACTATTTTAAACACTTCAGTAAATTCAGTTATCTGCCTTTCAATAAATACCACTTAGTTTCATTTGACCAAACGCAACTTCAATCGTATTAGTGGTAATTTTCCGTATGGATCAGGAAGCCGAACTAGACCTAATAAAAAAAGCAATGAAAGGCGATGCCGTTGCCTTCCGTTTATTGGTAGAAGCACACCAAGGCCTAGCGTATTCCATCGCGTTTAGGTTTACACGCAATGAACAAGAATCAGAAGACATTGTGCAAGAGGCGTTTTTAAAAATATGGAAGAATATTTTACGGTATGAGAGGGAGTTCCGGTTCAAAACCTGGCTTTCAAAAATTGTAACGAACCTCAGTCTTGATTATTTGAAATCAGCTTATAAGAAAAATAATATTGATAAAAACGCGAATGACTATACAATGATCGCTACTTCAGATGAGAACAAATTAGAGGCAGACGAATTGAAAGGTATCGTTTATCAACTTGCTGAACAGTTAACCAAAAAACAAAAAGCGGTATTTGTTCTTCGCGATCTTGAACAATTGGAATCAGAAGAGGTTTGCCGTATTCTGCAACTATCAAACGGAAACATGAAGAGCAATTTGTACTATGCACGATTAAAAATCAAGGAAGGACTACAGAAAATTTATAAAAATGATGAACTGCAACGATTATAAAAAAAGCATATTCCTATATGCTGAACTTTCCACTTTGGAAAAAGCAGAAGTAGACATGCACATTAAAGGCTGCGACAATTGCTTTGCCTTATTTCATGCCACTCAAAAAATGCAAATCAGCTTAAACCGAATCGCTCAGGTAAAAGTAGCTCCCGAAAATGCCGCAAAACTGACACGTGCTATAATGACCAAAATTAATGGAACGACAGCATCAAAATGGCACCACTTTTTTACACTATCGTTTCATTCTCCATCATTAAAAATTTCTTTAAGCCTCCTCTCAGCATTGATAATCGTGACGTTTTCACTTGAATCTTTTAACCATTCTATTCTATCAAAACAATTTTTGAAGCAACCGAGCCAAGGATCGGTCACCTTAGATTCCAAAGTTTTTCGCGAGAAAGCATCTCAAAGAAAAGGTAAGGCCTCGTTTTTTGTAGATTGTCTTTCACCATTTAAGTCCAATCAATATTCTCTGGAATGTTTAAAGAATAAATTTAAATGAAATCGAAACCTTCAAAAGACATGAGAAAAGTAAACATCATCAGCGCTCTTGGGATTGCCGTTATCATGATGGGCTGTGAAAATCCGATGACATTTCGAACCAAAGTAAATGAAGATGGTTCGCTTGAAAAAACCATTATTTTCGAAAAGGCAGAAGCGAAGACTGAGTTCAGCAATGTATTTGGGATCAGCGAAAAAAATAGCTGGATAGCCAGGGTAAATAAGCCGTATGACTCTGCTCGAGTAAAATCAAACAAGGACAATTTTAAAATCCAGTTCAGTAAACATTTTGATAGCGACCAGCAAATGAACATGGAACTCGACAAGCGAATGGATACCCTTTTTCAAATTCATGCCAAATTCGAAAAAAAATTTAGGTGGTTTTATACCTATATCCGCTATTCCGAAACGATTCGTCCGATCAACCGTTTCAAAATGGTTAACCCAAAAGATTTTTTCACAACCGAGGACAGCTTGTTTATTCAGCGACTTCCTGCAGAAGGAAAAACTATTTCGAAAGCTGACAGTGTCTCCTTACTTTTATTAAACGAAAAGGTAGCCGACCACTTCGCCAACATGGGATTGTTCAGAGAGATTTATCACACCCTGGAAGAGGTCATTAAAAGAAATTTAGCTGATAAAAAATGGCTTGACACACTCCAAAAGAACGAAGAGGTTATTTACAAGCTTATCGAAAAAGAAAATGGAATTAGCGATTTCGTAACGAAAGTGACGGACGACTTAAAAATTCCTTTACCAAAACTAAAAGCCACCAAAAACTTTAACGAGTTATCGAAAGAACTCAACGCCAGGATTAATTTCATGAGCTTCGCCCGCGATGGAAAATACAATAATGAATTTGAAATGCCATGGACCGTGGTTGCCTCCAATGCCGATTCGATCAATGGAAATAAATTGTATTGGCAACCCGTGGTTCAAAAATTTATTTACATGGACTATGAAATGTTTGCCGAAAGCAGGCGACTAAATTTATGGGCGGTAGTGGTGTCGCTTGCGATTATTGGCCTCACCGTTTTTGTGTTAAGAAAGAAAACTACTTAAAGCTGGTAACCGGTCAACTCAGTCGCAATCTTTCTATCGTTGCTTAATCGTGGCATTTTGTTTTGCACAAAGTCAATAATTTTCTTATACGATTTATTTTTGTCCTCAATCCGATCAACCAAAAACCGTAAGGTTTGAATATGACCCTGAATTCTCTCGTCTGATAAAAGATCTGTCTCAATAGTGGTGATTATTCAAGAACAAATTTACTCAACTCACTCGCTATTTTCCTATCGTTGCTTAATCGTGGCATTTTGTTTTGTCCACCCAGTTTGCCTTGTGATTTCATGTAGTCGATAAACGCATTCTTTTTTAAGGAAGTGATGATGAGCGTTCGCAAAATATTTCCCGCGATCAGATCATCGTAATACACATTGAGCTGGCGCAACTGATGATCCAATTCCAACGCAAAAGAATCTAAGTTGGCTGGAGGATTTCCAAATTCAATAAACCATTCGTGGTGCGGCATTCCTTCGGCAGGTGAAACATTGGGCGCTACCGTAAACTCGACCAACTCTACTTCCGGAAATTTTTGACATGTAAATTTCATGGCTTTCTCTACTTCTTCACCAATTACATGCTCGCCAAAAGCAGAAATAAAATGTTTAATCCTTCCGCTCACGATAATTCGGTACGGATGCTTTGAAACAAATTTCACGGTATCGCCAATCGAGTAGCCCCAAAGCCCGGCATTGCTATTGATCACCACCGCGTAATTCTTACCCAACTCCACTTCACTGATCATCAACCGCGAAGGTTTTTCATTAAAATATTCTTCCGTTGGAATGAATTCATAGAAAATCCCGGCATTTAAAAGCAACAGCAAACCTTCTTCGTTTTGCGAATCCTGGTAGGCAATAAATCCCTCCGATGCCGGATAGGTTTCGATGGAATCAACTTTCTTTCCGATCGTTTCAAAAAGTTTCGCGCGATAAGGTTCAAAATTTACGCCACCGTACACAAACATGGAAAAGTTGGGAAACACGTCTTTGATCTTTTTCCCTGTACGTTCCACAATCCGGTCAAAGTACATTTGCGCCCAAGGCGGTATGCCGGAAATCAACGTCATGTCAGCTTGGATAGTCTCGTCAATAATTTTATCGAGTTTCTCTTCCCAGTCCTCAATGCAATTGGTGGCGTAACTTGGTTTTTGATTGGTCCGCAAATAACCAGGCACATGGTGGTTCACGATTCCAGAAAGCCGCCCCGTTTTTATGCCTGCTTTCTTCGTCAACTCTGGACTCCCCGACAAAAAAATCAAGCCGCCATCAAGAAATGTGGCATTGCCGGTTTCATGCACATAACTTAATAAGGCATTTCGCGCTCCGTTAATATGATTGGGGACGGAATCTTTTGTGATCGGAATATATTTTGTGCCTGAGGTAGTGCCTGAGGTTTTCGCGAAATACTCCGGCTTTCCCTTCCATAAGATATTTTCTTCTCCATGAAGTACTTTTTCAACATACGGTTTCAATGCCTCATAATCCCGAACCGGAACCTGCTTTTTAAATTCTTCGTGAGATTTGATTTGCTCAAAGCCATGGTCAGTACCGAAAAGTGTTTTTTTTCCACCTTCCATAAGTGACTTAAAAACCTTTTGCTGATATAAATCAGGGTTTGAAGACCATGTTTTGGTTTCTTTTGCGATGAACGCAGCGAAGGGTTTTGCTAAAACAGAACGAATGCCCATGAGACAAAAATAGCCACAGATTCCAGAGATACCAGTGATTAAGATTTTTGACGAAAAATTAAAGCCTATTTTTTGGTCTTAAGTTCAAATAGTTGGCTGAAAGTGGGAGTTGTCATTTGTATAAACCCGCGAAAAACATACTTTTGCGGTCGGATTTTTTACCCCGAAAGCTTTCGGGGCTAACGATCCTCAAAAACCTAAATATCAACGAATTAACATAACTTTTCCCTCGCATGGCGAATTACGGTAAAATCACTCAGGTAATCGGTCCCGTTGTAGACGTGGCCTTTGACGATTCAGGCTCACACCTTCCTAACATTCTTGATTCCCTGGAAGTAACAAAAGGGGACGGCACCAGGGTTGTGCTAGAGTGCCAGCAGCATTTAGGCGAAGATCGTGTTCGCACCATTGCGATGGACGGAACGGAAGGCTTAGTACGTGGCATGAAGGTAACGGACACGGGCATGCCGATTAAAATGCCAATTGGAGATGATATTAAAGGACGACTTTTCAATGTGATCGGAGAAGCCATTGATGGTATCCCTCAGCCAAAAGGAAAGGAATCTTTGCCAATTCACCGCTCTGCACCTCGCTATGAAGATTTATCAACTTCTCAAGAAGTATTATTTACTGGAATTAAAGTAATTGACTTGATTGAACCCTACTCAAAAGGAGGTAAGATCGGCTTGTTTGGTGGTGCCGGTGTAGGCAAAACCGTGTTGATCCAGGAACTAATTAACAATATCGCTAAAGCTTACGCTGGTCTTTCTGTATTTGCCGGTGTAGGTGAGCGTACACGTGAAGGAAACGATTTGCTCCGTGAGATGATTGAAGCAGGCATTGTGGATTATGGTCCAGAGTTTATGAAATCTTTGCATGCCGGAGGTTGGGATCTTTCAAAAGTAGATCCAGAGAAATTAAAAGATTCTAAAGCCACCTTCGTGTTCGGACAAATGAATGAACCTCCCGGTGCACGTGCGCGGGTTGCCCTTTCGGGATTGACCGTAGCAGAATATTTCCGTGATGGTGACGGACAAGGCAAAGGAAAGGATATCCTCTTTTTTATTGACAATATTTTCCGGTTTACACAAGCGGGTTCTGAAGTGTCGGCCCTTCTTGGCCGGATGCCTTCTGCTGTGGGTTATCAACCTACTTTGGCCACGGAGATGGGTGCCATGCAAGAACGTATCACATCCACCAAACACGGATCGATCACTTCTGTTCAGGCGGTCTACGTTCCTGCTGATGACTTGACTGACCCTGCTCCTGCTACCACCTTCGCTCACTTGGATGCAACTACTGTATTGAGTCGTAAAATTGCTGAATTAGGAATTTATCCTGCCGTGGATCCTTTGGATTCTACCTCTCGCATTTTGCGTGCGGATATTGTTGGTGATGAACATTACGATTGCGCTCAGCGCGTAAAATTGACCCTACAGCGCTACAAAGAATTACAAGATATCATCGCCATCTTAGGTATGGATGAATTAAGTGATGAGGATAAATTGACGGTAACAAGAGCAAGACGCGTACAACGTTTCTTGTCGCAACCATTCCACGTAGCCGAAGCGTTCACAGGTCTGAAAGGTGCATTGGTGGATATTAAAGACACCATCAAGGGCTTCAATATGATCATGGATGGTGAAGTAGATCATCTGCCAGAAATGGCTTTTAACCTTGTAGGTGGTATTGAAGAAGCCATCGCCAAAGGCGAGAAGATGATGGCTGAGGCAGCCGAATAAAATAATTCAAGAATCAAAATTCCAAATTCAAAGTTTGGGATTTTGATTCTTAAACTTTGATTTTTTTAATTCCATGCATTTAGAAATTATCACACCCGAGAAAAAAATCTTTGAAGGAGACGTACATATTGCCACGTTCCCCGGAACCGATGGCTCTTTTCAGGTGATGAATAATCACGCTCCTTTGGTTTCCTTGCTTAAGGACGGCATAGTCGTTTACAAAACGAAAGAAGAAACGGAAGAGGTAAAAATTACCGGTGGTGTGGTGGAAGTACTTAAGAATAAAGTGATTGTCTTAGCGGATGGAATCCGGTACTAAATTTCTTCATTTCTTTCTTCTCTATTCGGATAATCTTTTTTGAATTGCTCCTGGTATTTTACAATTGCCTCCTCGTGATTGTAAGGAGCGGCCACAACATCTCCTTTTTCTACAGCCATAGCGGCCTTTCGTATTCGCAGCCTTTCTTTCGATGAGGTCGTTCGATCCGAAGCAGTAAACAAGAGTTGCGCAATTGCTTTTCTCCCTTCTTCGTTAGTATTGGAAAGAAAAATATCGAAGGTTTGTAATTGAGCTTCCAGCGCATCGCCTTCGAATGATGGGAGGACCTCAGCCAATTGATAAACCACAACAGGTAATGGCAAATCATCCACTGAACCGCCAAGGATAGCTTGACCTGAAAATTCGTTGAGGTCAGGGAGCGATTGATCGGATAGCGAATTTATCAATTCATCTAATTCGGAAAGAAGCTGGATAAGCTTGTCAGCTTCGGGATCACCATCAAACACGCGCACCGCATACACACCCACATTGCTTTCAGAGGGAAAGGCTGCCTGCTCTTTCACAATCTCTTTAATGGTATCAATCAGGATAAACTGAATCCATTGCTCGAACTTCATGGTTTCACTTCCAAATGCGCCCATGTTCTCAAATTTTTCTTCAGGCAAAGGAATTTCATCCCAACGATTGAGGGCTTTGAGCTCCGCTTCAATTTCATTGGCTTTGGAAAGGGTGTGTTTGTATCGATCAGTCAATTTTCTTTTTTATTTTTTTAACATGGGCAAAAAGTCCCTCGCACTTTTCTTCAAAATCCCGAATTCACGGAAACGATAGCCAAACACAATTTTAAATATGGTATTGGTGCTAGTAAACTGGATTTGCTCAAACCGGATATTACGTGATTGAGCGATGAGGCTTACTCCGCTGAAAAAACGCTCGCTGTTATACCCAAGGGCGAGACGCAAATCGATAAAGCTATTTATTGTGGTTTCGATTTTATCTTTCGTTGCAGATTGGTAATGCAGCCAATTATTTGCTGGGCCAATGGAGAGTGATCCATTAATAAAAAAGCTTTTTTTTAGCACCAACGTGTATGCATAACCTGGCGAAATACTAAACGTGGTGTAATCTAGTTTTGAGAAATTGGCATTCACTCCGAAAACGGGTTCATAGGTTGAACCATAAATAGCAGAGTCAGCCCGAAGGCTGTAAGTATTTAGTGTGCCCGCCAACGAAAATGAACCCCCACTTCTTATTTGACGTTCCGAAAAATTATAGGCTGCACGTATCGAATATTTATTTTTATTAAAAAAATAAATCCCATTTATCCCTGTATTCCAAATGCTTATATCTGGTCTTTGTGGATAGGGAATACCAAGAGGAACAGGTTTTTTCGAGTCTGTGACATAAAACCCATTATAGTTTTGGGTGAACAAATCAAGGCCAAAATTTTTTCCGAGAATATTGCCCTGCAGATCTGTTGCCCTTGAGTGTCCATACCGAAACTGAGCACTAGCCTTGGGCTGAACGGATAAGGTAAACTCAAATCCGATCTCAAAAACATACATACCAAAACCCATACCGTAGTTACCGTTGGGTTTATAGCTCAGTTTTTGACTGTTGTCTTTTTGAAGTTGAATGTCAAAGGAAGTGCTCCGCTGCTTTAGTACAGGCCAAAGAAAAAAATAGTCAGGAAAACGCTTTATATACTTAGCCCGAATAGAATCTGAAAAATTAAAGGAAAGGGAGTCGCTAAAGAAAAATGGAAATATTGTTATAAAAATTAGCCTTTTCATTTCCTAAAAATACCTCATCGGATTGTTAATCCAACTGCCTGAGCCTATAAACATTACAAGTTTTCAAATTCTCATTTTCTTATGAATTCCGTTTTGTGACCCGTTGTGCCGTTAAACGGATTTCTTCCCTCAAACTTTCTGGTTCAATAACCTCAAGCGTATCGCCATACGAAAGAAGTTCCATCACCAAATCGTGGGTAATAAACAATGTCAAACCAATGCGTAATTCATTCTCATCATCCATCAAAATCTTTTGCGACTCGTGCAATGGAAATGACTTGATGTACTTTCCCTGGAAAGGATCAAAAGAGAGCACAATTTCATCAGGGCTTGAAGCATTGGGTGAGATAATGCCAAAGCAATTTTTAAAAAGGCTGTTGGGGTAAAAATCCAATGGCCATTCAAATCGTTCCTGTGTGATTTCGAGATTCTGAACGCGATCCAGCCCAAAGGTTTTTATCGTCTTGTCCTTTTGGTCCTTTGCAAGCAGGTACCACCGTCCTTTAAATTCCTTTAACGCATAAGGCTCTGCCATTCGTTTTGTGGGCTCCTCATATTCATATTTCTGGTATGCGTATCGAATTTTCGAATGGTTTTTTATGGCATGGAGCAGTCCATAAAAATTTTCCGCGCCTTGCGGTTTTCGCCTTTCAAAGTAAATGAACTGCGAAAGATCGTCTGTCAGATTTAGGGCGTTGAACATTTCGAAGGCTTCCAAGAGGCGATCGTTGGTATCGCTTATTGCGTCTTCCGCTATAAAATAAACCTTACGGGAAAAATCATATTGGATGTCCCGGTTGAAAAGCGAGCGAATATCATTAAGGTCGCGTTGAAAAGTGCGATTAGAAATCCGCAAGTCTGATTCGCGAAGCTCAGACTCACGGTCGAGATAGTTGCTGATCTCTTTAAAAGTAACATTGCTTTTCTGAATCCGCTTGATTATAAGCAGATAGCGTAAAATCGATTCGCGCTTGGCCATAGAAAATAGTTATTGGTACAAAGCTACTACCCGCATACGACAAAGTATGTCCTGGTCTATTCAAGCTACACGCGCCATACTAAAACCAATCGGATTCCTTTTTGAGGCGACTTGGAACTCGGGCTCATCTACATGATAAAGTTCGGCAAGGGTCATGGGCTGCGAGACCATAAAATCATTTGTACCAAGTTTAGCCAGTAACGCTCGTGATTTTTCAATGGACAGCGGGCCAAACTCGTACAATGCCATCAGGCGGCCTTTGCGCAAAAGTGCCTTATCAATGTTGGTAACGGGGGTATTGAACGTGCAGATAAACTGGATGCCCAGGCTGGTGCCAAGAAGTCCATCGGTTAAATTTAATAGCGTGGAGATGCCCGAATTCTTATCCGTGTTGCGCGACACCAGCAGCTCTTCCGCATCTTCAATGATGATAATGGAATTGGGGTGCGCCACCAGCAATCCTACAAACCCCGGATCATCCAAATTTCCGGCCAGCCGTGGCGAAAGGAAGATCACTTCTTTTTTTATTGAAGCTGTGAGGTAACGGATATACGTGGATTTGCCTGTGCCGGGCAAGCCGTGAAGCAAAACCAGCCCGCCTTTATTTTCGTGCTTCAAACTTTTAAGAAGGTCTTTGTGCAAAGGCAATAGATCATCGTTATAGGTTTCGTTTAGTTTCAGCGATAGCTTTTTATTTTTGATAGGCTTCAGCTCAAAACCTTCCTTCCCCTGCACTACTAAGCTGATCTCGGAGGTAGCTATTTTTTTTGCGAATTTCCGGATAGCCGCTACCAGCAACACAACTTCATCTTCTTTATCAAAACTTATCTCCACGTATTCATCCTCAATTTCGATGTAAATGATAACGCTTTTTGCAAGTATGTACGCTAAGTTTTCTTCAAAGATTAGGGTGCGTCTTCCTTTTTTGTAACGTTGATAGGAGTATTTTTTTACGATCTCTTTATCCAGCGTAGCCTCGAGCCATTGCGAAAGTTTTTTGCCATCTATACCGTTAAAAGTTTTCCAGTTGGGGATGGATTGAAAATAGGAACAAAAAACCCGCTTCCAGTTTATGCCATGATCAAACCCGCTGAATAAAGTTTGAGGCGATACTTTTAATCTGAGCTGGTTTTGTTGGCTTGTGTTTATTTCCTTTGGCTGCCCGCTTGATTTCATAGACCCTTGTTTTTATTTCAAAACTAAAGGCGGAGTAGGACAAGGGGTGGCGGGGTTAATAGTTTATCCTTATATATTTCTATTCGATAATTTTCAAATCCTTTGACCATTCTGAGAATCCAAAAGAATTATAAAAATGCTCGAACAAAAATAAGACTCTATTTTCTACACCTTGTTGCCATGCTATTCTTCTTTTTTCAGGCCATTCCCGTGGCTCACCCCCTGCTTTTTTCCATAGATCAAAATCATCAAGATTTATGAAAGACGCAGAAATAAAATCTCTATTTGACTTGAATAAAAGCTCTTTTGCGACAGAATCTAATTGTGAGCCATCTTCATTCATTCTCATTTTATTGGTGTGACAATTATCTTTGTCAGAACGATTTGCCCAACTTGGCCAAATTCTCAGGTTACCAATTGAATTTATGTATAGATAACGATTATTACCGATAAACTTATCAATATCTTGCTTGTCAGCAATTCCAGTTTCTGGATACCTTGAAATTAAGTGAGAATAAGGAACTATATGGTCGCAATCATAGGGCGTATCATAAGCATCATTGCTCATTGGATCATACCCCACAAACCATTTGGAAACATATTCTCTCTGAAACCAAAGAAGCAGCTCTTTTTTTGGCCAAATATTCCAAAAAACATTTCTAAAATCTCTATAAATATCGCCCGCATCACCCATTACCTCATCCCAGTTACGAAGAAATCCTTTAGCATTTTCGATTAAGGTAGTTTGGAAGTTTTCAACATTCGGAATTTCAATTGCAATTTCATCAATTAACCATTGCTTGTAAATTTCAAGGTCAGGGAATAAATCATTGTTTATTCTTAAAAGTTCAACAGCCTTTTTCGATGCCTTATTATAATCAGTGACACCAAGAAATGAATATATCAAATAACGAAGTATCGGTTTTCTACTTCTTTCATCATTATTTGAATCATTATTGTAAAGCCAAATGAGAATTGGGTGAACCATTGTAGGTTTTATTGAAAGCAAAAGTTTTCTCGGCAGCCCAATATCTTGATTTCCTCTGTATGAAACTAAATACAGAAATCTTTCAACTATTGAATGAAAAGTGGGCTTGTCATTTGATGGTGTTAAAAGGTTTTTCATTGCATTTAAAAACGAACCCGAACCCTCCTTTTCCCCAATCCACTTTCTAAAATTCGAAACATTTGAATTCGCATCATCATTTTTATCTAGGTTAAAACGGGCTATCCTTGTTGCCGCCATCACAACTTCAGTTGAAGAAAATAGATAGCCAATACCTTCATCAGTCACAATTTTCGAGACTAGATCATAAGCCTCATCCCAACTAGACTTTAATAATGAATATGCCAGCTCTTCTCCATTCAAAGGTGTTCCAGCTGAATTTATTCTTCTAAATAATACTTCGACAGGGTCTTGAACTTGCGAAGAACCATTTGCCTCATTTTGCCCCTTTCTTTGCTCTTGAAAAAGAAATGTTACAGCCCGTATTCTCTTACAAGGATCTGATGAATCAAGCAAATTCCTTATTGCATCAATAATCAAAGAAAAATGTTTTGTAGGTTCTGAATTTGACTCTAAACGGAATCTTTTTGGAATAAATTCTAAAACCTTTTTCCACTCCGGTTGAACAAATCTTTCATTATAGCCACCACATAAAGCAATTAAAGAATCAAAAGGCATTGGCAAGTTGCTTTTTAAAGGCCACGAATATTTATTACAATAGTCCTCACCTTTATCGCAAAGATTTAATTTAACATCATAATCATACCGAATGCTATCACCATAAAGATCCCTTCTTGCATCGTGTTTTAAATTTTCACGTAATTTTTCATGAGGATTCTCGTTATCCATTCCCCAAGGTTGATATTTTGTTATCAGCCGAAATAAAAATTGGCGGTCATTAAATTCAGAATTGTCGAATAATAATCTAGGATCTAAATCTATCCATAATCTTGAATCCGAGTTTGGTTTAAAGCCAAGTAAAATGGCTCTTGTCCGTTGTTGTCCATCTAAAAGAAAATAACCATCATCACGTGATTTGGTCTGCTCTTTTGAATAAATGCTTCTAGTTGTGTCTGCTTTTTTTCTTGGTGATAACAAAAAACTACCAATGGGAAAACCTCTCAATATTGAATCCCACAACCGCTCTACTTGATACGAATTCCACACCGAGTTTCTTTGTATGGGTGGAAGTTGAATACTCTCATAATCAGAATTCGCTTTATCTAAAAACCAACTTACGTAATCTGTAATGGGTTTAAAGTCAATGTCTGCCTTTGAAAATAGTTTGGTCATTTTGCATTAGGGTTATCTTACATCACTATTTGCGACAAATTAAATTTACGAAAGTTTTCAATAAAGCCTCGCCTTCGTAATACTCGCAATTTCATTCGTGGTTTAGCGCAATGTTTTTAATTCTTCAGTGGTATTATACTGATCAACCTGTGAGCCGGAGGGTGAACAAATCTATGCACCAATGCTAAATATTCCTCCTGTTATGGTTTTCGATAACTACCTGGTTTTTTTTATCGTCTTAATAGGATTGGTTAGCAGTCAAAGAATAAGTTCGGCACCATACTTCAAAACAAACTTGGCTACTTCTTCACCAGCAATTAGTCCAATTGGTTTGTTAAGTTTATTGCAAAGTGCTTCAATTGCTTCTTCTAAATTTTTTGTGCTTTCCGCTGTCGTGATTATCAAACCCGTTGTCGCTTGAAATTTAGCCATTGCATCTTCTATTTGCTCAACCGCATGGGTTTCCCAATGCTGTCCGATGAAAGATTTTACCTGCACAACAAGCTTCTCTTCTCTCTCTAAATTGCTAACAGATAGTCCGGATTTATATGTAACAATTAAATCTGCCCCATTATCAGTTCCCTGGCCTTTTTGCTTACCATGTTCAATTACACTTAAAACACTGGGCACTTTGCGTAACACTTGAGCAATGAAATTTTCGAGCTTATCAGCTGGATGCGTCTTCTGAATTGTGTTTGTGATATCCTTAAGTAATGGAGCTAAATCTTGCTTTAGGTAAAATATACCAACACTCTCACCATCCTTTTTCCCAAACGATTCCGCTTTGAAAAGTGCCATGTTATTTTTTGTTAACTAGGTTTTGGTTTCCTCCTTAAATAGATAATCAACTTACATTTCTCGTGAATATTTCCTACGACAATCTTGATTTTGTAATACTGGCAATCTCGTTAGCCGTTGTCCGCAGTGTTTTTAGTTCTTCGTTGGTGTTGTATTGATCCACCTGTGAGCCGAGTGTGAACAAATCGATCAGCGCACCAAAGCCAAACACACCGCCTGTGATAATCCAAATAATTCCCGTACCGATTTTCCAAAGATAAAAGCGGTGAAGACCCAGCCAGCCAAAAATACTGATGAGCCAAAGAAAATACGCGAACCCTTTTGATTTCATAATGATTTGAAATTAAGTGCTGCCTACTCTGTTCAGTTTTCGGCTTCCCTGTGATGAATCCAAAAGTAGAAGGTGCCTGCGCCAAGGGGTGTCGCGGTGAAAATATTTATGAATTTATGATAGGGTTATTCATAAGTTCCATTCGTCCTCCTTGTATTGTATGAGCGTAGAACTGCCATCAGGAAATATTTTCCTATTGTCTTGGTTGTGCATCACGATATCAAACCAAATCATATTTACTTCATAAACATGATCTCCCAGATGCGATTGATCGAGCAGATCGTGCATCAGGTAACAATACTTTTCATCTAAAGCTGGCCAGCCGGGTTCTGCCCAGTCTTCTTTATCACACAAAAGGTTGTATTCCTTTTTTTCGGGCAATAAATCCTGGGCGTTGAAAGTTGTCCGGTAAGTATGTGCCGGATCTCCTTCATTGCAGGAGATGTAGTAATCCACTTCAACTTCCACCCTATAATCAACCGTAAATAATTCACCGTTTTCTTTTCTTAGCTCGCAATGCCTCACCAACTCAAGAGCTCGCGCTACAATCTGGTGTTCGCGAACAGTGAGCATTTTGTTCAGCTTGTTAAGGAATTCTATTTCGGCAGGTGTCAACGCTATCGCTTTGTATTCCTCTCCGCCTAGGGTTTGCAAACTTTTACGCACCGCTCCATAAAACCAAAATTCAGGCTGTTCTCCATTTTGAGATTTCGGATTTGCAAGATGTTCGTCAACGGCAGTGATAAACCCTTGCATCCCCACCTCCATCTGTTTGGCCATCGGAATGCCAATAACCTGTTCATTTTGTACGGTGTTCAAAATGTACGGCATCTTCAACAGGCACAAATGAACCAGTGCCACCTTATCGCCTTGTTCAATTTTCTTTAGCAATTGGGTTTCGTTCTGGTCAATCAGAAAAGTTGACCGGATAAATTTTACATCTATTATTCGATTTTGCATGTGCCTTATGATTAAGGCACAAATGTGGCAAGGGACTAAGCCAAGGGGTGGCGGAGTTCTATTTCATTAGTTGGTTTGAATGAATTGTAGTAGCTACAATATATACTCACTCAAATCCCTATTCTTGATCAACCCATTGAGTTTTTCTTTTACCATCGCTTTGGAAATTTTTATTTCGCCCGAAGAAATTTTATCCGGAACGTCAAATAAAAATTCGTTGAGCAGTCGGCTCATGACGGTATGCAGTCTGCGCGCACCGATGTTTTCAATTTCGGCATTGATATCAAAAGCGGTTTGCGCCACCTCGTTGATCGCTTCATCATCAAAGGAAATTACAACATCTTCAGCCGCAAACAAAGCCTGATATTGGCGGGTAAGTGCGTTTTTTGGTTCTTTCAATATCCTCACAAAATCATCCTTCGTAAGATTGTCTAATTCCACTCGGATTGGGAAACGTCCCTGCAATTCTGGAATCAAGTCAGAAGGCTTTGAAATATGAAAGGCACCGGCCGCGATAAACAGCACATGATCGGTATTGATCACACCGTGTTTGGTGTTCACCGAGGTACCTTCTACAATAGGCAATAAATCGCGTTGCACCCCTTCCCTGCTCACATCCGGACCACTGCCGCCTTTCTTGCTCGCTCCCGAAGCGATCTTATCAATTTCGTCAATAAAAATAATTCCCGCATCTTCTGCCTTGCGGATCGCCTCCTCTTTCACTTCATCCATGTCGATGAGTTTGGCCGCTTCTTCTTCCAACAACACTTTCCTCGCCTCGGCCACCGTCAGCTTTCTTTTCTTGGGCTTTTTAGGCATCATGCCACTGATCATCTCCTGCAGGTTCATCATCGACACTTCATCCATCATGCCCGCTCCGATCATACCCACACCCGGGGCACCGCTCTGCTTAATATCAATTTCAATTTTTCTGTTTTCCAGTTCGCCATTTTTTATCTTCTCGCGAAAGAGCGTCCTAGTGCGCTCGTTCAGCTCCGCATCGTCCTTTGGTGGTTGCTCGCTTTGACTTCCATCTGTTGTTGTAATGGCGAAGCCTGCCGACTTGCGCATGGGTGGAATGAGGGCATCCAAAATAATTTCTTCAACAGCCTGAGCCGCCTTTTCCTTCACCTCTTCTTTCTTTCGCGTTTTCACCATGTTCACGGATTGCTCTACTAAATCGCGCACCATGCTCTCAACATCACGACCCACATAGCCCACTTCTGTAAATTTAGAAGCCTCAATTTTCACGAAAGGGGCATCAGCAATTTTGGCAAGCCGTCTTGCAATTTCAGTCTTCCCCACGCCCGTGGCGCCAATCATCAGAATATTATTCGGAATGATTTCATCTTTCATTTCCGCATTGGCATTCATTCGCCTCCAGCGGTTGCGCAAAGCAATGGCCACGTTTCGTTTCGCCTCGTTCTGCCCCACGATGTATTTATCAAGTTCGGCAACAATTTGCCGGGGAGTAAGATAAGATGTATTTAGCATCAGGGAATAGTTAATTGTTATTCGTTAATGGTCTGTAGGTAATTGCAATTCGTTTCACTATTAACAATTAACTGTTAACAGGCACCGGACGATCGGGTAAAACAAACTCAAGGGGCTTGGCTACTTTGTCTTTAAGCAGCGCCAATTTCAATACCTCATCCACGGTATCTACGTAGTAGAACGTGAGCCCCTTGATATAGTTTTTTTCTATCTCCTGAATATCCCTTTTGTTCTTTGAACTCATGATGATCTCCTTGATGCCGCTTCGCTTTGCCGCCAAGATCTTTTCTTTTATTCCACCTACCGGCAAAACCTTTCCGCGCAGCGTAATTTCACCCGTCATGGCAAGGTTAGCTTTTACTTTCCTTTGCGTGAACGTAGAGGCCAAAGAAGTGAGCATGGTGATTCCAGCGGAAGGCCCATCTTTGGGCACCGCACCGGCAGGCACGTGAATGTGCAAATCATAATTCTGAAAAATACGATGATCTATTTTTAAGGACTCGGCATTCGCCTTCAGGTAAGACAACGCGGCCGTGGCCGATTCTTTCATAACGTCTCCCAATTGTCCGGACAGCGTGAGGACACCTTTGCCCCGGCTTACACTCGACTCGATAAATAAAATATCGCCACCCACCTGAGTCCAGGCCAGGCCAGTTACCACACCAGCAATTTCATTGCCTTGATAAAGTTCTTCGTCAAAAATTTCACCGCCAAGGATTTTTACTACTAATGCGGGTGTGATTTCCCCTGGTAGTTTTTCGTCCATCGCTTTTGTTTTTGCAAAATGGCGCACCACCGATCCAATTTTCCGTTCCAAATTTCTTACTCCCGATTCACGTGTGTAGGCTTCGATTACTTTAAGAACGGCTTCTTTCAAAAACTTTACATCCGCCACCTTTAGCCCATGTTCCTTTATTTGTTTCGGAATCAAATGCTTAATGGCAATCTGAAGTTTTTCTTCCACCGTATAGCCCGTCAGTTCGATGATCTCCATCCGATCCCTTAGCGCAGGCTGGATAGTTTCTAAGGAGTTGGCGGTAGCAATAAACAAAACTTTTGACAAGTCGTATTCTACTTCGAGGTAATTATCTGCAAAGGCATTGTTCTGTTCAGGATCCAGCACTTCTAATAAGGCAGAAGAAGGGTCTCCCCGAAAATCGGAACGCACTTTATCAATCTCGTCAAGCACAAATACCGGGTTGGATGACTTTGCCTTTTTTATGTTGTGCAGAATTTTTCCGGGCATAGCCCCAATGTAAGTCTTGCGATGCCCTCTGATCTCGGCCTCGTCATGAAGCCCTCCAAGAGACATCCGCACATAATTTCTGCCCAGTGACTTTGCGATGGATTTCCCTAACGAAGTTTTTCCTACGCCAGGGGGGCCATACAAACACAAGATGGGGCCTTTCATGTCCTTCTTCAATTTAAGCACGGCAAGGTATTCCAGTATCCGGGTCTTCACTTTAACTAACCCAAAATGATCTTTATCGAGTATCTTCTTTGCCTTTTTCAAATCGAAGTCGTCAACGGTGCATTCATCCCACGGTAAGTCGAGCATAAACTCAACATTATTCATCATCACCGGAAAATCAGGTGCCTGTGGGTTGGTGCGCTGCAGTTTATCAAGTTCTTTATTAAAATGATCTGCCGCTGCTTTAGGCCATTTTTTGTCCTTTCCGCGTTTACGCAATTTTTCGATTTCCTTATCAGGACCATCGTAGCCCAACTCATCTTGTAATACTTTGATTTGTTGACGTAAAAAATAATCGCGTTGCTGTTGGTCGATGTCCGTATGTACCTTTTTCTGAATTTCATGCTTGATCTCCAGCATCTGTATTTCTTTGAGCATGTATTGCAGTAAAAGTGTCCCGCGATCGATGATATTGGCAACTTCTAATATTTTTTGTTTGTCGACTACATCTACATTCAAATTTGAGGAAAGAAAATGAACGAGAAAGGCCGTACTATTGATATTGTCAAGGGCTACTTGCGCTTCTTGCGGGATGTCCGGATTCAGCTTCAATATTTTAAACGCGGCATCCTTTAGGGATTGCACGAGTGCCTTCACTTCCTTGCTTTGCAAATCAAGGGTTGGTTCTGTTTGCAGTTCAATGCGGGCCGTCAAGTAGGGTTCTTCTCCTAAAAATTCCTTAATGGCAAAACGATTTTTTCCTTGGATGATGATCGTGGTATTGCCATCGGGCAACACCAACATTTTGATGATGCGCGCTACCGTGCCGAAACGGTAGATGTCTTCAATTATGGGGTCTTCTTTTTGCTTGTTCTTCTGCGCAACTACACCAATGATGCGGTTATCTTGATAGGCATTTTTGATGAGGCGTATTGATTTTTGACGCGTCACCGTGATGGGGATAATCACACCTGGAAATAAGACGGTGTTTTTTATAGGAAGGATTGAAAATTCCTCAGGCAAATCTTCCGGCCGGATGTCAACTTCCTTTTCTGGATTGATGAGTTGAATCAGTTCTTCCGATTCTTCGTGTTCGATGGGTGCTAAGGTTATTTCTTTAAACATAAATGAGTGCCAATTTGACACAATAAAGTTGTGTCACCAATTAAATTTACAAAGACTTCCTTATAGTCAATCGCTATGCCAGTATTTGAGCCATTCTGCCCTGCACATTAAAATTGTTTGTATATCACACATTTTTAAGCGACTTTACGGTAAACGATTGTAAAACAACGATCAACAAATCAAGTGAAATATCCGTCAATAGAGCAGATTAATCAATGAAAACATTTTTAAATGCACTTTTGATAGGACTGGGCTGCCTTTTGGTTACCCATGCCTTTTCGCAAAAGAAAAAGTTCAAAAAAGCAGAGATTATCCAGCTAAAAGATTCTCTTACCTCATTCAGCCAGTCTGACATCTTCGAGTTCCCTAACGTAAATAAGTTGCGCTACTATTCCAATGCCGCTCAAATAAAACAAATAAAACAATTGGAGGCTGCCGGTAAAGAATCTGAGATGTACTTTGCCTTAAGAGCATACGTAAAAAAATTTGGGATTGAAAATTTTGCCGAAAACGTACCCATGATTTGGAAACTCGCGAAGCTTTCTGAAAAATATGGTCCCGCGGGGGAATCCATTTTACTTTTTAAGCTCGTAGTAAAACACCATCAACAAGGAATCAATATTAACGATCTCTACAAAAAATACGACAGCGTAGAAACGAATAAAAAAGAATACTATGTGCCGCTCGAACATTACTATGAATTAGTAAACTATCGAAAAGAAATTGACACACTCAAACCACCCCGCTCTGTTCTCACCCCTATGGGAGAAAACATTAATTCGCCTAAAGAAGATTACGGGCCTGCCATTGGCAATGTAGATTATGTTTTGCTCTTCACTTCAAAAAGAAATGAGCCTGCTTTTCCTTCTGGCAGAGGAAAAGAACGCACCTACAATGAAGATATTTTTTTTAGTATGAAAATGGATGGAGGATGGATGCCGGCCAAAGGATTTAACACCATCAATACTGAATACAATGAAGGTTCGGCCTGTCTAAGCCTTGACGGGAAATATTTATATTTTTCACGCTGCAATGCGCCCGGCACGTTGGGCGTTTGCGACCTGTATGTGGCGCATTTAAATAAAGACAGTGTTTGGGCCGACATCAAAAATTTAGGCCCCAATGTAAACAGTACAGGCTGGGATTCGCACCCCTCTGTAAGCCACAGTGGCGACACCTTATTTTTTGCCAGCAACCGACTTGGTGGCTTTGGTTTGTCGGATATTTATTTTTCGGTAAAAGATCAAAAAGGAAATTGGGGACGTGCCCAAAATGCGGGACCGATCATCAATACAGCGAAAAGTGAAGTGAGTCCTTTTTACCATCACAAATCCAATGTGTTGTATTTCAGCTCCGATGGACACCCGCTAAATTTTGGTGACTTCGATATTTACAAATCCTATCGACTGAAAAACACTTGGGGCGAGCCATTAAACATAGGGCCTCTGGTGAATGGAGCAGGCAGTGAATACTATTTCACCATCGACTCCAAGAGCCAGGAAATATACTATGCCCGATCCTCTGAAGACGATATCAAAAATTTAGATTTATTTTCTTTTCCTGTGCCGATGGAAGCCCACCCGGAAGCCGTGGCCAAACTAAAAGGGCACGTAAAAGATCGTCAAGGCAATTCAGTGAAAGGAATAGTTTCGGTAATTGATTTAGACCAGGGTGTTGAAGTAGCCCCTAAGTTTTTGCGTGAAGATGGGTCTTATGATTTTAGTTTAATTAATAAAAGAAACTATCTTCTTATCATTCAGGGTGATGATTTTTTTCGAATTGAAGAATTATTTTTTATGGAAGGCGACCGCGAAGCTAACAATGTGGTCGAGCCCATCGAAAGTAAAATTGCTTTTGAATCGTTGGAATTTGAAAATGGAAAATCAGATATTCTTGAGCACATGCATAGTGACCTCGCCAAGCTGGGCAATTTCTTGATCGACCATCCAGAAGAGAAACTTAAAATTTCAGGACATACGGATTCGTCTGGCAACGAAGACCTTAATTTACAGCTCTCACAATCCAGAGCAGATGCCATAAAAACATTCCTTACCGAATTTTATAAAATTGATTCGAACCGCATTACCGCTATTGGCTATGGCAGTTCCAATCCTATTGTAAAAGAAGTTACTGACGAGGATAAAAAACTTAATCGAAGGGTAGAGTTTGAATTGGAAAAAAATTAACGATTAGGTTTTTCTATGCAAAATTTTGAAATCGTTCCTACGCAAGTTGCTGATTTAGAATTTATCCATTGGCTTTTTGAAGAGGCCATTGCCTACCAACGAAAAAAGGGATTTCCCGTTTGGAACGGCTATGACAAAATGGTTTTACAAAAGGACATCGCCCTAAAGCGACAATATAAAATAATAATGCACGGAGAGATTGCCTGTATTTTCAGCATCCTTGATGCAGATGAATTGATATGGCGACAAAAAGAAACTGGCAATGCAGTCTACCTACATCGCATTGTTGTGAACCCTAAACTCAAGGGCCAAAATCATTTCCAAAAAATACTTGACTGGTCGATAACTTACGCTATTGCCAAAAACAAAATATTCATAAGAATGGATACGTGGGGAGACAATCCCAACATCCTGTCTTACTACAAAACATTTGGTTTTTATTTGATTGAATACTACACCACGAGCTGCGCTACTGAATTGCCAGTGCAGAACCGAAACTTGAACCTTGCTCTTTTAGAACGAAAGGTTAATTCATAGTCACCATCGCTACTGAAGCAACCGGACAATCTCTTCGGCTTCGATGGCGATATCGTCTTCTCCAACCTCATCGAACGGATTTTCCAAATGATCCCCAATATTATCAAGGCTCACCAAAATGAAACTATATAGCACCGGCATAACATATTCCAGTTGGGCCGAAAAATCTTTAAAGGTGCTGGCAAAATACGGCCCATAGATAATTGGAAACGAGTAAATGAAAACTTTGCTATAAGCTCTCAGTGTGATCGGTGTGCGGTAGCGATGAACAATTCGGATATTATCAAAAGCTATAATCATTTTACTGATGTATTGGCTCAACCTGGAAATCTCTCCACTTTGAACTCCAAAATTGCGGAATTCCATTGTAAGCGTGGATAGTCTTGAAAAAAGCCCATAAATCTTCTTTTCGTATTCATCCCATTCCGATTTAGAATTCACTTTCAACATCGTTTTCAAGGTAAATAGCAACTCACGAATGAGTGAACGGGCTTCTTTCGATAAATTATTTTCTTTATTCGAGGGCCAATCGCGGGATGCATAATAGAGGGCAAAAGCATGACCTTTGAAATCGGAGAGACGTTGCAAAGCCGTTTCTCTCCGGGTATAGGCCGAGCCAATGCTGAATACTACTGGAAAAACAATAGCCACACCTACAAGCATATCGGGGAAATCAGCCACCTATCCAAAATGAAAGCACAAATAACTAGATAACACCGCAAGAGAGGTGACGATAAAGGTCTTATAGTTTATAATCAACCGAAAGCTTTTGATAATTTTTATCATACCTGAATTTTATGGATTGCTATCTAATATTTGAAAAAGAAGTTGACATTAACAAATGGTTAGCATTGCAAGAGCCTCTTTTTCAGCCCCTAGTTTTTCGTATCCAAATTTGGTAAAATAAAGTCATCCAGCGCGCTTGGTAATATCATCATAGCCTCAATATCTTTAACAGTGCGAGGTGCTGAAGATGAGAGATGTTCGTAGCCTTCTTTTGTAACCAGATAATCATCTTCAATACGCACTGCAATTCCCCACCATTTCTTATCGCACGCAGAATTATCCGGTATATAAATACCGGGCTCAATGGTGATCACCATATTCTCCTCCAATTTTTCATACAATCCTCTATCGTGCACATCAAGCCCGATGTGGTGGCAACATCCGTGTGGATAGTACAGGTGTTTATCGGTTTCGTTCTGGATAATGCCAAGTTCTTTTAAACCCTTGTTGATTACCGATCGAGTGGCCAGCGTAAGTTCGCGGAAGGGAGTTCCTGGCTTGCAAATTTTCATGGCTGCTTCCTGGGCTTTGAACACCAACTCGTAAATCTGCTTTTGTTCGGGTGAAAATTTCCCGTTTACGGGGATGGTTCTGGTAATGTCAGCAGAATAGCCATGAAACTCAGCACCCAAGTCCATCAGGATTAGCTCGCTACTGGAAATACTCGGCTTGTAGTTTTCTTCATAATGCAAAATGCATCCGTTATGGCCCGCGCCAACAATGGAAGGATAACCCAAATCTTCCGCCTGATATTTTTTAAAAACAAATTCATGAATTCCCGCTATTTCGCGCTCGCTCATACCGGGTTTGATCGCTTTCATAACTTCCACCTGGCCAGCACAAGAAATGCGCACCGCCTTGCGCACCATCTCCAATTCTTCTTTTGTTTTAATTCCTCTAAGGTCATCCATGATCACATCCAGCGTACTCATATCCAGGTTGTTTTTTTTAGGTTCAACAGCTAGCGAAGATTTGTTTTTCTCCTGATAACCTACTTTTGATTTGAATTGAACAATCAAATTATAAAGGTCAGCCGAGTCGCGTGGGTTGTCGCGCACATCATTTTGAAAATCAAAAAACAGAATGGATGCAAATTTTGAGAAGTCGATGTTGTATTTTCTGAATTCCGAATTATTATAAGCCTGCTCAAAACTCAATAAATCTTTTACACCCTTCTCCCCTAACCTTCGTCCAGTCCACATCTCGCGAAGTTCGTTGCGCGGTTCCACAAAAAGGATTTCATCGTAAGGCGCGCCCTTGCCCGAAGTCTGGTTTTCCTTGAAAACCAATAACACAGCGTCAGGCTCCTTATATCCCGTGAGGTAATAAAAATCAGGGTCTTGGTGATACACATAATCAACATCGTTGGCCCTGTTGCGCACCGGATTGGCAAAAAATACCGCGACCGAATTGAGCGGCAATTTTTCTCTAAGTTTTGCTCTTCGCGCTTTGTAAAAAGCTTTGCTCAAAAAATCATTCGGCAGATCTGCATTTTGTGCCGTTGCGGATATAGTGTAAAAGATAACTACGATGTAAAGCCAAAGATATTTCATGAAGAAGGGATTTCTAAAGTAAAAAGATCAAGTTCAAGGTTTCAAGTTATAAAAAAGAACCTATTTTTATAGTTCACTTTAATACCTCTATGCCAAATATTACCATTCTTTCTGCCAGCATCCGAGCCGGTCGCAAAAGCCATCGGGTGGCGTTGTTCTTTAAAAAATTTATTGAAGCAAATAAGGTGGGGGCCGTTGAACTCCTTGACCTAAATACCTATCAATTTCCTGTTTTTAATGAACGGTTGAAATTTCTAAACAATCCGCCAACCGCAGTTGTAGAATTTGCGGAAAAAATCAAAGCCGCTGATGGTGTGATCATCGTTACCCCGGAATACAATGGCGGCTACCCGGCCAGCTTGAAAAACGTAATTGATCTGTTGTATCAAGAGTGGCATCGCAAACCGATTGCCATCTCAACGGTCTCGGATGGTGTTTTTGGTGGAACGCAAGTAATCACCTCACTGCAATTCACGCTTTGGAAAATTCGGGCATGGACAGTACCCGCAATGTTTCCGGTACCCAAAGCGCATGAATTATTCACCGAAGATGGCGACCCTACCGACAAGCCGAACATCGACAAGCGGGCAAAATTGTTTGTTGACGAACTTTTGTGGTGCATTGAGGCAAACAGGAGGATGAACCAATAAATGGTTTAGTTATAAATTAACACTTCAATGATGCGGCATGAAGCAATCATTCCTTAATCACATTAAGCAAAAAAATCTTTTCGCAAGAAAAGATAAAATCCTTCTTGCCATAAGTGGAGGTCTGGATTCAATGGTCATGCTGCACCTATTTCAAGAATGCGGACTCAATATTGGTGTTGCCCATGTCAACTTTCAATTGCGAGGAGAGGAATCTGACGGGGATGAAAATTTTGTTAAAACATATTGTGCGCAATCTTCCATTCCCTTTTTTACCAAGAAATTTGAAACAGAAAGCTACGCTAAACAAAATCATCTTTCTACCCAAATGGCAGCGCGGGTGTTGCGTTATCGTTGGTTCAACGAAATTTTGGAGGACCAACATTTTGATTTTGTCGCTACCGCACACCACCTCAATGACTCCATCGAAACAATGCTTCTCAACTTTGTGAGAGGCTCCGGATTGGAGGGATGGGACGGTATCGAACTAAAAAATGATAAAGTTATTCATCCGCTGTTATTCGCAACCAGAGAGCAGATTACAACCTACGCCAAAGAAAACGAAATCAACTGGAGAGAAGACCGAAGCAATGCCAGCGATGACTATCAACGAAATTTTATCAGGCACAACGTTGTGCCGCTGCTGAAAGAATTAAATCCTTCCTTCGAAAATTCGTTCTGCGAAAGTATGAATAAAGTTTCCGGGGCAGTTGAACTCGAAGCCTTGGGCATTGCACATTGGCAGGAAAAATTTCAGACAAAAAAAGGTGAACAAATTTTATTGAACAAAAAAGGATTTCTCCAATTCAAAAACCCTGAAAGTGTTTTGTGGAACCTTATCAAAGGTTTTGGATTTAATTTTGATCAATGTCTCCAACTTATTGCCTCCCTTCACGGGCAGCCCGGGAAACATTTCTCTTCGTCAAAATTTAAAATTACGATCGACCGTGAATTTTTGATTATCTCCAAGCACCAGGAAGAGCTCAGTGAAGTGCTCATCGAAAAAGGTCAAACCCGTGCAGTGCTGGGCGATTTAAAATTAATAATTGAAAAATTATCACAAAAAGATTTCAAAGGCAAACTTGAAGAAGCTGTATTAAATGCTGACAAACTTATTTTTCCCTTGCGTTGGCGAAAATGGAGGCCTGGTGATTATTTTTTCCCGCTGGGGATGAACCATAAAAAAAAGATTAGTGATCTTTTAATTGATCAGAAGATCTCTCTGACCGACAAAGAAAATATTACGGTATTGGAGTCTGGAAATGAAATTGTTTGGGTGGTGGGTCTGCGCATCGATGATCGGTATAAAGTTATTGATGGTAGTTGCCCAATTGCTTACTGCCAATTGTCAACTGTTGACTAACTCACAAATGCTCTTTCTTATTTTTTACCAAATCATACAGTAGCTCGCGGGCGCGATGGAGTTGGGCTTTAACCGTGCCCAGCGGTGCGGCCAGCTCTTCGGCAATCTCTTCATAACTTAACTCGTGGAAATAGCGCAGTCGTACCAGCTTTTGGTATTTGGTGGGGAGCATGTTCACAAACACCTGGATGAGTTCTTGTTTTTGGGCGCGAATGGCCGCTTCCTGTGGATCGAGGGAGTCCACATCTTCCACATCGATTCCTACGGATTGGCCGTCATCATCGGTGTAGGCATTTTCTATACTCAGCGTGTTAATTTTCTTCTTGCGAATAAAATCGATCGTGTTGTTGGTGGCGATCCGAAACAGCCAGGTGCTGAAAGTGAAGTCCTTTTTAAATCGCTCGAGGCTGCGAAATGCTTTGCTGAAAGATTCCATGGTAAGATCCTCAGCATCGTCAATATTGCGCACCATTTTTAAGATCATGTGATACACTGGCCGTTTGTATCGCTGCAAAAGTTTCCCAAAGGCTTTTTCGTCACCGCCTACGGCCAAGTCGATCAGCTTGAAATCCTCAAGGGCTTTTGAAGAGAACCGACCTTCTTCTAATTCTTCCATTTTACTTTTTTAACAAGCAGCGCCTTGGCACCGGTTACAAGGTAATAAAAGGCATACATAAAATCTAAAAAAGGCACTTTCCACACCTCAAATTTTGAACCCATTTTCTTTGGGCCGTAGTGCATCAACACCATCAATAGAATCCACCGGATAAGAAATAAACCAAGTAAAACTTTTGCTGCCGACAAAAAGAAAAGACCTGGCAAAACAATAAACCAGGTGAGTATCCACGATAACGAGAATAGCGAAAGCACTATTTTATCAGAAAACTTATATCTTTTTCCCACCGATAAATGTCTAAATTTTTGATACAAGAATTCACGCCAAGTGATTTTGGGTTTTGAAAAAATAAGTGCTTCTTCACCAATACTTACCACCGTGCTTTCTTTGGTTGCATGTTGATTCACGAATAAATCATCATCGCCACCCACTACGTCAAGATGAGAATTGAATCCTTTATTTTCGAGAAATAACGCTTTGCGATAGGCCAGGTTTCGCCCTACGCCCATATACGGTTTGCCCATCAAGGCCATGCCAATAAATTGAATTCCGGTAAGCAATGATTCAAAGCGAATAAAAGCATTGAGCAACCCGGTTGTTTTGAAGTAGGGAGAAAAGCCTAAAACAAGTTTAGCCGGCTCTTCAAATCTTTCCGCCATCCGGGCAATCCATTGATTTGAGGCCGGGCGACAATCGGCATCGGTAAGGAGAACCCAATTGTTCTTGGCCGCCTTGATACCGAGCGTCAGCGCAAATTTCTTTCCATTGATGTGCTCCGGCTTTTGCGTGACCCTCACCATTTTCAACCGCGTATCTTCCTTGGTTGCCTGAAGCAAATAATCGTACGTCTCGTCATTGCAACGGTCTTCCACAATGATCACTTCAAACTGAGGGTATTCTTGCTGTAGCAATAAAGGAACCAGTTCCCGAATGTTCTCCTCCTCGTCATGGGCACAGATAATGAGCGATACCGGAACCTGTGGCGTGGTGCTACGGCCATCTGTTTTCCGAAAGGCGAACAACAAAAAAATAAAACTGATAATTTGTATGCCCAAAGCAACAAAACAGAGAATGGAAAACGTCAAGGATTTCTTCTATTTAGAATTTAGAGGGCAAAGATAAAGGCTTATTGATAACGGAAAAGTCCGAATTCGTAACTTTGTCGTTTCATGAAATTCAAACTCACTTCCACCGACTCTCATTCGCAGGCTCGCGCTGGAATAATATCAACCGATCATGGCGAAATCCCGACTCCGATTTTTATGCCCGTGGGAACGGCCGGTTCGGTAAAAGCCGTCCACCAGCGCGAACTCAAAGACGACATCGAGGCAAAGATTATCCTTGGGAATACGTATCATCTTTTTTTGCGGCCAGGGCTTGAAACGCTGGAAAAAGCTGGTGGCCTTCATCAGTTCATGGGCTGGGATGGCCCCATCCTTACCGATAGTGGCGGTTATCAAGTTTATTCATTGGGCGAGAACCGAAAGATTAAAGAAGAAGGCGTAGTGTTCAAGTCTCATATTGATGGATCAAAGCATTCGTTTACACCAGAAAATGTAATGGATATTCAGCGCACGATCGGGGCGGATATTATCATGGCCTTCGATGAGTGTACGCCCTATCCTTGCGAATATGAGTATGCTAAAAAATCTATGGGCATAACCCATCGCTGGTTGCAACGGTGCGTGGATCGGGTTAACGCTACTCAACCAAAATATGGATACCATCAATCGTTGTTTCCTATTGTTCAGGGAAGCACGTACAAAGATTTGAGGCTTCAATCATCTGAATTTATTGCCGCACAAGATCAGCAGGGCAATGCCATTGGCGGTTTGTCGGTAGGCGAGCCCCACGAAATGATGTACGAAATGACCGAGCTGGTTTGCGGAATACTACCCAAAGACAAACCGCGTTACCTCATGGGCGTGGGCACGCCAGAAAATATTTTAGAATGCATTGCACTTGGGATTGACATGTTTGACTGTGTAATGCCTACCCGAAATGCCCGAAATGGCATGTTGTTTACCACCCAAGGTATTGTCAATATCCGCAACGAAAAATGGAAAAATGACTTAAATCCTATTGATAGTGAACTTGGCGGTTACGTAAGCACTTCGCACTCCAAAGCCTATTTGCGTCATCTGATCATCGCCAAAGAAATTTTAGGCGCGCAAATTGCTTCTATCCACAACCTGACCTTCTATCTTTGGCTCGTTAATCAGGCCAGGCAAAAAATTCAAGAAGGCACTTTTGTGGAATGGAAAAACAAAACGGTAAAAATTGTATCCCAAAGATTGTGAGCAGCTTACAGTGACGGTAGTCAAATTATAGAAATGAAACTCCTCGATCGCTACATCATCGGTAAAATCCTATCCACATTTTTCTTTGTGATGATGATTCTTGTGGCTGTGATCATGGTGATCGACATTACCGAAAAGGTAGATAAGTTTAATGAGCATCATTTAAAGTTTTCTGTGATCTTCGCTTACTACATGGACTTTCTGCCTTGGATTTCCGGATTGCTCACACCCATTATTTGCTTTATCGCCATTGTGTATGTAACCTCACGGCTGGCCGCTCACACCGAAATTATTGCCATGCTCAGCAGCGGGATGAGTTTTGGAAGGTTGTTGGTGCCTTATTTCATTGCCTCCTTCATCATTGCCACGATCAGTTTTTACTTTAATGGATGGCTGATCCCTCATTCTAACCGCGACCGGCTTGCCTTCGAAATGCAATACTTTCAAAATAAATTTTATTTTGAAAGAAGGAATGTGCACATGCAAACCGCCCCGAATGTTTTTTTGTATATCCAGAATTTTAACAACCAGTCGAACATCGGCTATCAGTTCAGTCTGGAAAGATTTAGCGACAACAAACTGGTCGAAAAATTGACGAGTGACAACATTCAATGGGATAGCGTAAAAAATAAGTGGACCATTCACTATTGGAAAAGGAAAAAAGTGGATGATATTTTTGATTTGAACTCAAAAGGAAGTCTCGCTGAAAGTGGCCTGACCAAGGATACAACGTTGATCATCACGCCAAAAGATTTTGAAAATGACGCACATGAATATGACGGCATGACGATTCCCGAATTAAGTAAGCAAATTGAGCAACTTCACTTTCGGGGAACTACGGGGGTTGAAGCGTATGAAACTGAACGTCACATTCGATTTGCCGCTCCATGTACTACGTTTGTTCTGGTATTTATGGGCGTGATCGTCTCAGCAAGAAAAAGCCGGGGAGGCACTGGATTTCAGGTTGCCCTTGGCTTTTCTTTAGCCTTTATCTTTATTCTTTTTTTTACCATGACACGAACCTTTGCGCAAACCGGATCGCTAAGCCCCCTAGTAGCAGCATGGTTACCCAACACTGTTTTTGGGGTGATCTCCCTGATCATGTATAAATTTGTGCCCCGTTGAAGACCGCGCTTGCCGATTTATTCAAGTTGCATTTTATTGTTTTCCTATTTGGCTTTACAGCGATTCTCGGCAAACTGGTTTCCTTGCCAAACGTGGAGATGGTTTTTTACCGAACCTTACTGGCCACTTTGGGGATGGCAATGGTCATTCTTTTTACCAAGCGGTCTTTCAAGATTCCTCACCAAAGTGATTTCTGGAAAATCATCTTCACCGGCCTAATTGTTGCCACCCATTGGATAACTTTCTTTGGGTCAGGCCGCATTGCAAACCCCTCCGTTAGCCTTATTGGTTTTGCCACATGCTCTTTCTGGGCCGCTTTAATCGAACCGATTGCCAAAGGAAAAAAAATCCGCCCAATGGAAATAGGATTAGGCATTGCGGTGCTCTTTGGCCTGTATGTAATTTTTTCTTTCAACTTTCAGTACATGACCGGATTATTGCTAGGAGTCGCCTCTGGCCTTTCGGCTGCCGTCTTTAGCGTGATTAATTCTAAGTTGGTAGCTCGGGTTCCTGCATTTACAATTACATTCTATGAGATGGCATCCGCTTGTATCAGTATTGTAATTATTTTCCCAATTTATCGCTCTTACTTTGCCGCTGGAGGACAACTAAATCTGATCCCTACCACCAGCGACTGGTTTTACCTGGCTTTGCTTGGCTGGGTTTGTTCTGTCTACGCCTATTCACAAGCAATTGAGCTGACCAAAAAACTCTCCGTATTTTTTATTCAGCTTGCCCTTAACCTTGAACCTGTTTACGGCATTGTACTTGCGCTACTGATTTTCGGAAAACAGGAAGTGATGGGGTGGAATTTCTACGCAGGGACCCTGATCATATTAACGGCTGTGGCCTTGTACCCCATTTTGAAAAGAAGATTTGAACATCATTTCAATTCACCGCTCCAATAATCCAGTCCTGAAAAATCCTTTTTTAAGTCAACGGGTTTTTCAAAAATGCCAAATACACTTGACCCTGATCCGGTCATAGAAGCATATACGGCATGCTGCGCATATAGACTTTCTTTAAGTTGCCTGAGGAATGGAAACTTGTCAAAAATAGGCTCTTCAAAATCATTTTTTAGCTTCCCGCTCCATTCTTTTACAGGTAGTTTTAGAATACTTTCGAGTGGAAATTCAGGTATCCGCGGAACTATGGCTGCATACGCCTCAGCGGTAGAAATGTGGATATTGGGATTTACGATACTCAAATAATATCCTTTTAAGCTAAGAGGAAAAGGGTATAAAATTTCTCCCCGCCCTTTGCCTAGCATGGCCGTGTCCTCAAGAAAAAAAACGCAATCGCTTCCTAGTTGCAAAGCATATTCCTTTAAAGTTTCCAAGGAAATCTTTAAATCAAAAATCGTATTGAGTAGGCGCAAGGTAAAAGAAGCATCCGAAGAGCCACCCCCTAAGCCTGCCCCGATTGGTATCAGCTTATGCAAATGAATTTTAATGTTTTGGATCCTGTAGTCCTTTTTAAGAAGATGAAATGCTTTCACACAGAGGTTTTCCAATTCAATCCCAGGCACATTAATTCCCGATTGTGAAAAAGAAAATTCATTGGCTGGAATAATTTCCAGCATATCGGTTCTGGAAACTGGGTAAAAGCAAGTCTCGATGTTGTGAAATCCATCACTTCGCTTGGAAACAACATAAAGTCCCAAGTTAATTTTGCAATGTGGGAAACCAATCATAAGAAGACCAAAAGCAGCAAGCAAAATAATAAGCGGCAAAATGCCAACTTACACCTCACTCCTTCACTTCGATAATCGATCTACTAAGGCTATAGAAATACCTGCCGAGGAGAAGCCGCCATCATGCATGAGGTTTTGCATGGTAACCATCCTTGTGAAGTCCGAGAACATCACGGCAATATAATTCGCACAATCTTCAGCGGAAGCATTACCTAATGGTGACATCATTTGGGCAAAATCAAAAAATACATCAAAGCCCGAAATCCCAGCTCCTGCAGTTGTTCGGGTAGGCGACTGGGAAATGGTGTTCACTCTTACTTTTTTCTTGGTGCCATATCGTTGCCCATAGCTTCTTGCAATAGATTCAAGCATCGCTTTGGCCTGGGCCATATCCGTATAATCGGGGTAAGCGCGTTGAGCGGCTATATAACTAAGTGCCAAAACCGAGGCGTACTCGTTTAGGGCATCCAATTTTTCGCACGTTTGCAACACCTTATGAAATGAAAGGGCAGAAATATCAAGGGTTTTCAGGTACCATTCGTAGTTCATGTCCCCGTATTCTCTCCCTTTTCTTATGTTTGGGCTCATCCCAATGGAATGAAGAACAAAATCCAACTTACCTCCCAGTATTTCCTGCGATTTTGTGAAGAGACTAGTTAAGTCCGTTTCAGAGGTAGCGTCCGCAGGAATCACTTCAGCCCCACAGGTGCTGGCCAGCTCGTTGATCTTGCCCATTCGCATAGCAATGGGTGCGTTGGTTAAGGTGAAAGTACCGCCTTCCGCATGAACCCTAAGTGCTGTTTTCCAAGCGATCGAATTTTCATCCAAGGCTCCGAAAATGATCCCTCTTTTCCCTTTCAATAAATTGTTGGACATGATTGAGTTGATTTATTAATTGTATCTGCAAGTATACAAAATCTTCATTATTCCGATCCGGATAGAGTTTGTAGCAAAATCATGGGCGGTTAAATCCATCAGTCACCCTAACTGGTAGGGCAATGAAATGCCCAAATTTGAAGTTAAGCAATCTAAATTGTAGAATTTATAGTAAGATTTTCCACTAAATCGAAAGATTCTGTTAATTTTAGAACTCCAAAAAACCCAATCCTATGAAAGAAAGTAAAGAATTCGAACTTTTTTTACAAACTGACTGGAATCTCTACATGCAGGTAGGTGCTGCCATTTGTGTGGTCATTGCTATTTTAATTTTACTGTATCATGAGTTTCAGGTCATGAAAATCAAAGACTACAAAGAAAAGTATGATTATGTAAACTTAAATGAAGTTCGGTTTTTCTGGTATGCTGTACTTTCAATTGTTATAGCAGCCGGAATTTATGCAAACACGCTGGCTACTGAAAAGATACTCTCTCACGGCATCTTATGGTTTTATGTAAGGTTGTTTATCACCATAAGTTTTATGGTTATCGGTTATTTTGTCCTCTACAGCATGGTTCGTATTTATTATCCACGATCGGTTGAGAAACGCTTGGTGAAATTGCGCAGCAAACCGCGTTTTTCCCCTGCTGGCAATGAGATGCGTAGGCTTTCAGAAGAAGAGGAAGATGCCCATCTTGATGCTTCTCAAATTGCGGAAGAAGCCAGTGGCATCCATTCGGTTGACTACGATGTGTGGTTGGATGAAAAAACAGGTTATAAGAAAATTGAAAAATATGAAAGCTACCTGCATGCCGAACAATGTCCGGATTGTGGTTTTTATACCTTTAAAATAACAAAAGAGGTAGTAGCAGAGAAGCCTACAGAAACCCAGCCAGGAATATTGGTAAAACATTACGTATGTAGCTACTGCAATCACCGCGAAGCACGCGAAACCAAACTATCGAGCCTTTCAAAAAATGTGGCCTGATCGTACAATCAATCTCAAAAAGCCCCATTTTAAAATGGGGCTTTTTTATTTTCATTAAACTTCCGTTTTGAACAAGCAACCAGAAAATCCGATCGGGATATTTGATAGCGGAATTGGTGGGCTTACGGTAGCTCACGCTATCCGCAATCTGTTGCCCCATGAGAAAATAGTGTATTTTGGAGATACCGCTCATCTTCCTTACGGGGATAAATCTGAATCGGCCATACAAGCGTATTCTGTAAAAATCGCAAATGTCCTTTTAGAAAAAGGGTGTAAAGTAATTGTTATTGCCTGCCATTCTGCAAGTTCAGCCGCTTATGAACTTCTGAAAGAGTACGTTAGGCACGAAGCCCATGTTATCAATGTCATTGACCCCATGATAGCTTATGTCAGTGAAAATTTTACAGGATCTACCCTTGGACTAATTGGCACAAAGCGAACCGTGCAATCGGATATCTATACAAAAAAGATTAATGGATTAACAAAGAACATAAAATTAAATACACTGGCCACTCCATTGCTAGCTCCGATGATCGAGGAGGGTTTTTTCAACAATCAAATCAGTCGCGAAATTATTGCCCAATACTTGTCTGACCCACACTTGGGCAAAATAGATGCTCTTATATTGGCTTGCACCCATTATCCTCTTATTAAAAAAGAAATTAGTGAATACTACCTCGGCAAAACGGTGGTGCTTGATTCTTCTTTGGTTGTCGCAAGATCGCTGAAGGATTACCTCATCGCTGAAGGATTATTGAACTCAGCGCCCTACCCAGAAAATCACTTTTACGTTTCTGATTATACAGAATCTTTTGAAACTTCCACCAAATTGTTTTTTGGGCAAAATGTGCGACTCGAAAGCCATCGGCTGTGGAATTAACGCGTAATTTAATAATCAGTTGTATGTATGATCTGATCCTAAAATTGCCTTTTGCTAACCAACTGATGATGTAATTTTACTTGAATTGTTGAACCCTCGAGGTACTCGAAAATTTATCAATTATGAGATTTTGTTCTTCTTGTTTATTTTTCTCAGCTTCGGGTCTGTCTTTTAGGTGGATGTCATTAAAAATTTTATCCTTATTCCTCTTCTGCTTTGTCTCCTCAATGCTGACATCGGCACAGAATAGTATCGACAGTCTAAAGAGCAAACTCAAGAATGAACGAAATGATTCTTTGAGAATTCTCACCTTAGTGCAGCTCTCCAAGGAGTACCAATACACCAATTTAAAAAAATCATTTGACTATGCCCAAGAAGCGGTAGCCCTGGCAGAGTCTAAAAATATTTTGTGGGGAAAGGCTCTTACTTACCATAATATTAGTAATTTTTATAGCATAAGCGGTGATTATACTTCTTCAGCGAAGTATAATGATTTGGCTTTGGGCATAAACTTCCAATTGAAAGATACCCTTTCAATGACCAAAAGTTATAACAACCTGGGGGAAAACTATATGTCTTACGGTAAATACGATGAGGCCTATTTTTACTTTACCCAAAGCTATAAGCTCGCCAGTAATATCCGTGATTCTCTGCACATGGCGGTAGCACTCCATAACATGGCCACGGTATTTAAAGAATTAGGCCAGTATGACCGCGCCCTCGATTACCTTAACCTTTCTCAGCAAATAAGCTATAAAATCAAAGATTATGAAGGTGAAGCTTATAATGATGATGAGATTGGCGACATACTTATAAGGAAAGGGGCATATGATTCAGCGCTACATTCATTATTCTTTTCTTTAAAAGTATCCCGCTCGCTTAAGATGGCCATCAATGAACTTGTTCCCAGAACAATAATTAAAATAGCACAAGCCTATTTGACCCTAAACGAAATTGAAAAGGCAATGGTTTATTACGATACCGCCTATTTGCTTTTTAATGAAACCGATAATGAATTTGGTCGTGCGCAAGTTGATCTGGGGCGTGGTAAAATTTACCTTAAAGAAAAAAAATACACGGAAGCGATTACGTTATTTGAAACCAGCGTGACAACTGCCCACCAAGCCAATTCATGGTCGCTAGAAATAGAATGTTACGAAAGTCTGGCCAATGTTTATGAACAAATCGGAGATTATAAAAAATCGTTAGGCTTTTACAAGCAATTCAAACTGTTGGAAGATAGCTTGTTTAGCCAAGGAATGCAGGCCAAGTTACTTCAAGATCAGTTACGTTTTGAGACGTCAGCTAAAGAAGACCAGATCAAGCAATTAACTAAACTAGAAGAACTTCGCAGGGGGGAGATGGAGAAACAAGGTTTAGTACGCAATATTTTGGCAGTGGTAACGGCTCTCACTATTATTTTACTTTTTAGTGTCTATCGGAGCGGCCAACGAAAAATACAAATCAATAAACTATTGGTTGAGAACCAGGAGGAGATAAGAAAAAGGAGTAAAGAATTGGAACAGCTTAATCAGGTTAAAGATAAGTTCTTTTCTATCATTTCCCACGATCTGCGTTCACCCATCAATGCGCTCTCAGCCATTCTTGATATGATGGACAAAGGTCAAATTAAACCTGAAGAGTTTTCAAAATTAAACAAGGAATTACGTCTTCAATTTAATCAAACAAAGACGTTGATCAACAATCTCCTTGATTGGGCCTTGCTTCAAATGGACAAATTAAAAATCCAAATTGAAACCATAAACCTTCACAAATTAGTTGAGGAGAATTTCAAGCTGCTGGGCTCCTTGCACACGAAGGAAATCCACATGCAGAACAATATCCCCCTGGAAACGCTTTGTTTAGGTGATCTAAATATTGTAAGCCTTGTCCTCCGTAACCTTGTCCTTAACAGTATCAAGTTTACGGAAAGTGGAGGGTCTGTTGTAGCCTCTTCCACAGAAGAAGGAGGATACATCGTTGTTTCGATTAAAGACACGGGTATCGGTATTGATCCGGAAGCTCAAAAAATGATTTTCGCAAAGACCGCAGGTTACAGCACACGAGGTACTGCCAATGAAAAAGGAACAGGCTTGGGGCTTATTCTATGCAAGGAATTTGTCGAAAGAAATGGCGGCAAGATTTGGTTAGAGAGTGAAGTTGGAAAGGGAAGCTCCTTTTATTTTACCATCAAGAAGGCTTGACCGATTCAGGTGCGAGACGTAGAACAATACCATCAATTTTGTCGGTAATCCTGATTTGGCAACCAAGCCTACTGTTATCTTTCACATAAAATGCCTGATCCAACATGGCTAACTCTGATTCACTTTGTTCGGGCAGAGGGGTTTCAGACTCGATATATACCTGGCAAGACGCACATAGTGCCATTCCGCCACAGGTTCCCTCAACTGGCAAGTTATAGGATTTGCAAACCTCCATAATATTCAGGTTCATATCAGTCGGAGCGTCCAACAAGTGCATTTTTCCTTGGCGGTCGATGATATTCACCTTAATCATGTTATCCATATAGCGTTGTTTTAATGCTCGTTGCTAAAACTTTATTCATTCAAAATCAAAATCCACTTACCCCATTCACGGTAGTGTACTTCAGCACATTTTTCTTATTTGGATAAATTCTTGCAAAAGCGGATTGTACAGCCAGCGTGCCCTCATGAAATCCGCATAAAATTAATTTCAGTTTTCCAGAATAGGTATTGATATCCCCAACGGCATAAATTCCCGGACGATTGGTGGAATAATCGAGTGTATTTACTTTCACCGCATTCTTTTCAATATCTAACCCCCAATTTGCAATCGGGCCAAGGCTTGGTGTCAAACCAAAAAGAGGGATAAAATGATCGGTGTCTTTCACTATATCTCCTAGATTACTATGTTTTATGACCACAGCCCCAACCTGGCCGTTGCCATCAGAATTTATTCCTACTACTTCTGCTTCAGTGATCAAATTAATTTTTCCAGCATGTGCTAAGTCCATTACTTTTTGAACGGAATCCAAATGTCCCCTGAATGATGTTCTTCGGTGCACAAGCGAAAGCTCGCTCACGATATTATTTTCAGCCAGATAAATCGACCAGTCAAGGGCCGAATCACCACCTCCTGAAACAACCACTCGCTTCCCTTTATAAAATTCGGGGTCGCGGATGATGTATTCCACCCCCTTGTCTTCAAATTTTTCCAAATTCTCAATCGGTGGCTTGCGTGGCTCAAATACGCCAAGTCCACCGGCAATTATTACAATTGGGGCTTTGTGTTTTGTGCCTTTGGTCGTGTTGACTACAAATTTTCCATCTTCTTCATGAAGTGTAGTCGCTGATTCGCCTAAGGTAAAAGCGGGCTTAAATACCGCATTCTGTTCCATCAATTTATCCACCAATTCCCCGGCATTAACAATTGGATAGCCTGGAATGTCATAGATTGGTTTTTTAGGATATATCTCAATTAGCTGGCCACCGGGAACAGGCAAGGAGTCAATCAAATGACATCTTAATTTTAAAAGCCCAGCTTCAAATACGGTAAATAAACCCACCGGGCCCGCACCTATGATGATAATGTCCGTTTCAATCATAATGGAATAAATAGACCGCGAAAATAATTAATTCTAGTTTGACGGCAGTTAATTGTTACCAGTTATCTGTAACAGGGCCTTTATTAACGATTAACGAATTTATTGAAGGTTGAATTAATAGGCTTAACTTTGTGTCCTTAAAGGCGTTAATTGTTATCCGTTGATAGTTTATTTAGACCGGACAACCATTAACCATTAACGATTAACGATTTCCCATGAGCGACACCATCCTTCACGAATGCGGCATCGCCCTCATTCGTTTGCGAAAGCCTCTTTCTTACTACATCGAAAAATATGGCTCCACGTATGCTATGAATAAGATGTACATCCTTATGGAAAAACAACACAATCGAGGTCAGGATGGAGCCGGAATCGCGAATATAAAAATCGATCAAAAACCTGGTTTTCGTTTTTTCAGCCGTTACCGCTCTATTAAAGCGCAGCCTGTCGCTCACCTCTTCAAGAAGATATCAAAAAAATATAATAAGGCGCAAAAGGAGGGAAAGGAAAAATTCAAAGATGAAGATTGGCTGAAACAAAATCTAGCCTTTTCAGGCGAGGTTTGGTTAGGGCATTTACGCTATGGAACCCACGGCATTAACAATATAGAAAATGTTCATCCTTTTTTGCGTCAAAGCAATTGGCGCAGCCGAAATCTAGTGATGGCCGGAAATTTCAACATGACGAACGTGGAAGAACTTTTCAACGTGCTGGTAGATTTAGGCCAGCATCCTAAGGAAAAAGTTGACACGGTAACGGTAATGGAGAAAATCGGCCACTTTTTGGATGAAGAGGTGCAACGGATATTTCAAAAATACAAAGATCAATTTAGCAACCGTGAAGTATCCGACATCATTGAAACTGAATTGGATTTACAACGCGTGCTCAAACGCGCGTGCAAAGATTTTGATGGCGGATATGCGATGGCCGGCATGACAGGCTCAGGCTCGGCTTTTGTGGTGCGCGATCCATCCGGCATTCGTCCGGCTTATTATTATGCGGATGAAGAAATTGTCGTTGTTGCTTCTGAAAAACCGGCCATTAAAACTGCCTTTAATATCGACTACGATCAAATCGAAGAAATTCAACCCGGCCATGCCGTAATCATAAACAAGAATGGCGATTTTTCACACTCGGCCATAACTACTCCAATAGCGAAGACTTCCTGTAGTTTTGAGCGGATTTATTTTTCAAGGGGAACAGACCCCGAGATTTATCGCGAACGAAAACAACTTGGGCGTTTGCTGGTTCCACAAGTTCTTAAATCCATAAATTTTGATTTAAAGAATACGGTTTTCTCTTACATTCCCAATACGGCTGAAACTGCCTATTTGGGTTTGATGGAGGGGATTCAAGATTTCCTCATCAGTAAACAAAAAGATATTATTATTGACGGCAAACCTTCGGTTGATTCCTTGGAAGAAATTTTATCGTTCCGACCACGGATGGAAAAAATCGTAATTAAGGACGCTAAACTTCGCACCTTTATCACCGATGACATCCACCGCGATGAATTAGTAGCGCACGTTTACGATACAACCTATGAAGTCGTCAATAAGGAAAAAGACACATTGGTAGTTCTTGATGACTCTATCGTTCGCGGAACTACGCTGGAGAAAAGCATTCTAAAAATGCTCGACCGCCTGAATCCAAAAAAAATTGTAGTCGTTTCTTCCGCACCTCAAATCCGTTTTCCCGATTGCTATGGCATTGACATGAGCAAAATGGGTGACTTTGTGGCTTTTCGTGCCATGATCAAACTAGTGAAAGAGCAGGGTAAGGATTACTTTTTGGGAGAAATCTATGAGCAATGTAGGTCGATGAACGATGGTCAAGAAAATTTTGTAAAGCGATTGTACAAGATGTTCACCCCTGAAGAAATCTCAGACAAGATAGCGGATATCATAAAGCCAGAAGGAATGAAGGCTGACCTTCAGGTAGTTTTTCAAACCATTGAGAATCTTCATAAGTCCATCCCAAATCATCGCGGGGATTGGTACTTCACCGGAAATTACCCCACTCCGGGTGGGATGAAGGTGGCTAACCAATCGTATTTAAATTATATGGACGGAAAGTTAGTCAGGGCCTACTGATCAATTTAATTGAATCTCGAACTTAATTTCATTCATGCACTTGAAGTGACCCTTCGGGCATTTATCAAAACCAATTTTAGAACAAGGCCGACATTGGATTTGCGTATTTTCCAGTGAATGATACTTGGTACGGTAGGGGAACATTCCAAAAGCGGGGATGGTATTTCCCCAAATGCTGAAAACTTCCTTTTTAAATGCCGCGGCAATATGCATCAACCCGGTATCGTGGGAAAAAACAAAAGAAGCCTTCTTTACCAAACTAGCCGACTGATTAAGGTTTAACTTACCACAGGTATTCAAGATAATATCCTTTTCAAAAGCACAGCTTACATTTTCACCATTTTCAAAATCCTCTTTGCCACCCAATAAAATAATAGGGCGATTGATTTTTTGGCATAACTCAATCATTCGTGAAACAGGGAGTTTTTTAGTTTCATGCTGACCCCCTATAGCGTAGGCCACAAATCCCTTTCGATGCGTTTCTGGAAGCCACTCCCAAGGTACTTCATCTTTTTCAGGAATAAAATAATCGAGGCCTAGTGCATCATTCTTTACACCCAGTTTTGCTACTGTCTCGAGATTACGCTCTACAATATGTGTACTGGGGAGATGATTGATTTTGAAATTTACCATCAGCCATTTTTCAATATTTAATTTACTAAAGCTAAAAGAACGAACACCCAGACGCCACTTCAGAATACGCGTTCTCAAATTATTGTGCAGATCAATGATTATGTCATATTTTTCCGTTCTTAAATCTAAAATTAGATCACCCAAGTTTTCTTTCATATAAAATATTTTGTCCAGATAGGGATTATTTTCTATGATAGATTGATATTGTGATTTCGTCACATAATGAATCTCGGCATTGTCCAGCTGGGTTTTTAGACAGCGAATCACTGGCGTGGTGAGTACAATGTCACCAATAGAGGAAAAGCGAATTATCAAAATTTTCATTAAATTTCTTAACGAAGCCAAAATTACAATTTACTTTTTTGTATTATCTTTTGCGAAGTATTTTAACAATTAAACCCAAAATCAAATGAATTATTGGCTAGTGAAAACGGAACCGGGCACTTACTCATGGGATAATCTGGTACGCGACAAAAAAACCACCTGGGACGGAGTGCGCAATTTTCAGGCACGAAACAACCTTAAAGCAATGAAAAAGGGTGATCTTGCCTTTGTTTAC
Organism: Cytophagales bacterium; assembly: GCA_027317105.1. Taxonomy (GTDB): domain Bacteria; phylum Bacteroidota; class Bacteroidia; order Cytophagales; family Cyclobacteriaceae; genus ELB16-189. Next base: position 92,069 of record DAHVFH010000035.1, read on the forward strand.
CATAGTGGAGAAGAGAAATCAATTATTGGCCTAGCGGAGATCACGAAGGAATATTTTGCTGATCCTAAAGACAATGCTTGGGTAGCCGTGGAGATTAGCCACAAGAAAAAATTAAAAAAATCTGTCTCCCTTTCGATGATAAAGGCTGACAAGCGATTATCCCTCATGGCACTGGTACGCAACTCCAGACTATCTGTACAGCCAGTGAAGAAGGAAGAATTTGATCGGACGCTTGAAATCAGTGAGGGGTGAACAAATTTAATTCAATATTTAAAGTCTTTTTTTTTAAAATTTCAAATTTTCAAAGTCGAGAATTTCAAATTCTATTTGTCTTTATTTTTACTGCGCTCAACCTGGTTGGTCAAGTTAGCCAAACTGCTGTTTATGAACTCGAACAAAAAAACAGCGATCATGCGTTAATCATTGTCTCTAGGCAAGAAAATGGGTTAGCCTTAATTCGAGATACAGAAAAATTTGAAGGCAGTAAAAAGAAATGGGAAGTTATCTTTTTAGACTCGACCCTAAAAGAAACATGGAATGCTAAATTGGAAATCGAACAGCAGATGAATTTGTTGGGTTACGACTATCGCAATGGAAACATTTACTTAATCTTTCAAGAAAGGGAGGCAAATGGTAGAGAAATAAACCTGGCGGAAATCCTTTATGCGGATCGTAAAATTGAAGAGCATAAATTCAAACCAGAGATAAATCTTCGTTTTACACATTTTTCAGTACTTAAGAATAAAGCAATATTCGGTGGCTACCTCAATACTGAACCCATACTGCTGATGTATGACCTGCATTTGGAAAGTGCTAAAGTGATTCCCGGTGTTTTTCAAAAGAAGGTAGAATTGATGGACGTGCGCACCAATAGCAATGATACATTTAATGTATTGCTGTTCGAGCGAAGCGCTGGTGCAAATAGAAAAATAGTAGTGCGCACCTACGATTCGGAAGGAATCATGTTGGTTGATGACATTATCGCGGTGGAAGAAGGAAAATCCATAATAGAAGCAATAACAAGCTCGCTAGTCCATGATGAGCTCATAATCTTAGGCAGCTGGACTTACGGAATCAATAAGCAGGCGGCAGGGATATTTAGTGTAATGGTTGACCCGTTCAACAATCAAAAAGTAAATTATTATAATCTTACCGACCTCGATCATTTTTTGGACTATCTAAAACCAACTAAAGCAGTGCGAATAAAAGCCAGGGAACAAAGAAAAATAAGTAGCGGTAAAGAGTCCGCATTTCGCAAATATCTTTCGGTTCTAAAAATCGAAGAAAACCAGAAGGGATTTTTTCTTCTTACCGAGATCTATGATTCGCCTATTAATTTTTATAACCCCCGCACCAATACCCCCTTTGGATATTATCCCTACAACAATTATTACAGTCCTTATGGGTATACACCAGGGTTAAGTTCCATGCCCTATCAATATAGTTCTCCCTACCGATCCAATCCCTACGGTTCTAGCTATTCTTCGTCAGGCGAAACAAATATAAATCTAGCCTCACTTTCTTTTTTTGATTCAAAGGGTAAACTCAAGGCTGATCATTCCCTCAAGCTACAGGACGCTAGATCTAATACGAAGGAACAAGTTTCGGATTTTGTGATACGAAAGGATACCTGCACGTTGGCCTTCAAAAACGAAAACGAGATCAGCATTCAAACCAATGAGCTAGATGGCACGATCCTAATGGAAGAGAAAGTGAAGCCCATTCCAAAAAATCAAAATGAAACTATCCGATCTGAATACGCTCAAAATAGTGGTATTAGAGCCTGGTACGGTCGCTATTTTTATGTTTACGGCTATCATACCGTGAAAGACAATATAAACAAAACTTCGCGCGATGTTTTTTATATCAATAAAATCAAAGTGTAGGTTTACTTTTGTCTTCGCATTCAATTTGGCATTTGCTTCCTATTCGCAAGTTCACCAAAATGGCCGATTAGACATTCCCATTGGTAGTGATAATGAGTCTTATGCTGCATTTCCCATCGATACCTCAGGTGTAGTACTCTATCGCAATTTTATTGGCCCAAAAGAAAACTTACTTGAACTCACGCGAATGGACACAGTCCTTAAAAAAATCTGGAGTGGTTATTTAAAAATCCCGAAGGAGTTTTCGTTCGCCTCGACCAAAGCCAACGGCCGTAAAATATATTTTTTTTTCCGTCATTACGATCCAGCTAAGCACAACTTTTATGTAACCTCTGTGAACATCCTAAACGGAGTATATTCTTCATTTCGAATCGAAAACTTGATTCCTTTCGAACCCGCAGAATATGTAGTAACCAAAGATGCTTTTCTGATTGCGGGGTACTTGAATTATCGGCCTGTTATTTTGCATTATTCCATTGCAGGTCGTAAGGCGCATATATTGCCGAACATTTTAGATGAACAGGGTGAAATCACTCAAATAAAACCGTATCCGGATGGAAATGTGGATGTGATTATTAGTGCGAAAAATCCCAGCCGGAGAAAATGTTTATGGATAAGACAATTCAACAGTGCAGGGGAGTTGATTAAAACTACCGTCCTTGAGCCCGGAGAACATAAAAACCTGATCTTTGGCCGCGCTGCTAAAACAGAAAATGGAAGTCAGGTAATTGCTGGGGTTTACGGCAGAAATTCACAGTATTCGCGTGGAATTTTTGTGGCAGAGGTTGACGCTGACGGGGGGTATGTAATCCATTATTACAATTTTGGCGACCTTAAAAATTTCTTTCATTATCTCAAAGCGAGGAAAGAAAATCGGATCAGAAAAAGAATTGAGCGCAGAAAAATTCAAGGAAAGAAAATCAAATTCAACTACCGCTTCCTCGTTCACGAGGTGATCCCCTACCAAAATCAATTTATCATGCTTGGGGAAGCCTTCTTTCAACACTACGCTAATCGGGGAAATTATTCTTACCCAGATGGATTTCAATATACGCATGCGGTTGCGATTGGATTTGATAAAAAGGCCAAACTATTGTGGGACAACAGCTTTGAAATTAATGACGTAAAAAGTTATCAATTGAAGCAGTTCGTAAAAATCATTCCCGAGAAAGATCAGATTGTTTTGCTATACCTATTTGAAAACTCCATTCGCTCAAAAATCATTAAAGGAAGCGAAGTTCTGGAGGGCACCAGCCGCGAAGAGGTGAAGCCCGCTGAAGGCAAACGTTCGGTTGGAGGAAATATCCAAAACAATAAGCTCGAATATTGGTACGGCAATCATCTTTTTGCCAGTGGGATTCAGAACTTACAAAGCAATGAAAACAACAATGTGTACAAAGTATTTTTTATTAATAAATTAACCGCTGGTTATCCTGCCGAAAATCAATTTCTTCTTCCTTTTAATGATAAATAATGCAAACCCTAGGCCGCTCCGATCGTGTTGACCTTCCCGGTCTTGAACTGGAAAATATTCACGCCAAAATTGATACGGGTGCTTACACTTGTAGCCTACATTGTTCAAGCAATGAGGTCGTCAACGGTATTTTAGAATTTGTGCTCTTAGATGAAGAACATCCTGAATTTACTGGACGCAAATATTTTTTTAAAGTATATGATCAGCGTGAAATAAAAAATTCATTTGGTGAAGCTGAGGTGCGCTATGTAATTAAAACAAAAGTGAAAATATTTGACCATGTGATTCGTGCGGAGTTTTCGTTGAGCAACCGCGGAAATTTAAAATTCCCCGTTTTGCTAGGCCGGAAAATCCTTAGAAAGAGGTTTCTCATTGACGTGACTAAAAAAGATTTATCTTTCTCAGCTAAAAGTTAAAGGTTAATCGTTTATGTTTAACCAAGATGATAATTTGCGGGTACTTTTACTATAAAGGCTATCATGAATATCGCAATCCTATCACGCAATCCGAAGTTATATTCTACCCGCAGGCTGAAAGAGGCTGGCGAGAAGCGAGGTCACAACGTGGAGATCATTGACCACATGAAGTGTGTATTGGTAATCGAAAAGCAAAACCCGATGGTGTGGTACAATGACCGAAAGCTTGATTATTTTGATGCGATCATTCCCCGCATTGGGGCCTCCGTTACCTTTTATGGTGCTGCCGTAGTCAGGCAGTTTGAGATGATGAAAGTTTTTACTGGCATTGAGTCACAAGCGCTCATCCGCTCTCGCGATAAATTGCGAAGCATGCAAATTCTTTCACGCGCAGGCTTGGGGATGCCCAAAACTATTTTCATGGACTACTCAAAAGACGCCACTGGAGTGATCGAAGCAGTAGGTGGAGCGCCTGTCGTTATCAAACTTTTAGAGGGTACACAAGGCCTTGGGGTAGTGCTAGCCGAAAATAAGAAAGCGGCACAGTCAGTAATCGAGGCCTTTCATGGTGTAAAAACGCGTATTATCGTTCAGGAATTTATCAAAGAAGCTAAAGGGGCTGATATTCGCGCTTTGGTCGTCAATGGGGAAGTAGTGGGTGCTATGCGCAGGCAAGCACGTGATGGTGAATTCCGAAGTAATTTACATCGCGGGGGCTACGCTACGGTAGTCAAACTTAATCGACATGAAAAACATGCTGCGATCATTGCTGCAAAAAAAATGGGGTTGGGCATAGCAGGCGTAGACATGCTGCCTTCAAAACGTGGGCCGCTTATTATAGAAGTCAATTCTTCTCCTGGTCTTGAAGGAATTGAGGAGGCTACTAAAATGGATATTGCGGGAAAGATTTTTGACTACATTGAAAAACACGCTGGCATTAAAAAAATCCAAAAAGATAAAGTTAATGCTTAAGCCTATTTCCATAGCTCAAAATGAAATCCGACCAGGCGAGTTTAAGGAAATCATAATCAATATCGCTAGACTTCCTTCACGGACAAAGATTGACACTCCGATTTACATTTATCGCGGAATGGAAGATGGGCCGGTCTTGGCCCTCACTGCTGGAATGCATGGAGATGAAATCAATGGGATGGAGATTGTGCGCAGAATTATTGATTTAGGCTATAACCGAGTGAAACGAGGAACTGTTTTATGCATGCCTGTCATTAATGTTTACGGATTTCTTAATTATTCGCGTGAAGTTCCTGATGGCAAAGACATCAACCGCTCCTTTCCAGGAAACAAAAACGGTTCCTTGGCCGCACGTGTAGCCCATCATGTCACCCACGATGTGCTACCATTTATTAATTACGGAATTGATTTTCATACGGGCGGAGCCATGCGCTCCAACTATCCACAAATTCGATGCGTCATGCAAGAGCCTATCAATGTGGAATTAGCAAATGCATTTCATGCGCCTTTTACAATCGATTCGCCCTTCCGACCGAATTCCTTGAGGTTGACCGCCTCGAAAAGGAAAAAGAATATTATCGTTTATGAGGGCGGGGAATCTAACCGTTTGGACCAACTTGCAATCGCGGAAGGAATCAATGGCACGCTTCGCCTAATGAAGCATCTTGGCATGATCGATGAAGCCCCTAAACCCAATCAAGCAAACAAAATAATCTGGAGCTCTTCCTGGGTACGCGCCCATACAGCAGGGCTATTTCAGCCAGTAATTCTGTGCGGTAGTTTCATCAAAAAAAACCAATTGGTGGGTACGATTACCGATCCTTTCGGGGAATTTAAAGAACAGATTAAATCACCTTCTTCCGGTTATATCGTGGGATTGAATAATAATCCAATTGTGAATGCTGGCGATGCCCTTTTGCATATTGGTTTGGACAAAGTGCGCAAGATTGAAAAAAGCGGAGAATGAATCAAAGACGTTTGACGATTGCGCCAAATCCTAATATTAGAAATCAGGACATGGAATAAACAACTTGTCTTTGGGCGGCTTCCGTGGGTCGCGGGTACTCCAGCTATAAACGATACTAAATTCATGAGCCCCACCACTTGAAGGGCCAAGTTTGGAAATAGTATAATCATAGCTATAACCAATGTTTAAGATATCCTTATCCCCTTTTTTGGTAAAGCCTATCAAAAAAACGAGCGACTCATTATTCACGACCCCGTTCACATTTCTAAACGGAATTCCCCGGTACCACGTGCCAATAATAATGGGTTCAAAGGTATAATAAACACCCAGATCCATTTGGTCAAATTGACCCTGATGACGATATTGAAAAGTAGGGGTAATACTACGTTCACTAGCTTTATTATAAAACCCCTGACCCATCGTGCCCGGTGTCATATAAAATTTCCATCCTGCATGTGCACTGATCTTCATTGGCAAAACATCCGGTTGACCCGCTAGCGATTGATTGGGCTGTGTAATATGCGAGGCCGTTACACCAAACCATCCGTTCTTTGAATAAAATAACCCACCCAATGTCAGATCGGGAAAGAATTTCGATTGACCAGAATTCAATCCTTCTACCGATTGCGTACTAACAACCTGACCTGTTGTCGGATTAAACTGATCACCAAACGTAAGTTTATCAAAATTAATGGAGCGGTTATAGATCGTTGCCTGAACCCCTGGCCGGAAGGACAATCCTTTGGTTAATTTAAGTTCGTAAGAATAAATAGCACCAATACTGGTCGATTGTAAACCAAGCAATCCTTCTCGATCGTGGTTGATAATCATACCAACACCACTATTTTTTGATTCTACATAGAAATCGGCAAAAGCAGATATGGTAGTAAAATTAGCATTAATGGCGGGCCATTGGTTCCGGTAGTTCGTACCAACCCTTGCCTGGCCTGTAGAGCCTGCAAAAGCAGGGTTTAGATACAAAGGCGCAGCATAGAATTGTGAAAATTGGGGATCTTGGGCTGTTACTGTTCCGCACACCAAGAGCATTAATGATACAATGGCAACTTGCTTATCGAGCCAAACCGAAGATTTAATTAACCACATCCAAGCAAATTAAGTTGTTTCAAGACATTTAAAAAAACATTTGTCGACAAATCGGGATAATGACCCATGTAACGATATTTTTGAACAAATTGTATACTTTATGACCTATTGCTCGTTTTAACTTTGGCAGGCCGTAGTTGTCAAATGAATATTTTAAATTTGTTACAAACCAGCACGATAAGCTAGACAAAAAAAGAAGGCTTGAAGATGAATAGAAACCGCAAAATACTTTTGTTTTTGAAAATAATATTACCTTTTGTTGTTCTATTGTCGGGACTTACTGCCGCGCATGCACAAAATCTCGCTCAACACAATTGGTACTTTGGAAATTCAATCAACGCCATCCGTTTCAATAGGGCTACGAACAAACCTTATTTGGTAACCGACCAAGCCGTCCCTTTTGGAATGGGTGGTAGTGCGGTAGCAACCGACCCGGCTACTGCCGATTTATTATTTTATACGGATGGAGCAAATGTATACAACACGTTTGGAGCAATTATGCCCAACGGGTCTGGCCTTTTGGCCAACACCACAGCCAACCAACCGGTTGTATTAAGCCCTGTGCCTGGCGATTCAACTAAATATTTTATTTTCACTAATACAGCCAATTATACCACTGGCGGTTCAATAGCTGTAAGTATTGTAGACATGAAATTATTTGGCGGATCGGTTTTCCCTCAGCCAGCATTGGGCGATTTAAAAAATCCAAAAAATACTGCGGTGACCGGATTGTCAAATCGGTCAGAGGGGATGATGGTGATCCAACATGCCAACGGCAAAGACTATTGGTTGATCACACACCAAAATGGATCTCAAAATTACTCGTCTACCTTAATCGATTCCGTCAGTTACACCGCAGGAACCTTTACCACGACAGTAACTTCAGGCCTCGGCTTGCCTATTTCCGTAGCCAATTTTTCTTACAACAGAAAGCTAAAGAAGGTTGCGGTTTCTGCGCAAGATCCAAGCACCGATGCAATCATACTTACTTTTAATGACGCTACAGGTGTCTTGGCTTTCGATCGATATATTTACAATACTGGAACGGCTACTACCCTGCCCCAGTCCATTTACGATATTCAATGGGACAATGCGGGACAATATTTATACCTATCAAGAGTAGGGGAACCTGGAATCAATGCCGATGTACTGCAATATGACTACTTAAATCCGGGCAATACGTTAACCAGTGTTCTCAAGACTCCTGAGTTCCGCAGTTGGGGTTTGCAATTAGCCCCGGATAGTACCATTTATCACATTTATCAAGCTGTAAGTGGCGGCCCCTTCTTGGTGGAGCGGTTTACAAAAACAGATACCATTGCATCGCGCGTTATCAATAACCAATCGCCATTTGGACCAATCAACTTCAACGGCACACAGTTCCCTTCTTTTATTCCTAAATTGAATGTTTTTCTTAGCCTGTCCTTTACCTCAGTGGGGACTTGTCAAAACAATCCAACCACGTTCTTCCCAAAAGTATACCCTAATGCCGATAGTTTACATTGGAACTTTGGCGATACTACAAGTGTAACAGCGTGGAGCCCCGTTCATACTTTCAAACTTGCGAAAACTTATAATGTGACGCTCACAGCTTACTATCAGGGTAAGAAACAAACGATCACGCAGCCTGTCACCATGACGGCATTCAGCCTAAAGTTAAAATTAGTATCGGATACTACGGCATGCGCCTGTCAGCTTCCCGTTAATCGTCTGGCCTGCTCTATGCCTCAGTTTTCGGTTACCGTTAAACCAAGTGGAGGAAATCCACCTATATCTTATTTATGGTCGAATGGGCAAACCGGTACAACCCTTAAACCAGACTCTGCTGGATTCTACTATGTAGTGGCTACCGATGGCAGCGGCTGCTCCACCTACGCAAGTGTAACGGTAAAACAATATGGCACGATTGAGCAGCGTGAAAACATTTGGTATTTTGGGAACAAGGCGGGAATTGATTTCAATAAGAAACCCCCCAAGGCGCTTAACACAAGTGCCATGGATACGCCAGCCGGATGTGCCATCGAATGTGACCAAAATGGGCAAGTTATCTTTTATACCGATGGCAGCACCGTTTGGAATCGAAAAAATGTTGTTGTGGCTACGGGCATTGGCGGAGATTCTACAGCTTCACAATCGGCCATGATCATCCCCGTACCAAATGACGCCACGCTTTATTATATTTTCACCACACAAGCCATCAATGGATTTTCGAACAATGAATTACGCTATTCGCTGTTCGACTTAAAATTGAATGGAGGTACTGGCGGAGTTTCACAAAAAAATATATTATTGTTTTCAAAAAGCACAGAACGTCTCACGGGCAACAGTCAATGGCTTATTGCTCATGAATATGGTAACAACACCTTCCGCGCCTATCCTATTACTGCCCAAGGAATAGGCGACCCCGTATATTCCGCCATCGGCTCAGTCCATTCATTTCAGTATGCTGCTAATGGCCAGGGGTATATGAAACTTGGGCCAAAAAACGATTTGGCCGTTGCCCTTTCTTCGCCCGGGGTGAGTAATCTGGTGGAAGTTTTTCATTTTCATGATTCTACAGGAACATTCTCAAATTACCGAAAAATTGATTTGAACCATGCCGCAGGACAGGTTTACGGCATCGAATTTTCACCGGGCGGAAACAAACTTTTTGCTTCCATCGAAAACACTCCTAATTCTGACATTTTTGAATATTATTTTGATTCTCTGGCGAGGCCTCACTTCAAAAAAGACAATGTGGAGCCTGGCACAATTGGGGCTTTGCAATTAGCACCTGACAATCAAATATATTTTGCGATCAATAACAGCACCAGCCTAGGAACTGTACAAGCCAACGAGGACACAACCAAAATTTCCGGCATCACACTTAACGGTTTCGCCCTCGCTGCCGGAACGAACAGCACCTTAGGCCTACCCAACTTCAGGCAACACGTAGGAAACGGCTTCGGCGGGCCAGGCTTTTCATTCACTGGACTTTGCTTGGGTGATTCAACAAAATTCGTTGGAATCCCGACCGATCCTATCGACAAATTTCAGTGGTTCTTTGGCGATGGTGGAAGTAGCACTAAGGGTAATCCATCTCATTTGTATGCATCTGTAGGGACCTACAACGTGCAAATGAGGCTGACAAACCGATGTGGCTTGGATACCACGATAACGCAAGCAGTAAAAATAAATGCCCCCCCGGCTCAACCATCAATTCCGCCATCTTCTTCGATTTGTATTTCCCCCATAACCCTGAACGCAAATACGCCTGGTACGCCCGGCTTAACCTACTTATGGTCTACTGGAGACACCACTAAAATTATTAAGGTGGCGACCCCGCTGTTTATTTCGGTTACCAATACAGATAAAAATGGTTGCTTCTCCAAAGCACTGGGTATCGTTGTCGATAATCGACCTCAAGTGGCACTGGGGCCGAACTTAACAGTTTGCCAAAATAGTTTTACTTCAAATTTAAATGCGCAAAACCCTGGCGATACGTATGCCTGGACGATTACCAATGTAACCACGGCCATAAATTCACCCGGAAGCACCTCGCAAACGCAAACAGTTGATACTTCTGTTCCTGGAATATTTAAATACAGAGTGATAGTGATTGATCCTTTAACCAACTGTCAGGTTTCAGATTCAATAAATTTTACGATTATCGCATCACCAACTTTTACCATTACGGGAACCAACCCTACTGCTTGCTCGCTTTCTAATGGCAACGTAAGCCTTAGCGCAATTACTTCTCCTAACTTGTATTCTTATACTATAAACGGACCTGGTGTTAACCAATCAAACATTGATCAATCCGCAACTATCCAAGGGCCTTTCTCTGGGGCAGGAGCAGGAACATTTACGGGGATTGTCACCGATCAAGTTTCTGGTTGTACCATTTCCAATTCATTTGGACTGAGCAACAACGCCTTTACAGCTACGCCAACGGTTTCAAAAGCTTGTGATCCGCCTATCATCAATATAGCCACCAATGCCTCCGCTTTCCCAATCCAATATTTAATTACTAACGGAAGCAACGGTCAAACCACCACCGGTACTATAGCTTTACTTACTACAAGTTTTAACGTTCAACTCCCCGCTCAAGGAACGGCCACTACCATCGCCTACACGGTACAAGTAAAAGATGCTATTGGCTGTATTCAAACCAAAAATTTATCAATCACCACTGCTGCGCCTCTCGCATTATCAATTAACCCACCATTGTGTTTATCCACCGTCACTGCAAATGGGCCTCCAGGAACTAACTATGTTTGGTCCTCGAATGTTCCAGGAAGTATAATAGGCGCAACAAACGTAAATCCTGTTCAAATGCAACCTGGCATAGGATCAGTAACACTTACGTTGAAGGGAACCGATGCCGGTGGCTGTGCCACTACGATCACACAAAATGTTTACATCAGCCCAACGATTACACCCAACTTTACTCAATCAGACCCTTGTAAAAATCAGGTGACGCTCACCGCTTCGCCTGTTGGCAACTACACCTATCGCTGGTATGAAAATAGCAGTCCACCAGCAGCACCTACACAGATCGGTCAGCAAATTGGTCTGGCCACCTCCGACAATGGCTCTTCCTTTATTCTTCAAATAGTGGATGCACTGAGTGGATGCACAGTGCAGTCCGCTTCAAAACAAGTGCAGGTTATTGGGCCCGTCACCGCAAGCTTAACCGCAAGCTTGGCCTGCGACAATGGAAAACCTTTCACACTCACGGCTGCAACAAATATTGCTACCCCTACTTACTCTTGGTTTCTAAATGGTAATCCCATTGCCAATGCCTCCACTTCAACCTTGCAGCAAACAAGTGCCGGCCTGTACAAAGTTAAAATCAGTTTGACCAATTCAATTTGTAAAGACTCTACAACCATTCAAATTATCAAGGCCCCGATTCCCGTTGGAAATCTTATTTCGGCCACCACTATATGCAATGACCCCGACAACCATAACGATTCTACCAAGACAAAGAAACTTGACCCAGGCTTCTTTACTGCATACAATTGGTTCAAAAATGATGTGCAGTTAAATCCCCCTAATACTTCACGTGTCTATACCGTTGACAGTCCTGGTTTGTACCGTGTAGATTTGACCAATACGTTTGGTTGCACCAGTGGTGACTCTACGGTAATTACCAACAACTGTATTCCAGTGGTTACCGCACCCAATGCGTTCAGGCCAGGAAGCACGCATGGCATCAATCAATATTTCCAAGTCTTTAGTTTTTTCATCACCGACAACTTCGAGATTGTTATCTATAACCGATGGGGTGAAGTGATTTTTGAATCGAAAGACCGGTATTTCCATTGGAATGGAGGGTATAAGAACAATCCGGGGCAACCCGTTCAGGGAGATACTTACGTTTACCTCGTTCGCTACGTTAGCTCTTACCATCCCGATCAAGGCGTGCAAGAATTAAGGGGTGGTGTTGTTCTCTTGAGATAAATATATAATTCAAGATTAAAGGTTCTAATTTCAAAAGGGATGTTGCACATAAATTTGATTTTATTTGGTTTTAGTTCGTGAACCTCTGTATCCATTAAGAAATTAAATACGTAAGAGTAGTTCACAATCATAGCATTAAAACTTAAAAAAATTTCATGGAAGATACCAACCAAGGCCAGGCGGAAAAATTCTTTAAAGAATTTGGTAAAAAAATGGATCAGTTTGCCAGCGAACTGAAAGACGTTGGCAATCGAGCGGAGGTAGATCTCCAAAAAAAATACGAAGAATTGAAAGTAGCCGCGCAAAAAATTAAGAAAGAGATCGACAAAAAAGAACGGTGGCAAGAGGTGGAAGCCAGTTTGAAAAAAGCCGGGGAAGAATTGGAAAAGGCCTTCAAATCAGCTTTTAAAAATAAATCATAAACTTCTGCCAAAATTTCCTTTTCAAGGTTTTGGATTAAATTTTGTTGTGAAAGCATTTTTCGGATTGTGCTAAGTTTAATAAAAAAAGATCATGAACACACTTAAAACAATTGTTATCAGTTTTTTGGCCGGACTCGCAGGAGCTTTTGTGTTTTTTCAATATCAGACAGGGACGAATAACCTGTCACTTCAGAATGAAAATATCGCTGTCTCTGATTCCCAATCGATAGCTAATTTTCAGTCCGTTTCTGCCTCCTTGCCTTCGAGTGCCGATGAAAATATTGATTTCAGTTTAGCGGCTTCAAAAGCCACACCAAGTGTTGTCTACATTAACAGCATCTCTCAAAGTGGCGCGAGCTATTCGTACTGGGATTTGCTCTTCGGTGGTGGTGGCGGTCAGCAAACCCAAATCAGCTCTGGGTCAGGTGTAATTTTTTCAACCGATGGATATATTGTCACCAATAATCACGTAGTAGAAGCAGCCGAAAAAATTCAAGTACTTTATAATAAAAAACAGTATGAAGCTGAATTGATTGGCACCGATCCATCCACCGATTTAGCGGTCTTAAAAATAAAGGAAAAAAATCTCCCGGCCATCACGCTGGGAAGCTCAAAAAATCTTGCTGTCGGGGAATGGGTGGTAGCCGTAGGAAATCCATTCTCTCTGTCTTCTACCGTAACGGCCGGCATCGTGAGTGCCAAAGGCAGAAGGATCAATATTGTGGACGATAAATTCCCGATCGAATCCTTTATTCAAACCGATGCAGCGATTAACCCGGGCAACAGCGGAGGAGCTTTGGTAAACAGAAATGGTGATCTCGTAGGCATCAACACCGCCATCTTATCGCGCACGGGTTCCTATACCGGGTATGCTTTTGCGGTTCCGGTAGACATCGCTAAAAAAGTAGTGAACGACTTAGTGAAATATGGAACGCCCCAAAAAGGAATTTTTGGCGGCAACGTGGTCGAATATGATTATCAAAACGTAAAAAAATATAATCTTGATGCGAACGTAAAGGAATTTAATGGCGTGCTGTTGGAGAATGTGGATCGCAATGGCGCTGCCGGCAAGGCGGGCCTTGAGGCAGGAGACATTATCACCAAGGTGAACGATATGCAGATAAATTCCGAAAGTGCTTTTGAAGAAGAATTGAGTTACCACTATCCGGGAGACAAACTCACCATCACCTATTTGCGCGATGGCAAATCTGCTGTCACCACCGTTACGCTCTTGAATAAAAGCGGCAACACCAATTTGGTAAAACGTCAAATCATTAGTGATGCCACCACCGGAGCGAACCTCGAAGCCGTAGACTATGGCGTAAAGATTAATAAAATCCGTGATGGCCTTTTCAAACAGATAGGACTTCCTGAAAACTACACATTGACACACATCAATCGCCAGCAAGTAAAAGACCCACAAGACGTGATTGACTTTTTTGGTAAATACAAAGGAAGAGTTCTGCTGTACGGTTTCAACAGTTCAAGGCAAGAGCTGCCGCTACAGTTTTATTTGAAGTAAGCTTGATTTAATATTTCGTAAGATTTGTATTTTAGGGGGATGGAAATAACAACCAAACCTGACCAATCAAATCACTCCATTTCGCTTCGCAGAGAAGAAATGCAGGACATCATTTCCCGTGCCCCAGCGGGTTTGTGCAGTGGGGTACTTTTGCACTTCTATTTGTGTTCCTCATTTTCTTTACCCTGGCTTGGTTCATTCAGTATCCAGACGTGATCACGGCAGATGTAACCATTACGCTGGTAAGCTGCAGTTGATAAAAAAAGAAAACGAAAATATTGAGGCAGGAGATTTGGTGGCTTTCATTCAATCGAATGCCACTGTTAAAGATGTACTTGCCCTCGAAAAAATTATTGATTTACTTTTAGCCTCTACAGACGCTACTTATTCAGAGAAATTAATAAGCCAATGCAGCCCACTCAAGTTGGGCGACCTGCAGCCTTCACTAACCGCTTTCATTACGCGACAGCGAGATTGGTTCATTTTTACGAAAAATCAATTGGAGGGAAAGCAGATAGCCCAATTGAAAAGGGAAACGGGCATCTATCAAGAACTCAACGACAACCAACAGGCAAGGCAGAAACTGATGGAACGCGAACTGGTTTTAAGCAAAGAAAAATTCAATACAGACTCTACCCCTTGGCCAAACAGATTGAAGAAATTGAAGCCTCTCGGCTAACGAAAGAAAACCAGCTTGGCACCGCCCGCGATGAAGCCTTGAAAGAACTACAGGCTCAGGTTAAAAAATGGAAAGAAAATTATTTGTTTCTAGCACCCATTGGCGGTACCACGGCTTATTTAGAATACCTTGAAAATAACCAATTCAAAGAGCTTGGCAAAAATTTGTTTTCTATAGTACCCACCGGAGGGAAAATTGTTGCCAAAGCAGAACTGCCTCTGGCTGGTTCTGGCAAGGTGAAGAACGGTCAGTTCGTAAGCATCAAGCTCGACAATTATCCGTTTGAACAATTTGGCATGCTCAACGGGCAAGTACATAACATTTCACTCTTGCCCAACAACGATAAATACCTCTTGGCAATAGCGCTAACTCATGGCATGACCAGCACGCACCAAAAAGAACTTCCCTTCCGCTAGCAATTGAAAGGGCAAACCGAAATCATTACCGAAGATTTGAGTGTGATGAGTAGGATTTTTTATCAGTTTAGGAAGTTAGTGAGGAAGAGGTGAATCAGTCCTTTGTCACAGCTTTATACTCAACTATTTGCTAAAGCCTTGTTATTATATCATAAGAAACATTGGGGTTACTACATTTTTAGCGGGTCACTTCTGTTACTAAAGAAGCTTATTCAGCGCACCCGCAAGAACCCTGTATCCAGCAGCTGATCCTTAGAATAGGTCGGAAAGAGATCATCATTAATCTAGTGAAAAATAAATTTTTTTGAGTCCAGTAATACTGGATTCAAGTGTGCTTTTTTTTAAGGTAAAAAGTGCTAATTACCTTAAATTTTAACCAAAAGATGAGAATAATTTCCTTAGAGCTTCTTATCTTGTAAATCTCAAAGGTGGAGGCTGCTCCGTGTCCATTTGTTTTTCTTGCGTTCAAACTGCAGCCTATATTACTTGTTCCGGCAATCCTAATTATAGTGCTTGTGTCAATAATATTAGTAGTGCCTGCTTTAGTAATTTTTCAATTTCGTCAACTGGTTGTTATTGCCCTAAAGAATAATGGGAAAATAAACTGAGTTCATCATGATAGCAATAAATGTAAGGCAAATAAAAATCAGTTTTATTTGCCTTTTTTTTCTAATAGTTACGCATTCGTTCAGTCAGACAGGAAGAGAAATTTTGAATCGCTATTTAGATACTGTATCAATGGGTAATGTAAATAATTGGAGTAAAATAAAAACAATTTATGCTACTAGTATTTTTTACTACAGCTCGGAAGATTTTGGTCACAAAATTCAACTTTCCCTTTACAACAATCTCGGCTATAAAAAGATATTAAAGATTTGGCCAGAGCAGCAAAAGGAAGAAATTTATAAGGACTCATTGTATAAAGGCACGCCAAATAAATTTTATTTTTTAAAGAAGAAGCATGTAATAATTATGGGTATGATGACCCCAATAGAGACGCCCGCTATAAAGTCTGTTCAGTTCGATTTTTTTCCTGTTAAGATTAAAAATTACATCAATAAAAGTAAGTCAATACGTTTTATTGGACTAAAAGAGCTACCAGGACATTCTCCATGCTACGAAATTGATATTGACGCAAAAGAAGGAAAACACCAATTATTTTTTAACACAAAAACATTCTTGCTGGAGGGTATCTACTTTCCAGCCACGAAAGATTATATGATCATATCAGACTATAAGAATGTTGACGGCTATTTAATACCAACCTCTACTACAACTTTTAAGAACGGGGTGAAATATGCCTGGGAGACAATTACCGCCATTGTTCTAAACGGCCCCATTGATCCCCTAAAATTTATCCCTCCAAATTAGGGAATCAGCCAATTTGATTTTCTCATGCATTTCTTCAAACGGATTAGCTCAATTCGTCTTTATCTTCTCAACAATTAATTGGTTTTTTAGTGCCTCTCTTTTTTTTCTTTTGCTTATAATTTTAGCTTTTACTAGAGCGGTCTGTTGACGATATTGTCATTTACAAAGACACAATTTTATGTGGAATAATTGTTCGACACAACTTGCAGGTTATTATCCATGACCCAGGGCTGACGCATCTAAATATCTTAGGATTAAAGTTTTTTATATATTGACCTTTACTTAAAATTTCAATATGAAAATCCATACTCAGAATCGCATTAAACTATTTATCCTCTTTCTTTTATATACGGCATGTCTACTAACGCCACTGATCAACCGTGCCGATCGGTATCCTAAAAACTTTGATATCGATATACAACACTATCAATTTAAACTGTGGCTTTCCGATAAGAATGACAGTCTTCGTGCCGAAGCTACCTTGACGCTCAATTTTAAAAAGGCAGGTGTTCAACTGGTTCGCTTGGATTTAACGAACACTACTTCTGATCTTCAAGGCAAAGGGATGACTGTGACAGGCATCACCAGTGAGGGGAAATCGCTGTCTTTTTCGCATCGGTCGAATGAACTGCTTATCACGATTCCTAATGCAACGGTTGGGCAGTCCTTGTCAATCACTATTTTATATCGTGGCGTTCCAGATGCAGGCCTTGCCATCAAACAAAACCGATACAATGACCGCTCGTTTTTCAGCGACAATTGGCCCGACCTTGGGCATCACTGGCTGCCACTGGTCGATCATCCGTATGATAAAGCAACCTGCGAATTCATTGTCATTGCGCCTTCTCATTACCAGGTAATATCTAATGGGTTATTGCAAGAGGAGTCATTGTTAATGGATGGAAATAAATTGACGCATTGGAAGCAGTCCGTGCCCATTGCACCCTGGCTTTTTGTGCTTGGGGTTGCCGACTTTGCCGTTCAGTATGTTGATTCCTTCGAAGGGAAATCCATTCAGACCTGGGTTTATCGCCAGGATCGGGATGCCGGATTTTATGATTTCCAGACTCCTTCCAATGAAGTATTGTCCTTCTTCTCTGATTATGTCGGACCATTCGCCTATGAAAAGTTGGCCAATATCCAATCTAATAATTCTACGGGCGGAATGGAGGCCGCCTCAGCCATTATGTACAGTGAAAAATCGGTAACCGGCAAACGTGATGTCCTGTGGCAGACCGTCATCACCCATGAAATCGCCCATCAGTGGTTTGGAGATGCGGTGACGGAGAGTGACTGGGATGATGTGTGGCTCAGAGAAGGATTTGCTACTTATTTCACATTACTTTTTGCAGAACACAGTAAGGGAAGAGATGAATTTGCAAACGGATTAAAATCTTCCCGGGAACAGATCATTAAGTACTTACTGAAAAATCAGGACGCTCCGGTGGTGCACAATCAACTAAGCGATATGGCGAAGGTCACCAGCACACTGACTTATCAAAAAGGGGCTTGGACCTTGCATATGCTCCGGAAGATGGTGGGGGAAGCAAATTTTAAGAATGGAATCCAGTCGTACTACAAAAAGCATTTTAATGCAAATGCCACCACCACTAATTTCAGATCAGAGATGGAACAAGCGTCTGGTTTAGATTTAAAGAGTTTTTTCTCCCAGTGGCTTTATCAGGAAGGGATGCCAAAGATCAAAGGCACGTGGACTTGGGACAGTAAGAAAAAAGAGTTGAAAATTAATCTGGAGCAAATTCAATCCAACTCATTTTCATTTCCGCTAGAAATAGGAATTGTCACTAATGGAAATCAAAGCCCTGAAATAAAAAAAATGAACGTGGGTACGAAACAATCCACCTTTACTTTTCCTTTTGAAACAAAACCGGCCTCGGTAATCCTAGATCCGAGAACAGCATTATTGGCAGAATTTGACTTTGGTCAAAAATGAAGTTGAATTATTCAATAGTTATTCGTTTTAAATAATGGTTTTCAGGGTCAACAGCAGGAAGTGTCAGGCTTTCAATTTTTATCGGTTCGTTGGTTAATTGAAACTTTGTGACTCCATTACTTGTCGCTATTTCAATGGGAAATTGCATGGGGAATTTTTGAATTTTAACGGCCCAGGATGTTAAACCCGTTTGCTTCATGGTAATTTCCATAAGGTTGGTTGTTCGTAAATAAAAATCAAACAACGGTTTAAGGTTAATTTTTGATTCTTGGCTGAATAGCTTTTCCACATCATCGGTAGTCACAAAATTGTCGTAGGTATATTTTGGATCAGTCGCCAGTTTTTTAAGAGTTGGGAAAAATACCTCGTCACCAATTACATAGCGCAAGGTATTCATGAAAAGGGCACCCTTAAAATAGATATCACGGGTGTAGGTATCTTGCGAATTCACTTCCTCTCCTTGTACTAAAGGCTTTTTATTTTCAATGCGATTCTTGAAGAGGATCAGTAGGGAATCATATCCTTTCTCGCCTGTTAATTCGCGAAAACAAAGTGCTTCCGCATAGGTGGCAATGCCTTCCTGAATCCACATGTGTGCCCAGTCCTTGTTTGTTACTTTATTGGCCCACCACTCGTGCGCAAACTCGTGGTACAAATTGTCCGAATAAGAGTGTCCACGAAAACGTTTAAAGTTGAAGGGGTCACCGTAGGTAATCATGGTCTGATGTTCCATTCCCGGGTTAGGGACTTGTGCGATCCCCATCTTTTCATTAACCCACGGATATTCCCCAAAATATTTTTCCAATATCCTTGCATCTCGTTCACGGATATCCAGCACGACCTGCGCATGGTTAGCATCCTGCCGGAGTATGTAATAGTCAATCGGAACGGTGTGACCAAGAATGGTTTTGTACGGGCGACTGACGAGCTGGTAATCGGCAATATTAAAAAGGATGCAGTAGTTGCTAATCGTATAATTTGTCTTCCAGTGAAAGGTAGTCGTGTTTCCTTTGGTGCGTGTGCCCTGCAGCACTCCGAAAGCAGCGACCGTCAGCCCTTTAGGCACCGAAACAAACAAATCGACTCCTTCATTGGGTTCGTCACTCGGGTGGTCTTTGCATGGGAAATACAATTTTGCTCCATCCGACTGGCAGTTGATTACCACCCATGGTTTGCCATTCTTATCTTTTGTCCATGTGAATCCTCCGTTCCAAGGAGGCCTTGCAGCAATGGGAGGCTTGCCACCATATTCAATACGGACGTTATGTGGACCAGCATTAAAAGACTTAGGGTGTGTAATAAATATTTTATCATCCTTATGGCTAAAATTAATGACCTGTTTGTCAACGGTAATTTTTGTTACTTCCAATCGATCTATCAAATCAAAAAGGATTGTATCGGCTGGGTTCGTCAATTTCAATTTAACTTCCACAAACCCTTTGATAAACTGATTGGGAATGTCCACATCCAATGAAAGGGTATAATGCTGAATATCCATATTCGCCTGCAAGGGATTTAACTTGCCGCCCGAATTCCAACGCTGGCTATTCTGAGCGTTAAGATTCAAAAAAAAGAAAATAAAGATTAGGGTGAAGACTGATTTATAATTCATAGGGAATCCTGTTATGCGTGTGGGCTTCGCTCGAATTGATAAGCCAAATAAAAATGATTTGAATTACTTCAATTCCTTTTTGAGTTAAAGATAAGAAAGTAATAATGTGGTTACATTCAAAAACAGCTACACGGTTCGCTGGGTTTCAGTCTCAATGAGGGAGCCTTTCCTTGAATGCCCCGTAACAATAAGTTCCAAAGACTGCACTTAGCAATACGACCGCAATCACATATACTCCGCTTCCCATAAGGGCATATAGTGGGCCCGGACAGGCACCCGTCATTGCCCAGCCGAAACCAAAAATTATTGCGCCATACACATTTCCCCAATGGAATTTTTTTGCTTCAATTTTTATTTCCTCACCACCAATAGTTTTCAATTTGAACTTCTTTATCAGGTACACCGAAAGCATAGCCACTAAAAGCGCTGAGCCAAGAATTCCGTACATGTGAAAAGACTGAAAGCGAAACATCTCCTGTATTCTAAACCATGAAATGATTTCAGCTTTAACTAAGACAAACCCAAAAAATAAACCAACAATAAAATATTTAAGATGCCTCATGGTCTAAAGATTCATGATGTAAGGAAAGATTACCCACGACATCAACACGCCTCCGATGTAAAAGGCGCATGTGGCAACCAACGAAGGCCATTGCAGATTGGACATCCCTGCAATGGCATGTCCGGAAGTGCAGCCTCCGGCATACCGTGTTCCAAATCCAACAAAAAACCCACCGACCACAATAAATAGAAAGCCCTTTAATGTGAAAAGTGAGTGAAAATTGAAAATTTCAACTGGGCTAAGTCCGTTATAGTTTTTTATTCCGAGGGTACTCAAATCAGCCAGGGTGCTGACAGAGAGCTGCATCGGGTTTGGGTTCTGAAAAACAATTCCACCTAAAATCCCTCCAAAAACAATCCCTACCGCAAGGACAATATTCCAAGTCTCTTTTTTCCAGTCGTACTGAAAGTATTTTACATCCGTTGGAATACAGGCTGCGCAGATGTGGCGCAACGATGAGGACATCCCGAAACTTTTGTTTCCCATGATGAGTAACAAAGGAACAATCAATCCTATCAGTGGCCCCGCAACATACCAGGGCCAAGGCTGCGAGAGCAGCTCTTTCATTTTATCTTTGGTTTAATATTCATAGGCTCGAATTTAATTCTTTTTGAATTGAAAACTCAAGATTAGTTGGATTTGAGAGGATTTATTTGGGCAACCCCTGTTAGCGCGCGTTTGCAACGCGTGCATCGTGCTAAACCAATACATCAACACCGGTCATCAAACTTATACCTTCCTGAATCGCCTCTGGCTTCAGCAAACCCTTTTTATTGTGAATACGCTGGCTAACATTACAAACACAGTGGGCTAGGGTTACATACACGCGCCAAAGATGTAAACTACGCCTGCCCAAAACAAAGCAAAGTCAGGCACTAAGGGCTTGACTTTGTTTATTTAGCGGAGCAAACAATTTATTGATCTGATTCCCAATTTTTAAATTAGAATTTTATGTTCTTCATACTCAACTAAGCTTTTTTTCTAGTTCTTGGATTTTAACTTGGGCATCTTGGTTGCCTAATGAATATGAAAGTTTATACAACTCCAGTGCTTCGCGATTGGTTTCTTTCCTTTTGCGTGGAGCAAATTTGGTGCGTTTTGCTGCCGTTTCGAGGGCTTGGGCTTGCGCAAAATAAAGACCGGCTACTTTTATTTTGTTCTGATCATTAATGGCTTTTACAAGCCCCTCTAAGGCTGACACATTGCCACTTTTGAGTTTGATCATTTCTTTTTGACTCGATATTGTGGAGTCCTTCTGGTTAAGGCTCGCCATAAGGTTGCCATTTTGCTCGCGCAGATTGATCACATCAAGTTGAAGGGCGACTATATCCTTGGATCTCATTTCGATATCCGATTTCAGCCGGTGAATCGTGGCCGCTGAAGCTGCTTTCGAACCCTTGAGTTTATTTTCCAACGCGAGGATCTTTGCCTGTGAATCCTTAATGTGCGTATTGATCTCGTTGAGCCTGTCTATATAATTCGCATAGGAAATACCTTCAATAATTTTCAAGCGCAATACGTGTCGGTTAATGTCAATTGAATCCAAAATGATTCCCACTTCATTCATCGCTATCTCGGTCTTCTTGCTTTCTACTAAAGCATTGTTGAGGGAGTCTACTTTAAGTTGAAGGGATGCTTTCTCCTTCGTGTCGCATCCGAAAAGGGTAGCGGCAAGGGCCATTGCAATTAGGAATTTTTTCATGATATAATTTTTTAAATTTTGTTTTCTAGGCTTTAATAGAACCAAGGGCTTTACGGTTAAAGCTTAAATGTCACCCCAAACTTTCCGCCAGAGAATTCATTGCCTGCGTTAATTTCAAGATTAAGTCCAACTCTTCGTGAAAAGTAATAACGTGCACCGACTTGAGCACCCACGCCAAGACCGGAGACATTATTTTCTGGATAATTGGACGGTGAAGTCCAAGTATAAAACCCAAGATTTAAACCGGCATAAAAGTCAATTTTTTCAGTCAGATTGAGTAGCGAATTAAAGTGATAATTTCCATTTCCGAAAACGCCTATGATATTGTGGTTGTAGCCGGTACCGTTGAAATTATTATTGTACGAACGCAAGGACAACTCACCCCCCAAGGTAAAGTCTTTCGCTGCGCCATAATCTAATCCCACATAAACGGGAACACCCCAATTGGAGAATCCAAAACCGGTATTCAATTGTGCCCGACCAACGGCCAACGATCCTTGCGCGTAAGAAAATACGACACCTGAAAGAAGAAATGTTACTAGTGCTATTTTTTTCATATTGATTTATTTATTGTTTAGAAATTCATTTTTATTGATTCATTTTATGTAGTTGGTCACCTTAAAATTTTACCTCCTTGAATAATGCGAAGAAGGACGGCAATAATGGCGATGACCAACAGGATGTGAATTATTGCTCCCGCGCTATAGGCAAAGAAGCCGATGATCCAGAAGATGATGAGGACAAGTGCGATTAAATAAAGAAGGTTGTTCATGATGTTGTTTTTTTAATATTTACACCACAAAGATGATCGTGTAAGAAACTGATAGCGTTACATAACGCGATGTATTCATTACATTCTTCACGCATTCAAGAAAAACTGAGTTCGTTTTCGCGCAGAAGGGTTGCAGAACGTTGATAATTCGTTACATCATTCACGCATTTCTGTAATGAAAATTTTTTACTACCGATTGTACATCTCACAAACTCATTTTAGGAGCAAACAGGCCGCAATGCGATTACCGAAGTTTTTAGCTGCAAAGGATTACTTCAAAGCCTTTTCTTTGGCCGCATTTCCAAATGTGTCAAACGCCTTAATGATCTCGTATAATTTAAAACGGTGTGTGACCAATTTTTTTGGCTCTATCTTATTAGCTAGCACAGTTTTATAAAGCATTGGCGTTGAAACGGTATCTACTAAACGGGTAGTGATCGTTATGTTTTTTGACCACAGTGTTTCCAGGTGAAGGGTAACACTTTTTCCATGCACTCCGATATTGGCAATGTGTCCACCCGGACTATCTCTTCCCACATTTCAAAGGTGGCCTTTACGCCCACCGCTTCGATGGCCACATCAACTCCTTTATCGTTGGTTAGCTTCATCACCTTTTCAACGGCCTTTCCATCTGCACTATTAATCGTGTGGGTTGCTCCAAAAGTCTTTGCTACTTCCAAGCGGTATTCATCTAAATCGATGACAATTATTTCTGCTGGTGTATAAAACTGAGCTGTTAAAAGCGCTGCCATGCCTACCGGGCCAGCACCCACGATGGCGATTGTGTCGCCAGGCTTTACTTTTCCGTTAAGAACACCGCATTCGAAACCCGTTGGTAATATATCGCTCAACATCACTAATGCTTCATCATCGGCTCCATCCGGAATGCAGGTCAGTTCCACAGATTGTTGTGTTCAAAATTTTTACCACGGCATCGGTCAGTTGTAAGACTACTGGCTTTCGTATTTCTTCCCACGTTTTTTTTCCTGGACCATGATAGACAAGCGCTTTCATAGTAGCATTACTTTTCTGATTTCCAAAAGAAGCACCATTTGTCTTCTCCGTTTTGACTAATGCTGAATCGGTAGCCATATAGTTGAATTTATTTGTCGGATTTGATTTTTACTAAACGTTGAGAACTCAAAGGTGAGTGCAATTGCAAATAATCATTTTACATGACCCATTAAATAAGTTACATGCTTCACTGATTTATAAATCAGTTGCCTCCTGAATTGGTATTACAAATCGAGTCTTCGCTGCTGATTGAATCGGTTCATCTATTATAATTTGCCATACCAAAAGCTCAACGCACTACTTACTTTGACTTCAACTTTTTTACACCAATATAGCGGATGCCGTTTGCTAGTTTAAGCGTATTAGAGGTAATCCCTATGGTGAGCGTAGTCAATTGTTTTTCGAAATAGATATTGTAGTAATCCTGGCCACTATAAAAGCGAACGAAGAAGGCGACCTCGTCAAGCCAAGGTGGGTAGTATTTGTAATTAAGGTCGATAATCAACCTTTTGGAAACGTCAACCGGACTTGCGCTGTGGAGCGCGCCAAAGATCCAGCCGGATTTTATTTCAATACTTGAGTTTTGTATCCATCGGTTCACCCAATCCTTTTTTTCCTGACGCCACGGGCCTCCAAAATCAATGGCGCCAAAAAGCCGAGTGAATCCATAAACCCCTCTTAGGTGCGGATCACACCAACTTGAAGGGTAAATTTCTGTGTGTACTTTAATCTCGCGCAATGAAAAATATTTTGAGCCGGTTGTCCGTAGGGTAAATGAGGAAAGACCTAATTTCAAATAATTGACCGCAAAGCTTCCGGCTATCAAGTCAATTGTTTTAGTGGTATCATTGGTATAAAATCTTCCACTTTGCCCATTGGAATGGTGAACGATGGAGGCAAACCACATCGCATCGTTATAAAATATTTTTGAAAGAAAAGTATTAGACCATGCATCAATATATCGATCATAAGTCAGGTAGAGGTGGTAGCTTGGCACTTGTATCGGCACGGAATATTGATCAAGCATTCGTATCTGTACCTGGGGATTGAGCATAATCGCCCATTTTTTATGACTACTTGAAATAAAGTAAGATGGAGAAAGCTGCGCTTCAAAGAGAATGGGAATCTGGTTGCCAATGCCGTTTCCCAGAGTCACATAGCTTTGATCTTTGTTGAAATTGACGATGGAAATAAATTTCTTATGCGCTAAAGTATCAATGTACCTGTTCGTTCTATATTGAGCGTGCGCGATTACATGACATAAAAAGAAAATGGAAAAGAAAAATAGATCCCGTAATTTAAAAACTATGGTCACTGTAAGAAATCCTAAGCGTGTCTAATTTCTGTTTACGTTAAGGTTGCGTTTTAATTATTTCTTTTTAAGACTTCCTTTTAGCTTGAACAAAAATCAAAATACCAGCGACACACAAGCTCAAACCAACCCAAGGTGACCATTCAATAGGGTGACTCTTCTCCTTGGTTATTTCGATTGGGCCTAAATCGATTATTTTTTTAGTGGTGATCAGATTGAATCCGGTGTAGGCCATCATCATGATTCCAATAATAATTAAAGCTATCCCAATTGTTGGTTTTTTCATGATTCGACTATTTTAGCAGATGTCACTGGACTGATCGCATGGTTTTTTGCTGCACCACCTACAGTCTCAACACGCTCGAATTGGACTTGCTGATCGTGAATGCCAGGCGGAATCAATTCGTTTTCAAAATACGCGAAGTTGTTTTTTTTCGGATGGTTCAACACTGCGCAATAATAAATACGTTGACGATACTTCATAATAGTAAGCTTGAGCTCCGGGTCAACCTTCGCATAAATGCTGGTTCCTTCTTTGTAGCGATTATCATTATTAATTACATTTCTCATAACTATTCAGTTGAAAGGATTTATCTCCAATTCGTAAAGGTTGTTCGCTTTATTCGTGGCAGCCTTACATAACTTCCATAGAAAGTTGTATCAATCACTGGTTTTAAAAATATCAAGTTTCAGCATAAAAGACCAGTACAATGTCTGGTCTTGGTCGTTGCGTATTTAACACCCTAAAGACCGAAGGCGATCATCGGTAAATGATTTCAAAAAAGAAGAGAAAAAAACGTTGCCAACCCCGTGATTGACAACGTTTTATTTGTTAGCGCTTTATTTTTTCACAATGGTATTGCCTGCCATGGTTACGGCACCGGTTCTTGCTAAGCCACTTCCGTTAAGGGAAGCGCCTGTGTTGAAGGTGATGGATTGCATCGCCAAAATGGTTCCTTGGAAAACGGTGGTCGTACCAAAAGTGACCGAGCTTCCAACTTGCCAGAAAATATGAGAGGCTAATGCGCCTCCGCTCAGAATAACCTGACGACCGGAAGTCGTAGTCAATGAGGAAGCAATCTGAATGATAAACACGGCATCCGCATTTCCTTTCGCATCGAAGGTAAGATCACCCGAAGATATGGCAAGAGATGAGGTTGATTTGTAAAGGCCAGGCGTAAGCGTGAGGCCACCAATATTTCCTGACAGCGTTACAATATCCGTTGACGTTCTTCCGGCCGCATCATTGTACGCAGCTGTTAAATCGAGCTTGGCTTGAGTTGCAATGTTGTCATTAATGTGTTGCGTGCCTGTTAAAATTCCGGGGGGAAACCCACCGATGGAAGTGCCCGGACTCAACGCCATATCCCCGGTGATATTCGTTGCTCCTGTATTGGTAATTTGGGAGCCCGCAAGAATTGCAATAGTAGAAGAACTTCCCAAAGAGACTAAGGCTGGATTAGCTGCTTGAATGGGTATTACCACTGGGTTTGTGCTCGATGGAGCTGGGTCGCTATTACTTTTGCATCCCGTCATCATGACAACCGAAGCAATGGCCAAGGTTGTTAAAATTTTTATTGTTTTCATTTTGTTTTTTTTATTTCTCGCAATTGGCGTGTCAAGTGTGAATTAATTTTCACACTGTAAAGATGATACCCTTTGATCAGGTGTCTGTTGCACAACACGAGCAAAGAGTTACATGTTTCACGCTCTCTTGGTATACGATTTAAGAGAAAAGAGTTTATTGGGATTAGTAAAGACAGTCAAAAAAAAAGAGGCTGCCTTGCGACAGCCTCTTTATCTAATTTTATTCTCTAATTATAATTAACTAAGGTTGAGTAACGGCATTACCATCGAGAACTACCGCGGTCTGTGCTAACGCTCTGCCATGAAAGGAAGCTCCGGTTTGAATGGTTATTGCTGTCTGTGATAAAATGACCCCTTCAAAGTGTGAAGTTGTGCCTAACGTGGCCGTTCCTGCCACTTGCCAGAATATATTCTTGGCTTGAGCACCACCAACTAAGGTGATCTTCACCGCATTGCTTTGAGTAAGGTCACCAGCAATTTGGAAAATCCATATATCTGTTGAGCTCCCTGAAATTGTTACATCAGAAGGCAACGAAACAGTATTTGACCATTTGTAAAGACCTGGCGTAAGGGTCATTCCTCCAATGTTGCCGGTGCCAAGCTCTGAGAAATCAGGAGTAGGACGTCCGGCCGCATCCGTGTAAGCCGTAAGCATATCATTTACAGCAGTGGTCAGGTTAATTGGTGTTGGTGATGCCTGATCAGCGGCATAAACTTTTCCAGTTACTTGTGCTGAAGTAGCATAGCCGGTGGCGTCTGTCAAACTAAGACCTGTGATATAAGATTCAGCAGCAGGACTTAAACCGAGATCTCCTGTAATAGCCGAAGTGGATATGTTAGATATTCCAGTTTTTGCCAGAATTACATAATTTATTGAAGAGCCGAGATTAACTGCCGCTAAACTTGCCGATGTGCCACCAGTGGTAAAACTCCAAACCGTGTTGGAAGCAAGCGCATTGCCCGATAAATCCTTCGCACCCGTTGTTATCGTTGCTGTATAGATTGTGTTGGCCGATAACACATTCGCTGGCGTAAAGGTGGCAGTAGTTCCGGAAGAAGCTACCGCTCCAGAGACTGAAGTTGTTCCTTGCTTCAAGGTAAATGTCGAAGCGGTAATTGTCGCTCCGTCCATCGCTTCACTAAAGGTTAAGGCAACCACTTTATTCCGTGCAACGCCAATGGCATTTTGAATCGGATCAGTTGAATTTACAACCGGCAAAACCACCGTGGTAAAACTCCAAACTTTGTTTGCAGCAATCGCATTGCCTGCCAAATCTTTAGCTCCAGTAGTAACGGTTGAAGTGTAAACGGTATTTCCAGCCAGTGCACTTGTGGGTGTAAATGTTGCCGTGATCCCAGTATAAGCAACGGCACCTGGTATTACAGTCGTGCCTTGTGTTAATGTAAATGTGGAAGAATTAATGGTTGCTGGATCCATTGCTCCACTAAATGTTAACGAAACGACTTTGTTTAGAGCAACACCGGTGGCGCTATTTAGAGGATCTGTTAAACCAGGAACCGGTAACCCAACGGTGGTGAAATTCCAAGTGGTGAGGGCAAGAGAACTTCCCATCGCACTCTTTGCTCCAGCCGTTATGGTAGCGGTATAAACCGAGCTTGCCTCTAAAATTGCTGAAGGAGTAAATGTAGCAGTAGTTCCGGAATAGGTAACAACCCCTGTTACTGGTGTCGATCCATTTTGCAACGTAAAGGTTGTAGCCGTGATCGTTGTCGCGTTCATTGCCGTACTAAAAGATGCAGTAACGATTGTGTTTCTTGGCATCCCAGTAGCGTCTGTTCCCGGAGTTGTAGAACTAACGGTTGGGTTTGGCCCTGGATCACTTGAATTACTTTTGCAGCCTGCTATTATCAGTATCGATAATAAAGGCAGTAATTTAATTTTTCTTAAGATGTTCATTTTGTTTTATTTTATTGTGAAATTATTTACGAGCATAATTCACTGTGGCTATTCGTCAATAGCTGCAGCGTTAATAAATTTACTTAGCAAAAGTGACGTGATTAAGGTCCTATCGTGTTACATTCCGAGCAAAGGCTTTTACACATATCACAGGTTTCATTTGCGATTATGCCAATTGCACTGAATAACTTCTTGTAGTAAGGAAATAAACCAATAATGCAGATCTGTCCGTTTCAATCAAAGTGGGATCTAATTCAGAACACCATTCCCTAGTATTGGCTCAGTGGATTACCCGTTGAAAAACTGGAAAGTCAAAGGAAAGTTGTCTTAGCCCTTCTTTATAAGGCTATTAAAATCATTGGCAAAGAATGAAAATTATTAGATCAGGCCCGATCCATATACCAATTTAATTCCTTTTCCATTTTTTTGTAGCGAAAAATGGTCGTGATGATTTTCTGGAGGCGCAGAAAAGCAGTCTCACTTTTTACCACATAGTCGAAAGCCCGGTGGTGCATGCAGTTGATGGCCACATCAATTTTATCTTGAGCGGATAACATCACTACCGGAATGTCGGGGTTAAACGATTTTATTTTATCCAAGGTATCCATTCCATTCATCGCGTTTTTATCAATCCCGTCAAGGAGATAATCCAGTATAATCACATCGGGAAAATGCGCCAGGTTCTCCATGCAAAGTTCGCCCGTGGCATACGTTTCGATATCAAAATCGGCATGCTGCAAGAA
This sequence comes from Cytophagales bacterium, assembly GCA_027317105.1. Taxonomy (GTDB): domain Bacteria; phylum Bacteroidota; class Bacteroidia; order Cytophagales; family Cyclobacteriaceae; genus ELB16-189. Next base: position 121,919 of record DAHVFH010000035.1, read on the forward strand.
CTCAATCTCCAATGATTTTAGAAACACCGCATCGTCATCAACCAGGAAAAGCTTTATTTTATTTATCACGTTTTTGTATTTTTAATTAGATTAAATTCTTCTTCCAACTCAGCGCAGGCTTGTGTACAAACCGTTTCCAGTTGAAGAACAAGTTCCTCAATACCCTCTTCCTGTAAGTGCGTGTTTGCGTATTCTTGCACCTTTTTCGCCATGTTTTCAAAATTCAAGTTGATGCCCATGATCGAAAAAGAGGGGATCATCTTATGTACGGCCGAATGTAAGGCCCCCCAATCTTTATCCTTAAAACTTTGTTTCATGGTGTTGATCAGCGGAGGCGTTTGCTGCAAATAGGCAGAAATCATCTCCATCATTAATTTGGGGTCTGATTTGGTGCGTTGCAATAAATAATTCAAATCAATGCATTTTTGTTTTTCGGTCTGATTAATTGGCTGATCAAATTCCTTTTTTTGTTTGGCCAATGTCGGCTTTTTTACGAGGCCAATTATTTTACTGTACAAAATCTTTTCGTCAACTGGTTTTGCGATGTAATCATTCATCCCCACCGCTTTGCACTTAGCTAGGTCAACCGTAGTGACATCGGCAGTTAAAGCGATAATGGGTATTTTAGAGTTCATTTTGTTGCGGATGTATTCCGTTGCGTCAAAGCCATTCATTTCTGGCATTTGCAGATCCATTAAAATAATATCATAAGATTTTGCCTCTAATTTCTCAATGGCTATTTTTCCATTGGCTGCAATATCACGTTCAAAGCCGAAATCATCCAGCAGGGTTTTCATCAATAATTGATTGAGGGCAATGTCCTCAACCACCAATACTTTTATGTTCCTTATCCCCTCATCAAGCTCTGCGATTCCGGGTTCCCATTCCGCTTCCGCATTTGTTTTTTGAAAACTAAGTATGAAACTGAACGTTGAGCCTTCGTTTAGTTTACTCGATACGGTTATGCTTCCGCCCTGTGGCTCAACCAATTGCTTTACAATGGCAAGTCCCAATCCAGTTCCCCCATATAATCTTGAGGTACCACTGCTTGCCTGTTGAAAGTTTTCAAAAATTGTTTTGATTTTATTTTCAGATATTCCGATACCTGTATCACTTACTGCAAACTCAATAGTCGCTTGTTCTTCTTTTTCGCTGACTAACCGAACACTGACCGTTATTTTTCCGTGCATGGTAAACTTTACAGCATTACTCACCAAGTTCAGTATAATTTGGTGCAACCGAACCGGATCCCCAACCAATACTTCTGGAATTCTTTTGTCGTATTCTTTTACCAAGTCCAAATTCTTTTCCAGAATTTTTGTTTCAAACAAATGAAGCATTGCAGATATTGATTGCGACAATTTGAAGGGGATTTGCTCGAAAGTCATTTTACCAGCGTCTACCTTGGCTAAATCCAGTATATCATTAATGAGTACGATGAGTGCGTCACCGCTCATTTTAATAGCGGTTAAATACTCTTTTTGCTTGTCCGATAGCTCCGTCTTTAATAGCACTTTGGTAAACCCGATAATGGCATTCATGGGCGTGCGTATTTCGTGGCTCATGTTAGACAGAAATTGTTGCTTCGCCTTCACTGCATCTTCCGCTATTCGTGTTGCGCTTTCAGCTTTTCGTGTTGCTTCTTCGGCAATTTCAGTGGCTAACTCAGCAGCCACCTTTGCTTCGATCAATTCCTTCTCACTCCGTTTTTGCTCAGTAATGTCCCTTGCTACCACGACAATGCCCAATACGTTACCTTGTTCGTCTTTGTAAACAGACCCATTAAATAAAACATCCGTTAATTGGCCAGTTCGCAGGGTCAACGGATAATCGGCCACAAAGCCTTCTGCAAAAACTTCCTGATATCCTTTGCGCGCTTTCTCAGGCTCGGTGAAATAATCAAAAAAATTGGTGCCCACTAATTTTTCGCGCGATATTCCGGTGATGCTTATAGAGGCGTTGTTCATGTCCGTGATTTTCCCTTCCGGATTAATCGTAAAGAGCGGATCAAGGCTGGCCTCAATAAGAC
>DAHVFH010000043.1 GCA_027317105.1 Cytophagales bacterium
ATATTGAGTTTAGCAACTCCATGGTCGAGGCTGCTCATAAGCAATTGAAATATCGGTTCCTTTACAATCAGAAGATCAGTGATTACAAAGAGCTGTCGGTTTTTATAGCCTTGGCCATAAAAGATTTTAACAACCGGCCCATCATGTTCTTGGAGGTCTGTCCCCGATGGAAGTGCTCAGCGGAAAACGGATAGATAAATCACAGGAATCAAAATTAGCTGTGGAAGCAAAACAATTTATAATCTCCCAGAATCAGAAAATGAAATGTTGTGAAGTAGGGTAGGGGAAATCCTTTTTTTTTGCCCATATCCTACCTTTAAATTCTAAATCAATCCTTGCAGAAGAAATCGAAAAAGCTAAATTTATTTTTTGTCGGTATTCCGAACACATGGTTATCAAAAGGCCGTAGGCGTTGCTGTGGATGCTGCGGAAACATTTGCAGAAACATCGATGCAATATTTAATTCCTAGTTACCCTTCCAGGATACGTATTAGGTCATCGTTGAGGTAGTACATCTCATTGCCTTCTTTTTTAGGGCTCAGAATTTTAGCTTCCATAAGTTCATCCATGTATTTTGAAATTGTGGTACGTGACTTTTTTCCGACGATATCACTTACTGTCTTTGTACGACTATAGGGCTGGCTGAAGAGTGCCTCATTCATTTCTTTACTATACCACTTAATATGTTTTCTACCATGATCCAGCGTTGCTTCCATCTGTTTCACTGTTTCATTGATGAGGCGATTGGTAAGAATGGATGTCTTCTCCATTGCATCCAGCATATACATTATCCAGTTCTTCCAGGACTCTCTTTGTGTAACTGCACTGAGGTTGAAATAATAGTCATCCTTGTTGGCTATAATATATTTTGATAGATATAGTACTGGCTTCGATAAAAGTCCTTTATTTACGAGATATAACAAGTTAAGAATTCGCCCGGTCCGGCCGTTGCCATCGGAGAATGGATGAATAGCCTCAAACTGATAGTGTGCTATACACATTTTCAACAGCGGGTCTGCCGGATATTTTAAATCATCATTTAGGTATTGAAGCAGGTTATCCATTAATTTTTCAATTACACCTTCACCCCTTGGCGGTGTATAAACAATCTCTCCTGTTCTAAACTCACTTTGGCCTTGCCTGATTATAATTTGCGCTTGCGGTGAACGTAAATCTGCTTGTGTGGATTTGATCTGCTGAAATATCTTGGTAATCAGATTCAGCGTTATTGTCTTTTCAGTTTCCAATTGCCGATTACCTTCCCATAGTGCCTCCCTGTATTTCAATACTTCTTTTGTCGCGGGGTTGGCCTTCGCTTCATTTGTGGTATCTGATATTGCTTTGTAAAGCTCGTCCTCAGTAGTAAAGATATTTTCAATCGCTGTAGAAGCTTTAGCTTCTTGAAGAGCAATAGTATTTACCAACATGTAGGGATTGGGCAATCTTAATACGTTACTATCCACAGAGGCTAATGCTCGTGAAGCCGATACCAATTTTTTCAGTATTTCGGGGTCATTATCAAACTCCGAAGCAGGCGGCAAAGGAGGTAGATCATTGTAAGGCGTATTCCTGTCATATTTAGCCATTTGGAGTCTCCAGTTTTTATGTGAAAACTGGACATTGGGCAAATTTAGCTAAGAAAACTGGACAAGAATCATTGTATGTCCAGTTTTTACACAAAAACTGGACGTATTTTATTTTTTAGTCAATTATTGATATAAAACTGAACATAGATCAATACCTGTTCATTTCTATCGCCTTTTAGTTCGTATGTCCAGGTGGTTGGGTCAATTAATAATGTACTTCGCCCCAAGAACTTCATCAACTTCAATTTTCATGGTTTCTGAATTGCATTGCAACTTTTTATACCAGTTTGTATAAAAGAATGACGGACAATTAAGAATGTGTATTTCTTGATCACCGTAAGTCCCGTAGTTGGGAACACCGTATTGGTATAACCCAGATAGGTCGCATTATTTGCAGGCGTTTCAAAGTAAGGATGACTTATATCATAAACCCAACTGATGAAAAGTCCCTGCACTGCCTTGCGGCTTGTTTGGGTGGTGTTGGTATAAAGCCCGCTGTACACCGGGCGGTTGAGCATATCGTATTTGATGAAGGCCCATTGATGTGAAGCGCGTTGGTTTCCGTCCTGCGTGAGAACGACCCTCCCAAGCTGGTCATAGACAATGTATTGCACGGCAGCACCGGGAGCAGTTTTTTCAACCAGTCTGCCCAAACTATCGTACGCATACTTATAAATAAGGGGATCGGTGGTGGGGTTGCTGGCCAGGCTGAACGTTGAGGGCGAACCGATGGCAGCCATGGCTTTTGGAGGCACCTGGTAAGTCAACCTGCCATAGATGTCGTACACATAATAGGTTTCAAGATAGGAGACATGGGCACCGTTGATCACACTGTCGAGATACACCTGCTTGAGGACTTGCTGTCCGCGTTTGTTCGTATAGGTCCGCACCGGGTTTCCGTTTTCATCAGTGGTGATGCTAACGTTCACCGTGCCGGAAGGATAGCCTACCGAAGAATTGTAGGTGCCAGTGTAGTCCCAATATTTCAGAGGGTAGTTTGAGTTGCTAACTGTTTGGATGAAACGATTGATTTTGCACCATTTCGTCTTCGGTATTATTTTTTCAGAGGCGGTAGTTTAGTTATTGGCCGATAAATCCGCTTTTTATAAATTACCTTTTATGGAAATAAACATTGCTCACTGGGAGGAGGAATATCATACGGATCAAGAGATCATTGAATTCTCCGAAAAGGAACCGTTCAAGGTTTTCTCCTGTGACGACGGACGCATCGCGATTGGGGGCAAAATCCTTTCCAAAGAGGAGGCGGAAAAATTGGATGAACAAGCCCGGTTCTTAAAAGATGTCCACGAAAATCCAAAGGCGTTTCGTATCGCGATCAAGATCGCAAATGTCGTTGACTTTCTCAATCCTTTGAATTGGTTCGCGAGAAATCGCAATTAAAAGGTCCATTCGGCCAGCTAACCATTGCAATGAAACTAAAAGTCCGAAAGGGAGCTATTTTGGGACCTTTTTTACTAAATTTTTTAGTTCAGTTGCAAAATGAGCAGAATTCAGTTCCTGGGTGATCATGTTTAAGTCAAACTAATTTTCCGTGCACAATTGAAAATTTAGCCTGATTTCACAATACGCGGTTAAGGAAATTTCCGGAATCGACCTGATTTGGCTCTGTTTGGTTAAATCATTTTCCGGATTTCTAGATGCTTTTTATTTTCGGTTATATCAATTTCCGGATTCTTCGTTCTTCGGATGGTTATTCACTCACAAATCCTCGCTGGAATGTTTTGGGCCGTGTCGCAAGATCACTGACCATCACACCAACATTCCAACTACCTTCTTTCTGGATGCGCCAAGCGCAAACATTGAGCGAAACATAAGGTCCATAGTGACCGAGGAATCTCCAGCCTCCATCTTCGCTACTCTTGATTGACTTGATTTTATACGTTTGGCAACATCGACTTGTGTGAGATTTTTTGATTTACGCAGATCCTGGAGAGCTTTGCTTAAGGCAAGCTTAAGTTCAATATAAGAAGCTTCTTCAGGCGAAAGATTCAAGAATTCATCTGTGCTACCAACCTTCCATCCGTTTGCTTCAAGACGTTTCTTCTTTGCATTATTCATTTTCTTTAACCGTTTAGTTATCATCATAATTTTTAATCCGCCGTTTACAGCTGTCAATCACTTGCTTGGGCGTTTGATTGGTCTTCTTGTCAAAAATTTCCAAGATCACAATTGCGTCTGAATCGATCCTGTAAACAATTCTCCACGTTACATTTTCGTCTTCTATTCGAAGTTCATGACATCGTCTACCGATTGAAGGCATTGGACGCGAGTGCGGCATGGAAAGCCTTTCTCCCAGTTGTAGTTTTCGAAGTAAGACTCCGGTCTCGATGCGTGCCGCCCTTGAAAAGGGTGGTGTTTTTACTTCTCCATGCAACCAAGCTAGCGGTTTATCCATTATTCTTTGTACAAATATATGTCATATATGACATATATCCAAAAGCCGTTGCAATTGGCGGAAAAAAGTAATGCAAATGAAAGTGCAATAATTTGATAATTTGTTGATATCATATTATATCTATAGAGATAGTAGTTTAATGCAAACCTATGCCCATTTTTTTCCTAGTTTTTTGGGTGAAATCCCGGATTTACTGAGTTTCCACAATTATTGGTGAGGGTGAAACTTGCATTCGGCACGGGGGTATTGTGGAAAATCCGGATTCTCAATATTACTCACGATAAGTTTTTTGCTGTGTTTGTCGATGGCATGCTCCAACTCGAATCTGATTTTAGAAAAGCAATCCTGAATGATTTGCCGCTCCCGTTCCGACAAATGAAGGGCCTCGTTGGCAGCATACGAAAAGAAGGTATAGTCATTGATATGACGGCCCAATGAAGTGCCGTGAATAAAATCAGGATGGAACACCAACGCCTGCCCTTGTGGTTGATAAAAGTCATTACCATTTGATCCGATAACCTGACCTGGTGCAAGAAATATCAGGGTTCCTTTTCCTTCTTCATAGTCATAGTGGCTACAACCATAGCGAAGGTCGCCGCATTTTATTTCCTTTAGAAACACAACGTAAAAATTGTACCCCATTCGTCTCAGTTTTCGCGGTTCGGCTTTCGACAAGTCCACGATGCTCACCAGCGGATGCAGGGTTTCATTATTATTACTCATCACCACGTTTAAATTCCAAAATAAGTGTGGCCGGAGAAATCGAAAAACCTTAATTTGTGGCCTGTCGGAAATCCGAACACCACGTTATCGAAAGGTCGTAGACGTTGCTGGGCACAGATTTAAATGACCCAACCAAACCACATGGTTGGGTCATTTAATAATGTACTTCAACCGGAAAAATCCATTGCTTACAATTTTCTTCATTTCTGAGCTGCCCTGCAAGTTTTTATGATATTTTATTTGCCGAAATCACGGACAATTAAACAACCACCTGCAAAGCAGGTGGAATTGTTAATTCAGGTGGACTCAAAGAGTCCAAAACTCGTACCCTGATTTTCTTCTTTCCGTTCTTCGTCTTCTTGGTATTTCACATACCGCCTAATAACATCTTCGTTCAGCCCTATAGTACTCACAAAATAACCACGTGCCCAAAAATGATTTCCCCAATACGGCTTCTTTTTCAAAACTGGATAGCTCTTGAACAATTTTATCGCCAGCTTTCCTTTTAATGTACCCATCAACACCGATACCGATACTTTTGGCGGGATCGATACCATAAGATGAACATGATCCTCTCGCACATTTAGCTCTTCAACTCCACACC
>DAHVFH010000050.1 GCA_027317105.1 Cytophagales bacterium
TCAATTTTTCTTGTTATGGAGTTTATTTTTGAAAGGCCTTTATTGGTTGCTATCCATAGGTAATTGCTGCTGTCTTCCGCAATGCTGAGCACAAAATCGTCAGGAATGGTTAATGAATCTTTAGCGCTATGCCGGAATAACAGCATTCGGTTACCACTATAGCAACTCAGGCCATTCGTTGTTCCGATCCAGATATAGCCGCGCTTATCCTGGTAAATGCATGTAGTCTCGTCATCAGGCAAACCGTCTTTTACTTTTAGGTGGCTGAACACAAGATCACTCTCTTTAAAATCGACTTGCCCAAAACAATAGCCCAAGGAAAGTAAGAAAATAAAAAAATACGTTTGAATGCGGAACATAGTCAAGAAAGAACGCTTTAAATTTATTGTAAAGGAAAATAAATTGTTCAGATCTTCAAAAAATGAAGTCTCTAGAATTGGGGTGCATAAAAAAAAATATTTCCTGATTTTACTATAAAGCAACGGAATCTTATTACCCTTTGATCACAAGAGCCATAGCCAAACCGATAAAAACTAGTATGATAAATCCAATCACCAGCGGCAATCGTATGGATTTGTTTCCAAAAGAGAGGCCATAAATCATCTTCAACAAATTGTTGCTTGAAATTGCATTTATTACCGCCATGCCAAGCACCGAATTTGCCATAACTTGGCTGGTGAAATGGCCAACTCATCAGAAATCGGTTTGTCGGGAAGTAATGGTAGTACGACAAAGGCAATTACAAGAAATTTGGCTAAGGTAATAAACTCATCATTATCAAATTTCTTGGAAAACTCAAAAAGGGTCTCTTTAATTTCAGTCAGTATTAAGATGAAGACGATAATCAAAATGACCATCCAATCGGGCTGGGTGTAAACCAATGGCGCGAGGCAGTAGGTGATAATAGCAATGATGAGCGTGGTAGCGCCAAACCGTTTCTGAACCTGTATTTTTTGATAATAAAATATCGATAGGAGTATGACGATAGAAACGCCACCCCACAGAAAAGGAGTCAAATCATTGGGGCTGATCACGTACAGGATAAAGCCCAGTATTCCGATCAGTGTAAAAGTTCGGTCGGTGCCAAAAAGACTTTGCGGCTCTTCGTTGCTATGATGCCGTCTTTGTTCAAGCCCAATCAGGAAGGAGAACAGCGCAACCAGAAAAAATTTAACAATGCTGGATGGAATGAGGTTGAGCGTATCGGTGATCATTGGCGTGTAGACGTGCTAATGTGTTTAAGTGTTGACATTCGTAAGGTTGCCATTTGCCTACTTATTGTTATTTCCCTGTCCACCCTGGTCCTCTTACAATCCTTCCGGGCTTGGCGTTGGTGTGTTCTCCATTTTCAAGTACTTGAGTGCCGTTCACAAAAACATCAATCATACCCGTGCTGTATTGATGTGGGTTTTCAAAGGTAGCATGATCTTCAATTTTGGTAGGATCGAAGATTGCTAAGTCTGCATAGTTTCCCACTAACAACAATCCCCTTTTTTGAATCTTCAGGTTTTCGGCAGGCAAGGAAGTTAGTCTCCGGATTGCTTCCTCCAAGGTAATCACCTTTTCTTCGCGCACATATTTTCCCAATAAGCGAGTAAAATTTCCATAAGCACGAGGATGCGTGGGCGACTTTAAAAAATTGCCAGAGGCCGTAGAGGATTCTGCATCCGATCCAAAACTGACATACGGTAAGGCAATTTGGCGCTTCACATTTTCTTCCGTCATCAAAAAATACGCGGTGCCAACACGGGTGCCATCGGTAATAACCAAATCCATCGCTGTTTCTTCCGGTGACTTACCATAAATTTTGGCCACCTGGCCTAATGTTTTTCCGGCAAAATTCTTTCGCAGCGAATCATTGGTGAATCCTAGTAATAAGACTTTATCAAAGTCGCCCGTCAACATCATGAGGTTTTCCCACTTATTAGTTGGGGTACGCATTTCTTGCAGCGCCTTCTTTCGTGTGACGGGGTCTTTCATCCTTTTTATCCAGTCATTTATTCCGCCTTCCTGAAGCCAAGGAGGCATGGCCGCATCCAAGCCTGTGGCGCCAGCGGTGTAGGTGTACATATCAGCGGTAATCCTAAGGCCATCTTTATTAGCCTTGCTGATCATCGCCTCCACCGTATCGATTTTATCCCAGTTATCTTTCCCGCTAAATTTCAAATGATAAATTTCAGCCGGAAGATTAGCTTCTCTGGCAATGCGAATGGTTTCATCCACAGCCTCAAGCATGGCGTTGCCTTCGCTTCGTATGTGGGCGATATACATTCCCCCATAACCAGACGCAACTTTGCTAAGCTCAATCAGCTCCTCTGTTTTGGCGTAATTGGCAGGCGCATAAATGAGGGCCGTGGTCACGCCCATGGCGCCTTCTTCCATGGCTTGTTTTACCAATGCCTTCATGCGCTCCATCTCATGCGCGGTTGGGGCGCGATTGGCGTAACCCAATTCATTTACCCGAATGGTGTAGGCACTCACAAATGCTGCGACATTCGGACTTATCTTTCTTCGCTCCAGCGATGAAAAATATTCACCCAATGTGGTCCAGTCGATGTCGTATTTCCAATCCGGGTCACGCTTCATGGCTTGTTCTTCATCTCTTTTCATCGCATCATTCATTGGCCCCATTGACCCTTCGCCCAATACTTCCAGTGTTACTCCCTGGCGGATATCGCTTTGGGAATTGCCATCAAATAAAAGGGATACCTCGCAGTGGCTTAGCATGTTGATGAATCCAGGGGTAACCGCCAATCCTTTGGCATCAATTTCTTTCTTGCCAGTGACTTTTGCTAAATCGCCTATAAAAGCGATAGTGTCGGCATTAATAGCCACATCAGTGACTACACCTGGTTTACCTGAGCCATCATATACGGTGCCCCCTCGAATCACTACATCGTAGTGTCGTTTTTGGCAACCAGTCAAAAACCAGACAAGGATGAGGAAGACGCAAAAGTTTTTCATGATTTTGGGATAAGGAAGAAATGTAGTGAAATGGCAGGGAAGCGTCAAGGTAAATCTTTACCTTCGGATAAGAAACAAAAAGTACGCGCCATGATTCGATATGAAAGAACCGATGCCGGAAATGAAAATTTCCAAGCCCTTGTCAGCCAACTCGATGCGTACTTGAAAATCCGTGATGGTGAGGATCATTCCTTTTATTCTCAATTCAATAAAATTGATTGCATTAAATATGCAATTGTTGCCTACGAGAATGACAGG
>DAHVFH010000083.1 GCA_027317105.1 Cytophagales bacterium
CGCCTCGCAAGTTGGCGTGGCTATTCTGAAAAAAGGTGGGAATGCGGTGGATGCCGCAATTGCCGTTCAATTCGCCTTAGCGGTCGTATTTCCTGCCGCGGGCAATATCGGTGGAGGCGGTTTTATGATAACACGAATGAACGATGGCTCGATCAGCGCATTGGACTATCGCGAGAAAGCACCCGCGAAAGCCACTACCAACATGTACCTCGATAAAGATGGGAATGTTATCCCTAAACTAAGTATTGAAGGCCATCTCGCTTCGGGCGTGCCCGGATCAGTGGATGGCATGGTACAAGCGCATAAGAAATACGGAACTATGCCTTGGAAGGATTTGATTCAACCAGCAATTGATTTAGCAAGAAAAGGATTTGCTTTAACTGAAAGAGAAGCAAAGTGGATCAACGACATGAAGGACGATTTAGTAAAATACAATACGGTAAAACCGGAATTCTTGCTTCATGAAAATTGGAAGGCTGGCGATATTATAAAATTTTCGGATTTGAGTTTTACCCTGGAAAGGATACGCGACCAAGGCCGGGCAGGCTTCTACGAAGGCAAAACGGCAGACGATTTGGTCGCAGAAATGGAACGAGGGAAAGGCCTAATCTCCAAAGAAGATCTGATTAACTATCAATCGGTATGGCGCGAACCGGTCACAGGGACATTCAGAGAATATAAAATAATTTCTATGCCGCCTTCTTCAAGTGGCGGAATTTGTCTGATTCAACTATTAAAATGCGTTGAGCCTTACCCGATCAAAAATTTTGGGTTTAATACTTCGAAAACGATTCATTTAATGGTTGAAGCGGAACGAAGGGTCTATGCCGATCGTACCAAATACCTTGGCGATCCCGACTTTTATAAAGTTCCAGCCAAAGAACTATTGGATGACGAATACAACAATGACCGCATGAGTACCTATGATCCAGGCAAAGCTACCCCCAGCAGCGAAGTGAAAGAAGGTAAGATAACGGGATATGAATCGGAAGAGACCACGCATTTTTCAATTGTCGATTCAAAAGGAAATGCAGTGGCTGTAACCACCACGTTAAATGGATGGTTTGGTTCTCATGTCCTGGTGGCCGGATCTGGATTTTTTCTTAATAATGAGATGGATGACTTTAGTGCCAAGCCTGGGGTTCCCAATATGTTTGGCGTACTCGGTGGAAAGGCCAACAGCATTGAGCCCGGCAAGCGCATGTTAAGCGCCATGAGCCCCACCATTATAGAAAAAAATGGCAAACTCTTTATGGTGGTAGGTACGCCAGGTGGCTCAACGATTATCACTTCCGTATTTCAGACGATCTTAAATGTTACGGCCCATGACATGGGCATGCAAGAAGCGGTAGACGCCAGACGGGTCCATAGCCAGTGGTTACCCGATTTGATCATCGAAGAAGAGGGCGCCATTAATAAAAACGACAGTGTTGTGCTAACCAAAATGGGTCATAAAATTGTTGTACGCAAAAATATTGGCCGGGTTGACGCTATCCTTGTTTTACCAAATGGGAAGCTTGAGGGCGGAGCGGATCGCACCAGAGGAGATGACACGGGAGATGGGTATTAACCCTTAAACTACTACCATACCCGAAAATCAAACTCAAGATTTTCATTTCGTGATGTTGGCTTTTGTTGGCCATCGGTGAGGCGTTCAACCTCTTTACTCACATAATCCTTCAGTTCGGAAACGGTGATTTTACCATCTTTGTTCGTGTCTGCCTTTTCATTTTTGAGTCCGTTGATAATGGCGTAGGTGAAAACCCCGTTGTGCCATTCATCCGACTCAAGCGCATAACTATTGCCAGCGGCAGCGGAAATTACCACTGCGCCTGATCCTTTGCTGACGTTGGAAAATAATTCCTGCATCAATTCGAAGGAAGTAGTGATACCCACCTGATAGTTCTCTTCTGTTGTTTCTATTGGATACGAATAGGAGGTTACTGATCCGCGTTGGCCAGAATTAAGTGCTATTGTTTTACTCTCATCAACTCGAAGGGAAGACTTGTCAACCTCCCCGGAATGGCAGGCATCCATCAGCAATAATTTCTGTCGCGCACCAATGCCATCCAAAAGATTTTCGAGGTCATCGTACTTTACACCATTCGCTGCCGGATCTGAAAAATTCAAATCATAGGTTCCAAAATAAAAATCCAATTTACTATCCAGCAGCCCATGTCCAGAAATATAAACAATTACTTCATCGTCTGGATGACTCTTCATCAACTTTTCTCGTACTGCTAAAATATTGTTCTTAAGTGCGGCCTTATTAAAAAGGGTATCCAAGAAAATTTTCTGATACTCTTCTTTTCTCCGAGAAAATAAATTGACCACATCGCGGCCATCTTTAACCGCGTATTTCAAATTCATTTTAGCGTTGCTGTAGCCGGAAACTGAAATAGCCACCAAATAAAGATTGTGTTTCTCTTTTGGAATTGCATAGTCCACCTCAAAAGTTTCCGGCAAAGACTCGACTCCTTTTTCGTTCAAACAGCTGACTTGAATTTTATTTTTACCAGGCGTCAATTCTACTCGGATGGGAATGGTAAGGTCTCCCGATTTTTTATCAATCAGCGTAAAGCCCTTGCTGCCATAGACCGGCACATTATTAACAAACAAATTGATTCGATCGATAGGGAACAAATTGTCGACCGCTCGGACATTGAAATTAATAATTGGCGTCCTGGTGACAAGTGGTATTTGGTCTGCCGGCAGCGTAATCGTTGGCAAATGAATTTGGGCATCCAACTGGTCTTCGCTAAAGTCCAATCGTTGCAATCTTTTTTGATAGGCCCGTTGGTAAGATCGCACCACCAAGGGAGTAACATAGCCAAGGCGGGACAATACAATATCGGGTCGATTAAATCTTAAGTCGTATTGCTCCGGTGAAACAAATTGCTTTCCGAATTTATAGCCAATACCTATTAATGAATTTCGAGTCCCAAAATAATAACCATCAGGTGTGATCACGATATAGTCCTTTTTGCCAATCGGCACAATAGTCACTACCAACTCGTGTTTTTGTGTGTCCCACAACTTTATCGTAGCATCCCAACTGGAGGTTGCTAAAAAAGAATGGTGGGGGCCGAAAGCCATCCCAGTTATCCGATCGGTGTGGGCTTGGGGGATCGTTGTGGTCTTTCCATCTAACTCAAAAAACAAATCTGTGCCTATGCTATACGCCAATTGTTTACTGGCCTTGTCATACGCCATCATGCTAATTCCTGCGTGCGCACTTGACTTCACTATTTCATTATGTTTCAGGTCATACCAAATCAGTGCATTCGAAGCATTAATTAATAGCGTATCATGGGAAACCGAAACGATGGATTGGATCGTGGAGCCTTTCGGCAGAAGGTTTTGATGCAAATATGGAATTCGGGTTGAAGGATCGAAATACCAATCTACAAATTGGTTCGCGTTTCCGGAAATAAATTCATAGTCATTTACAAATGTAAGAGACGAAATGTTTCCCTGATGCGCTCGGATTTTTTTTACATTTCCGCTATATAAATCCTTGTAAAAAATCAGTTGAGGTTGCTTGCGTAAAATGGATTCCAGCCACGCACCACCGGCCGCTAAATAATGGCTTTCCGGGCTAACCGACAGCGTGTTCACCCAGGCATAAGGTTCACGATAAATTTTCGTTGACTTTAGAAGCCAATCTCCGACACTCAAATAGTGTAAATAGGGTTCGGAAGAGATGGTCTTCTGTTTCACGATGTCGAACGTTTGAATTCGGTTATCATGACCTGCCGAATAAATAAATTTATTGTTGGGGCTAAAAGTAGCCGCACTCATCTCCTTTTCATGCCAATCAAAAGTAGATACTTTAATCCGGCTTGACCGAAGATCAATAATTCTAGCGCGCCCAAGTTCATCTCCGGCCACCAAAACAGAACCAGAGGGATCGAAGGCCAGAGAGGTGAACCGAAAAGATCGACTAAACAATCTGCGAGCGGGTTTTAACGTTTTCATATCCCACAAAATAATTGATCGATCTGAACTGGCAGAAGCCAGAATAGTTTCGTCAGGGGAAAGGCACACATCATTGACGGAGGCCAAGTGGTCGTTCAAATTTTTGTACGCTTTGCCCGTCACCGCATTATACACATAAATGCTACCGTCTTGACAAGAAGCAAATACGCGCGAAGTTTTATCCGAAAAAGCCACTGCCGAAAACATTTTAGATATGTCGATAGGAACTTTGGAAAAAACCTTTCGTTTGGATGGCAACTTGTACTTTCTAAGGTAATAGCGATCCAAGGAAAAATAATTGGAGTCTGGTGTTTTGATAAAATATTTATCTCGAAAAATTAAGGTATTATTATGTTCGGTAGATTTTAAAGTAGACGAGGCAACGTCCCAAACCTGAACGTCTCCATTATCAAAACGTGCATACAAGAAATCGTTATTCAAACTAAATTTCAATGCCGTAACATTGGCATTCGCCTCGCCCACAAAGCTGGCCATCTCCTTGCCTGTGGGCACATGCCATATTTTAATTAAATGATCTGTTCCGCTGCTACCCAGCAATTTCCCATCATCGCTAAATTGAACCGTGGTTATATCGCCCGAGTGTCCTTTCTGAACTGCCAATTCAATTTGTTGACCAAAGACCGGCAGGCTCAATAGCCATAAAAAAGGCAATAGCATTTTCATTTTCTGGTATTTTAACATACAAATAGGCGCTATTAACGGAAGAATTCAACAGATACACTTTCGTCAAAATCTCATCGCCTGAGGAGAGTGCAATATCAGGCTGAAGCGTAACGGTAAAATTATAGGCGGTGGCTTGACCGGATGTTAGCCTGTTCCAGTTACCAATAACGGTGACCATTTGCTTGGGTGTGTTACAAACCGCCAACCATCCACCTGTTTGCATCGCCAACGAGGCAGCAGATAATTTATTGACCGATGAATCGACACACGTTAAATTAACATGCATATTAATGCTTGATGCATTTTGTAAAAGCGAGTTCAGTGAAAGAGAACTTGCCTGATCATTGGCATTCATTAAAACCAGGCAATTCCTTGTTGCGTTTGGAGGAGTAACGGAAAAACTATTAACGGAAGTATTGATAGCATCATAAAGGTTAGATTGCCCCCCGGTTTGTTGAGCTAACGTGTACAAACCTTGGGCGGGCGCTTGCCAGGCATTGGTAAATCCGTTCGTTAAAAATTCCACCGGTTCATTGAATAGACGTCCTCCCTTAGAAAATCCACCCAATTGAAAAAAATTTACTTGGCTACAATCACTAAGATACTTACTCACCAGTTGTGATCGCAAGTTATCCGGATCTGTTTTCGCATAGCTTCCGCTTTGGTCTAAAAGAACAATAGAAGATTCCACTGGTAAAAAATTCACTTGCGTGATTCCGAAATTCGAAATAGCACTTACTCCGTTTCCTGATAGGGCAAAATTACCCTCACCAAGAATGCTGTAGTCTCCTAAAGTGAGAAAATTGTCCAACAGTAAAATTTTTACCGTATAAACTAATTGGGTAGATGTATGACTTACGTATTTAGATGAAAGTGTAACGAGCGTATAATCACCTGCTGGAACGAACTTTGGTTGCTCCTTAATAATAGTGCAGGAAGACAATAAGAAAATCAATACATAGAGTTTCTTAATTCTCATAATAAATTTTCTTCTTTAACAAGCTCAAAGGCAAATAGTAGGTCAACGCAACACCGACTGTATTATAAGTTGCTTTATATTCAGTACCCGGATAATTCATTCGGTGAATGTATCGCACGTCAACACGAACCAAGCTAGAATAATGCACCGCAAAGCCACACAAGAAATTCGGATAGGGTTTATTGCTGTAGAGAATGTTTTTCATGTCATTCCTTGAAAACTGACTGTAAAGTGTGCCTGAATTAGTTTTAGTGGTCACAAAGGATGTTTCCAAATGATAGGGAACAGAAATCGAACCTCCTGAAAAAAAGGAATAGCGTAACAAAGAAGAAGAGTGAAATTGATAGCCGACATAGAGTGGTGCATCGATTTGATAAAATAAAGACTTAAAAGTAAGGTTCTCTTCTACTCCCGGACTTGTTGGATAACCCACGGTATAATTATATGTATTGAGATTAAAATCGGGCTCCAGCACTACATATATCTTTTTATAATCCAATTGAAAGGTAGTTCCTATGAGGATTGATTGCCCGGCTGAAAAAAACTTCCAGCGATTATCGGTGGCATGATAGATCGCGTAAGAAGTGGAAGGAACAATCCACTCTTTATCCAAACTGACCTGTTTCAACACATGGTATTGGAAATTAACCCCAAAATTAAACCGCTGTGCAAACAGGGAATGCGCAGTAAAAGACATCAAAAAAAATAGCATCACATTTCTCATTTGTCTTTGCGCGTTAACAATGGTACGATGAGCATCACCGCTCCTGCATTTGTATACAGTGACTCTGTGTTGGGGTGAAACCCTAAGTTTGGAACATAGGCTGTATAGGTTTCGCCACATAAAAGTAGCGTTAGCGATTTGACCTCAAAACCAAAACAATACCGCGTGCTAAAACCTTGTAAACCATAACCCGTAGCATAAATACGATCCACCCTCGCCACCAAAGGCATAAATGTTTTAATGCGAATCCATCCGCTAATGTAGGCTTTGTTATATTGCTGAGGATAGTATTCATAGCCACCGCCCAAATAGAGGCCAGCGATTTTCAACCCACTCAACTTATCAAAATTCGATTTCGACTCCCAAATAGTTAGTCTTCCCCCTAACGAAATCGCGTAGGTACTTTTCCCGCCAAGGCCGAGAGGATCGACCGTCACGATTGCTGCGGAATACAAAGAGTAAAATAAGCCGCGATGCGGACTGAACGGTTTTTGACTATATTTTGCAAATGATTTGCCGTCCACGTTGATCTGCTGGGCACAGCAAAAATAAGTGGTCAATAAAAAAATTGACGTAATCCAAAAAGCAAGGTTTAAACTTTTTGAAAAGGACATAAAGTAAAGGTAATGAAAATAGGGCTCACCCTAATGCGCCCAATTCACTAATCTTTTACGATCACAAACTCAACTCTCCGGTTAAGTTTTCGAGCTTCCTCGCTATCATTAGTAGCTACCGGCCGCGAACCGCCAAAACCTTTACCCTTAATTTTTCGGGCTTTTATCCCCTTAGAAACCAAATACGATTTAATACGCTCTACGCGCTGCTTAGAAAGGATTATGTTTTTCTTGGCATCTCCCCGGTTATCGGTATGCCCTTCCAATTCAATTTCTATTTTAGGATTGTCTTTTAAAAAATCGACCACCACATCTAATTCAGGATAAGACTCTTCCAGTAAATTGGTGGTCCCCATGTAAAACAGTATATTTTTCAAATTGACCACAGCGCCTACTTCGATGGGTTGAAGGCTAAAGTTCATCTCGAGTGTCTTCAGTTCAAAGGTGTGGATGTCGAGTCGCTCTGATAAATTCACAAAATGAGGAGCTTGTATTTCAATATTATAAACTTTGGTGGCCGGAATAGTGAGGCTGTAACTCCCATCAGCAGCAGAAAAAGCTGCATATAGGGAGTCCGCTTTAAATATTATTTTTGCCCTCATCCCTGTACCGGATTTTGAATTCTTCACCGTTCCTGAAATGACCACTTTTTTTTCCCTTCCTGCAAGCAGATCATGCTTCACCTCTAAAATCTTAATGAGGGTATCCGTTTGTTTCTGCTGCACAGAGTCAATTAATCCTCGAATATCGCCATAGCCATCGCTGTTGCGTGTGGTCGTGAACAGGTCGATTCGTTTTCCAGGCCGGTAAAAAAGTTCACGGGCTTCGGAATTGAGGGGCTGTTCCATATTCAATGGTGCAGTCCATGAAGTCCAGCTATCATCAAGCCGCGTAGAAACATAAATATCAAATCCTCCATATCCCTTTCTGGCGTTAGAAGCAAAATAAATACTACGGCCGTCTTCACTTAGCGAGGGGCTTAATTCTTGTAAGGGTGAATTTATCGTACTTCCTAGATTTATTGGTTCCGACCACTTCCCTCCTTTTTTCAGACTCACATAAATATCTTCCACCCCTTTTGTGTTGTATGAATCTGCCGCAAAGAGAAAAATATTGCCCGCGGTATTGATCATTCCTGAAAGTGTTGAAGAACGATTAAAGAAATATGGAATGACTATGTTTTCTGGTGTCGTCCACCCTGCGTCTGTTTTTTTGGAAACAGAAATACCTTGCGTTGAAGCAGCATTTCCGTTACTTCCATAGTGGCTCAATAAAAAAAGTTGGTTCCCATCAGCACTAAAGCCAGCTACCGCATTATAGGCTTCATCGTTAATCACATTTCCACCATGGATAGGTGCGGTCCACCCGTTGCCCATCCAAAGCGATACCCAGATGTCGCCTAAATCTTTTTTTCCCTTGGTGTTTTCTGGATGTTTTGCTACCGTAAAATAGAGGGCTTTTCCATCTGGGGTTATCACTGGACTTTGTTCATCGTAGGGTGAGTTTACCAATCTAAACGGGGAACTTGCAGCCTGTTGCCCAAAAGACTCTATGGCTAATAAAAGCAAAAAGATAGATAATAATTTCATTGCAAAAGTCAAAGTTAAGGATTCATCATTAGCTGAACTACAAATTTTGAATCTTGAATTTGTAATCGTTTATATTACTGATCGTAAAACGCCAAGGAAGCCAAGCATCATCACCGGCATAATCTATCCCAATACGGGGACTGCATCCAATATCCCTATTTTTAAATTTAAGGTTTTTGTCTTCGATCCAAATTTCAACACTATTCATCTCTTTTCCATTGCACCTTCGGTCAATACCCAACGCCTTCGTCAACTTACCTGGCCCAGAAGCTATCTTTCTTTCGGTTTTTGCGTTCACGCGTTTCATCATTTGTTCAATTCCTACTAAAGGCTCCAACGCTCTCACTAAAACAGCATCCGCCTTTCCTTTTTTGTTAGTCACCACGTTAAACATTTCATGGACGCCATAGCAAAGGTAAACATAAGCAATACCTCCTTCACGAAACATTACTTCGTTGCGTTTGGTCATTCCTTTATAGGCATGACAGCCCTTTTCCTTATACGAATAGGCTTCCGTTTCAACAATTATTCCGCCAGTTATTTGATTATCAATTTTGGTGAACAAAATTTTACCGAGCATTTTTCTTGCTATAGCGACAACATTGCTGTTTAAAAAGAAAGTTTGTGGTAGTTTCATAAAATTGTTAAAGCAATGTTAAGCGGTATATTTGTTGCAAAACTATTTTAGTTTTGCAAACAGATTTAATAAAACAAACAAACATTATGAAAAAATTACTCTCGTTAGGGCTTATTGCCTTGGCATTTATGGCAGAAGCCCAAGTAAAAACACCCTCTGCGAGCCCCGCTGGTTCAGTATCAACGGTTGTAGGCTTAACCGATGTAAAGATCGATTACTCCCGTCCGCGTGTGAAAGGAAGAAAAATTTTTGGTGAAGGAGCTGGGTTTCTTACCCCTTATGGTTCAATCTGGAGAACGGGCGCCAACAATGGTACATTTATTTCTTTCTCTGATGATGTAACCGTAGAAGGCGCAAAATTGCCAGCCGGAAAATACTTAATTTATACCTGGCCAGGAGCAAGCGAGTGGACCGTTTCACTTTATAAAGACCTCGAATTAGGTGCGGACTATGAACACTATGACAAAACTAAGGAAGCTGCTAACTTCAAAGTAAAATCTGAAAAGCTTGCCGAAAAAATAGAAACATTGACCTTCAATATTGGTGATATTTCAGATGACAGCAAATCGGCTAAGGTTCAATTGGCATGGGAAAACACTTCCGTAAAATTTACCATTGGTGTCGATTTCGATGCGAAAGTGATGAAGTCAATCGAAGCGAATACTGCAGTGAGTGCTGGCACCTATCTTCAATCTGCGGTCTATTATTTGGAAAATGGCAAAGATCTTAAGAAAGCATCCGAATGGATCAACAAAGCTGCTGATATGAATCCTGCGTATTATATTTTATACCAGAAGGCGCGCATTCAAAAAGCAATAGGCGACAAAGCTGGTGCAATGACCACTTCGGCTGCCAGCAAGGTAGCTGCCGAAAAAGCAAAGAATATGGATTATGTAAAAATGAATGATGAGCTTCAGAAGTCGATGAAGTAATATCAAAATCGATTTTTCAGAAAAAGGGCAGCCAAATTTTGGTTGCCCTTTTTATTTTTCAGGCTACGGGAAAGGTGCGCTATATCGGTTAACGACACAATTCAAATCCATTCTGTTGAAGTACTATAGCCATCCAATACCATTCGAACAAACTTTCAAACAGAACAAACATTCACTTTCTTTTCCCCTAAATCCTTAACGCTCAACACGTAGCAATGTGCAATGAAATTATCAATAAAAATTTAATCACCATCGCGTGAACTAAACGGGTAGCAAAAACATTATAGTCCCAAAGCAACACCAATTGCTTTGATCAAATAATCAAAACTTAACTCACCAAATAAAAGATGAAAGTCTCAAAGATTTTTACTGCCTATACTTTAGGCCAACAAACCCTTAAAAGCAGAATTGTGATGGCGCCAATGACGAGAAGTCGCGCGATTGGAAACGTCCCCAATACCCTTATGGCAGAATTTTATGCCCAACGTGCAACGGCAGGATTGCTCATCACGGAAGGCACCTCCCCTTCTCCGAATGGTTTAGGCTATCCGCGCATCCCTGGAGTTTTTAATGCCGATCAAATCAATGGATGGAAATTAGTAACGAAAGCTGTCCACGAAAAAGGTAGCAAAATATTTATTCAACTCATGCACACGGGGCGTGTTGGGCATCCTTTGAATCTGCCAACGGGTGCTAAGCTAATTGCGCCATCAGCAATAGTAGCAACGGGCAAAATGTTTACCGATAGCGAAGGATTAAAAGATCATCCTGTACCGCACGCGTTGAGTGCCGAAGGGGTTCAAACTACAAAGGCGGAATATGTGCAAGCGGCTAAGAATGCAATCGAAGCCGGCTTTGATGGTGTGGAGTTGCATGGCGCCAACGGTTACCTGCTCGAACAATTTCTTTCACCGAATTCCAACCACCGCACCGACAACTATGGAGGAAATATTGCAAACCGTGCGCGTTTTGTTTTGGAAGTGGCACAAGAAGTAAGCAACGCGATTGGCAAAGATAAAACGGCCATACGATTGTCTCCTTACGGAGTGTTTAACGATATGCCGCTTTATGATGAGATCGAAGCCACCTACACGTATCTTGCAGAGGAGCTAAATAAAATCGGAATCGTATACATCCACTTAGTGGACCACAGTGCACAGGGAGCTCCGGAAGTACCTTCAACTATCAAGAAGACCTTCCGCGACAAATTCAAAAACACATTGATTCTTTCAGGCGGTTATACTGCTGCAAAAGCGGAGGCAGACCTTGAAGCGGGAGCAGCCGATCTGATTGCCTTTGGCAAACCTTTCATTGGCAATCCCGATCTGGTAGAGCGGTTCAAAAAAGATCAGGCGTTGAATGATAAGCTTGACTTCGCTACCTTTTATACACCGGGCGAAAAAGGATATACCGATTATCCGCTGCTGGCCTAGAAGATTTAATTGTCACCATCAAATAAAGGCAGCCATTTTTGACTGCCTTTATTTTTTTTTGACTGGCTAGTTTGTGAACGCATCAATTGAGGTAAGAAATACAATTAACAATCTTTGGTACTGCCGGTAATTAATTTTGAATTTTAGAAATCAATATCTGATCCAAAGGTTGAACGCTTGATTTAAAGAAAGTCACGTTCTTACCATCTGCACTCACCAAATACTTGGCAAAATTCCAATCTGGTTTTGCTCCTGTTTTCGCCTGAAGCCATTGATACAGCGGATTTTGATCTCTTCCTTTAACAGAAACTTTTTCAAACATTTGAAATTTCACACCATAATTACGTTCACAAAAGGCAGCAATCTCCTCACTACTTCCCGGCTCTTGCCACAAAAAGTTATTGGCAGGAAACCCGAGCACTGTTACTTGGTCGCCATATCGCTCGTGCAATTTTTCCAGGCCGGCATATTGGGGAGTCTTTCCACATTTTGAGGCCGTGTTTACAATCAACAATTTTTTACCCTTATATTGACTAAAGTCAATTTCTTTACCTTCCAATGACTTCATCTTGAAATCATAGATAGACTCGGTGGCCTTCTTATTTTTACCAGGTGATTGATCCACTAAAAATGAAGCTAAACCCATAACAAGGATGGTTAAAAGAATGACAGATACTACAAGAGTTCTTTTTCTGAAAAACATATCTTAAAAATCAATCGGCTTACCCATTAAACCTAGCTTTGTTAATTGTCAATTTGGACTACAGTTCATCCGTGATTTCCTTGTCCATCGGCTTTACTTTGGAAGCAAAAAATTTAACCGTACCATCGGGCTTCACCAAATACTTACAAAAATTCCAAGTTGGTTCATGTCCTGTTTTTTCTTTCAGCCACTTGTAAAGCGGATGTTGATCGTCTCCTTTCACAGAAATTTTTTCGAACATCTGAAAAGTCACTCCGTAATTTTTTGAGCAGAATGAGGAAATTTCTGAATTTGTACCTGGTTCTTGCGAACCAAAATTGTTTGCAGGAAATCCCAAGATGGTCACCTTGTTGCCATAGGCCTCATGCAATTTTTGCAAATCTGCATATTGGGGTGTGAAGCCGCATTTAGAGGCCGTATTTACAATCAGCAGTGTCTTTCCCTTGTATTGGCTTAAATCAATTTCTTTTCCATCAATCGAATTGACTTTAAAGTCATACAATGAACCCAGTGGCGCGACATTCATAAGCAGTAAGGTTAAAAGCAACGTTTTCATATCGGGTATAGTTTTGTTTCATTAAAATTAAATAATAAAACACCGGAACTACAAAAAAGTTTTATAAAGGACATGCTGCTGCAATGGATGGTCAATTTCTATTTTCGGATGGTCAAATTCGCCCACTTTAACCATTCCAATTTTTTGCATCACCCTCTCAGAAGGTTTATTGATCAGGGCTGTGAAAGAATAGACTTCCTTTATAAGGTTAAACTTAGCAGCAAACAAAAGACATTGTGTTGCGCCTTCAGTCGCGAAACCGTTATTCCAAAAGGGCTGATCCAATCGCCAGCCAATCTCGATGCATGGAGTGAAATCACTTTCGAAGGTAACTTCATGAAACCCGATGATTCCAGTAAACTCTTCAGTCGCCTTAATTTCAACTGGCCATAGGCCGAAACCTTTTGATTCGATTTCAAACCGATATTCCTCCATTTTGATTTTACTTTCCTGTTCCGATAGTGTAGTTGGAAAGAATCGCATGACCTCCTGATTGGTATTCATTTTGGAAAACGGAATGATATCTTCATCCCGCCAATTTCGAAAACCCAATCGATCCGATTCAAATAGGTAGTCCATTGATTTGAGTAATCACATCCTTTCCGGAACTTTAATTCCCAATAAGCGCATTGATTTTTGAAGCACATCGGCCACCACTTGTGAAAAAGCTATCCTGAATTTTAATTTCGCTTGATCGCTTTCATTAAAAATAGGAATGGATTGATAAAATTGATTGTACTCTTTCGCTAAATCGAAGGCAAAGTTTGCGATCACGGCAGGCGAGTAAGTCCGAGAAGCTTCGGTGAGTTTGTTGATGTAACTGTTAATTAACATTATCACTTGCCGCTCAGCTGGTTCCAGCGACTTTACCTGATCAAATTCTTTACCAGGTCGAATCTCCATCGAATCCGCTTTGCGAATAATTGCCCGGATACGTGCATGGGCGTATTGAATAAATGGCCCAGTATGCCCTTGCAGTTGAATCGATTCATTCGGATCGAATAACATCCGTTTCTTTGGATCAACCTTAAGGAGAAAAAATTTAAGCGCGCCCAAACCAATCATCTCTGAAAGCTCCTTGATCTGCTGCTCCGTGGCTTCTTCAATCTTACCCAATTCGCGAGTCTGCTTTTCCGCCTCATCCGCCATCTCCTGCATCAGGTCATCGGCATCCACCACAGTGCCTTCACGGGATTTCATTTTGCCGGAGGGAAGATCAACCATTCCATACGACAAGTGATAACATTTTTCGGCCCAGGCATAACCCAATTTTTTCAGAATAAGAAACAAGACTTTAAAATGATATTCCTGTTCGTTACCTACGGTGTAAACCTGTCCTTCAATTTTAGGAAAATCGCGGAAGCGCAAAATGGCTGTGCCGATGTCTTGCGTCATGTAAACGGATGTGCCATCCGATCGTAACAATACTTTCTGATCCAATCCATCGGAAGTCAAGTCCACCCACACGGAGCCATCTTCTTTTTTAAAAAACACGCCTGACTCCACGCCTCGCAATACTTCTTCCTTGCCTAACAAATACGTGTCTGATTCGTAATACAATTTCTCAAAGTCAACGCCCATGCGGTGATAGGTTGATTCAAAACCTTTGTACACCCAGCCGTTCATTGTTCTCCAAAGCTTAACGGTGTCAGAATCCTTTGACTCCCATTTAAGTAATAGGTCAATGGCCAGCTTCATGATGGGCGCTTGCTTTTCGGCATCTGCTTCGCTCACCCCTTTTTCGATCAACTCCTTAATTTGGATTTTATAATTCTTATCAAACTCCACATAATATTTGCCCACCAACTTATCGCCCTTCAAGTTGGTGCTTTCGGGTGTTTCGCCTTTGCCAAACAATTGCCAGGCGGCCATACTTTTACAGATGTGTATACCGCGGTCGTTGATGATCTGAACCTTGTGGACTTTATAACCCAGCGCTTGGTAGATCTCTGCAACGGAATAACCCAAAAAGTTATTGCGAAGGTGACCGAGGTGCAAAGGCTTGTTGGTATTGGGTGAAGAATACTCCACCATGATCTCTTTGCCGTTAAGCTCCAGTGTTCCGAAATTTTTATCTGAATAGATCGATCGAAATACGTTCACCCACACCTGATCTGAAATCACGAGATTCAAAAAACCTTTTACCACATTGTAGCGCGCCACCAAACCCGAATGGGCAACCAAATATTCACCAACTAATTTAGCCGTCTCCTCCGGCCCTTTCTTCGAAATCTTGGTTAACGGAAAACAAACCAACGTATGCGAACCTTCAAACTCTTGATTGGTGGGTTGTATCTGCAGTTGCTCCACTTGTTGGTTGAAGAGAGCAGTGACTGCCTTTTGTATTTCACTTCTTAATCGAATGTCTAAGTTCATATTTCGTATTTCCTTTTTGCGTACCTCTGCGTACTCTGCAGTTAAAATACATTCAACCGCAAAGAGCGCAAAGAAACGCAGAGAGATTAGAGTTTATTTACTACTCGTTTAATTCCGTCTTTCATCAGCGCAACATTGAAATTCATAAGTAACCGCGCAAAGAAACGCAGAGATTTTAAAAGACAAACATCCTAAACTCTACTTCCTTTACGAACCTCAGCGTCCTTTGCGGTTAAGTGCATTTAATAAAATTGCATTTCCTCTGCGTACCTCAGCGTCCTCTGCGGTTATATGTATTTCTCACATATCTAGAATGTATGCAAACATCAAAGGTGCTACAATAGTCGCATCGCTCTCCACAATAAACTTAGGCGTGTCGATGCTCAATTTTCCCCAGGTAATTTTTTCGTTGGGTACCGCACCGGAGTAAGAACCGTAGCTTGTTGTTGAATCTGAAATCTGACAGAAGTAACTCCAGAACGGAACGCCATCGCGCTCTAAATCCTGATGCAACATCGGCACTACGCAAATCGGGAAATCACCGGCAATACCTCCACCAATCTGGAAGAAACCGATGCCATGTTCGCCCGCATTGTTGGTGTACCAATCCGCCAGCCACACCATGTATTCAATCCCTGATTTCATTGTTGAAGCTTTCAACTCACCGGTAAACACATACGAAGCAAAAATATTTCCCATCGTGCTGTCTTCCCATCCCGGCACCACCATCGGCATATTCTTTTCTGCGGCCGCTATCATCCAACTGTTCTTCGGGTCGATCTCATAATATTGTTTCAGCACACCACTGTTGATCATGCGAAACATGAACTCATGAGGAAACAAACGCTCGCCTTTATCCTCGGCATCTTTCCATACTTTGAATAAATGCGCCTGCAACCTGCGGAATGCCTCCTCCTCAGGAATGCACGTATCGGTAACGCGGTTCAAGTGATTTTGTAATAGATCCCACTCTTGCTCAGGCGTGAGGTCTCTATAATTCGGTATCCTTTTGTAATGCGAGTGCGCCACCAAGTTCATGATGTCTTCCTCCAGGTTGGCACCTGTGGTAGAAATGATGTGTACCTTGTTTTGGCGGATCATCTCGGCAAAGCTGATGCCCAGCTCGCCCGTGCTCATGGCACCCGCCAGGCTCACCAGCATTTTCTTGCCCGCGGCAATGTGGGTTTTATAGGCATTGGCTGCATCCACCATGGCGGCAGCATTAAAGTGTAGATAATTCTTTTCGATGAAAGCGGAAATTGGACGATTGCTCATGGTTGTAAGGAAAATTTTGGTGCGAAAATAAGGGATTAAGTTGAAAGTTGGGAGGATTCTGGCGGCTAGATTCAGGATGCTGGATACTCGATGGCAGCGAGCTGAATTTGAAACTTGTCATTCGTACTTTGAAATTTTTCTGGGCGTGCCCCTCGTGCCTCGGGTCGCGCTATCCGCTGCAAGTCCGGCCAACCTGCATACCAACACACTTCGGGCTTTCCGCTTCTATCGCTCACGCAGAGTGTTGATAATCCTCTCTTTAGCCAAACCATTTTGTTTGTACCTACAAGTTTGCAAATCAGTTCAATCGAGAAACTTTCCTGTGCCGCCAGGTCTTCCGTCTCGCGTCAGGTTGTAAAACCTGACGCCACACCAAAACCTGACGCCACACCAAGCACTCACTCATCCTAAAAGAAACACAAACCACTTGTCCTGTGCCCGTCAGGTCTTTCGACCTGACGCAACTAACATCTTACCACTTCAACTATTTTTTATAAATTCACCTTATGGCTCTTCGCGGACGCACCGGTTTTTTGGATGGAGATTGTTTCTTCGTTTCCTGTGCCGCCAGGTCTTCCGTCTCGCGTCAGGTTGTAAAACCTGACGCCACACCAAGCACTCACTCATCCTAAAAAGAAACACAAACCACTTGTCCTGTGCCCGTCAGGTCTTTCGACCTGACGCAACTAACATCACCCCACTTCAACTATTTTTTATAAATTCACCTTATGGCTCTTCGCGGACGCACCAGTTTTTTGGATGAAGATTGTTTCTTCGTTACTACCACATGCTATAAATTTTACCATCTGCAGGAAATGGAGGAATGCAAAATGATTGTGAGCGAAAGCATCAATTTTCTAAACAACAAATACAATTCATCAATCCTCGGCTATGTGATTATGCCCAATCATGTCCATCTGATCCTTTACTTCAAAAAGCTAAATCAACTTTCCAATTGGATGCGTGACCTGAAAAAATTTACCTCTGTAATGATCCGACAGCAAATTGAAAAATCAGGTAACATCGCTTTGCTCGAGCAGTTGCGAGTGCCTGAGAAAAAGCAAGTTTTCAAAGTGTGGCAAGACAGGTTTGATGATGTATATCTATCTCAAAAGAAAATTCTAGAAACTAAGTTGGAATACATCCACACCAACCCGCTGCAAGAGCATTGGAATCTGGTCAGGCATCCCGAAGAATGGAAACATTCCAGTGCTCAGTTTTATGAGATGGGCACACAGCCTCCTGTTATCGTAACGGACTACAGAGAATTTTTCTAGGCTTCAGGTTTTCCGTCACGCGTGAGGTTGCAAAACTTGACACCACACCAAATTTAGCACAGAAACTGCCGCGTTCGTTGTTTTCTTCAATTAAATTTGCCCTTTATAATTTGGGTCAAAATCTACCATCCATTCAATACCGTATTTATCTCTAAACATTTTGTTATCGGTTGGCGTTCCGTACACCGTTATCATTATTTTACTATTACGTTCCAGTCTTCTGATGTTAGTTCAATTGTCTCCATAGCTTGGTAACAAAGTTTTTGAATGCTCTGTGCAGACAGATTCATCTCAATGTAGTAGCCATTTTGAAGCTGTCGAATGGCTCTGAATTTATTCTTGTCCTTACCTAAATATCTTGGAAAGTTATGAGCTAATACTTCAAATTTCTCCTGTTCAAGGTCTGCAACGGTATTTAATGTTTGCTCCAAAACGTCCCGCCAACTGTCGACAGGGATGCGTTGTCCAAGGATACTTAAAGAAAGGGGAGTGGTTCCTGTTACTTCTTGCAAGTCCGTTGGAGAAGTGTTTTCTTGTCCAAAGTACGCCCAAAGTTCAATGGCATGTTTGGCCAACTTCTCTGCTCTCTGCTCTATTTCGTTTCTTGTCCAATGAGGAATTTCAGAAAAATACTTGTTCAGCTCTAAATGACTTTCTTCAAAAGTTTTTTTCTTAGTCGGAAAACTGTCATTTGATAGTTCCGTATTGTAGGCTGTCAAAGTTAAATTACCAATTGTATGAAGAAACAAGTCATGTGTTTCTTCCCATTCTGCTCCAAGTTCATTTTGCCACCATTCAGAGAGGGTTTGAGGCATTATGTGTTCAATAGATAAATTATCAAATGGAACTCGTTCTTTGTGGGCAAAACTCTCTTCAATTGTTTCAAGAATGAGTTTTGTTTTTATTTGTCTGTCCCCACCACCATAAAATTTGGTTTCCCTGAAACGCAAATAGAACTCATTATCTTTTGGATAACCCCTGCCTTGTAAAACAGTCTTAAAGCCTTCAACAATATTGTCGGGATGTTTAGAAATGATTTGAGGATAAACGATTGGAAAGATTTTATTTAGCGTATTTGAAGGGACATTACATACAAATCTTCTGATTAAGTAATTCTCCAAAGTCTTCAGAATTGCAACAAAATCGTCTCCCGTTATTTTTCCATCAGCGTAATTGCTGTAAAAATTCAAAAGCAATGGGTAGGCAGTCGTAACTTCAATTCTGTTAAGCCTGCGGAAATACTTTTGCAACTGAACTTCGGGTTCAAGTTCAGGATAAATAAGCCGTTGGTAATAGATTGAAAATTTCCTTAGATCGCTTAAATAGTCGGTTGCATTTGATGTAGAAACACTTTCCTTTAATGCATAGTAAACGTCACCTTGCTTGATGATACTGCCAATACGCATTAAAAAGTGTCGAATAAATTCGGTTAAGCTTTCACCCAAAGCTGTTTGCATTGGTAGCCAGTAATCGTTATAAACTTTTTCCTGCTTGTCAACATGGATTCGCATAAAGAAGTAGTTGCGAATTAAGTCGGCTTGTGTTAAAGGTCTACCTTTAGCATTCAGACTTTCAAATACTAAATAAGGATTATCATCTGTGTCAAGCACGATACTAACCACGGAAAAATAGCTTGTAATTATTTTTTTTAATTTCTCTGGTTCAAGTTCTACTTGTTTTAGTTTTTTTCAAAAAATACGTACGCTCTTGTAATTTGATTTTCCGTTTCATTTGGATTACCATTTATCAGGTTCTCAAATGTCAGTCTGTCAACTTGTGTTGGCATCAACTTGTAATAGTCATTCCCGTCTTTATATTGATTTACAAGCAAAGTGTTATTTACTTCGTCAGCAAATCTTAGGTTTTGATTTTCTCTTGCCTTATTCCGCAAAAGAGCCAGCAAAATAAAAATTGTTGTTAGACGCTGTTGCCCGTCAATAAGCAAATATTTTGCAACACCTTCAGGAACTGAAACTGTCGGCATATTCACGATTGAACCGATGAAATGTGTTCTTGGATTTTCCATTTCACATAGTTCAACAAGGTCTTTCCAAAGAACTTCCCATTCTTTTGATGTCCAACTATAGGTTCGTTGAAAAAGTGGGATGACATACTGCTTTGTCCCTTCAATTATGTCTTGCAGTTTGGTTTCTTTTGCTTGCATTATTTATCTGTTTGTTCTTTGGGTGTCGTCCTTGACGCTTGCTGGTAACTCTTAAATATACGCATGTTCTGGATTTCAAAAATCGTATATTTCTCCCCAACCTATTAAGAAACAGTGACAATTGAAAAATCCGCAACCGCCTTCGCGGTTGCTCCAATACGATGGGTCAGCTTAGCTTTTTCCCTCCCAATATCTTGTCTATCGGGCTTTGTATCTTGCCCAGTTCTTTTTTGCTCACGTGCGTGTAGCGCAGCGTGGTCTTTATGTCGTTGTGCCCAAGTAGCTCCTGTATGTATTTTATATCGGTCCCCTGCTCAAAGCAGGTAAATGGCGTAGCTGTGAGGCTGTGGAAACTGATGGTAGGCGGAAGCCCCATTTTTTTGAACGTGCTGTTGAATACCGTTTGGGCACTACGCGAACTATAGTGGCCATTGTCAAATTGGCCTTCAAACAAATAAGACTTTGGCTTATACTCGCGCACATAATCCCTGAGCATCTGCAGCGTGGCGTGGGCCAGGGTGACCTGTCTTTTTTCCCTTTTGCCCCTTCAACCCTTATTTGCATGCGGTGGCTGTCAATATCGGTTATCTTCAGTTTTACCACAGAGAGAACAGAGAAATTCAAAAACGGTTAGGTCGCGACAATTTGAATTGCCCCACAAAATACCCCAGAATTTTCACTGCGGCCCTTTGCTGCAATAACTATAGGTATCAATTTGACATCGAGCAATCGATAGTCAAAAAATATCAGTTCTGTGACAAAAATCACCAATTTGCAATTTATTGTTTCCGATCTTTGTTGGAGTAATTTGCATGACTTAAAAATAGAAGAAATATGTTTTTTCAACACGTTTATGACAAAAGCCTGGCACAAGCCAGTTACTTCATAGGATGTCAAAAAATGGGTGTGGCCATGGTGATCGATCCTAAAAGGGATGTTGACACTTATGTGGAAATAGCCCGGCAAAACAACATGAAGATCACGCATATTGCGGAGACTCACATTCATGCCGATTTCTTGTCAGGTGCCAGAGAGCTTGCCGCACTCACCAATGCAGGCCTTTACCTTTCTGATGAAGGTGGTGAAGGATGGCAATATGAATTTAAACATCACGGCCTGAACGATGGCGATGTGATCACGGTGGGGAACTTGAAGTTTGAAGTGTTGCACACCCCTGGGCATACGCCAGAAAGCATTAGTTTTTTACTTACGGATAGTCCCTCCAGCGATAAACCCGTCATGCTTTTTACGGGCGATTTTGTTTTCGTGGGCGATGTTGGTCGGCCTGATCTTTTGGAGAAAGCAGCCGGGATGATCGGCACGCAGGATGCAGGCGCCAAAGAAATGTATCATTCCATTAAAAGGTTCAATGCCTTGGCAGATTATATTCAGGTGTGGCCAGGGCATGGTGCAGGTTCTGCCTGTGGAAAGGCGTTGGGCGCAGTGCCCAGTACTACGGTAGGTTATGAAAAAATAAGGAATTGGGCGTTGCAATATGAAAACAATGAACCCGGTTTTGTTAAATACTTGTTGGAAGACCAACCGGAGCCTCCACGCTATTTTGCAATGATGAAGAAACTCAATAAGGTGGAGAGACCCTTACTTACCGAAGTGCCTAAAATAAAAAAACTTACTAAGGAAGAGTTCAAGGCAAGCACCGCAAACGGTATTAAAGTAATTGACACCCGCTTGAAAACGGAATTTGAAAAAGGCTTCATTCCTGGTTCGATCAACATTCAGGGCAACAATGCTTTTGCCACTTGGATGGGATGGTTTTTGTCGTACGAGGAGCCTTTTATCTTGATCGCCAAAGAATCAAAGCATGACGATCTGGTTCGCAAACTTATGCGTATTGGCCTGGACAATATTTATGGGTACCTACCGGATGTAACTACTTGGACCGAGTTGGGCAATCAACTTGAAAAAAGTAATGTGATTTCCATCGATGAATTTAAGGACATCCTAAAATCAAACCATACCCAGATTATTGATTTGCGTGGCGCATCCGAGTACAAAGAAGGGCACATCCATGGAACAGAGAACGTATTTATTGGAACGCTGGAAAAAAATCTTGATAAGATCAAAAAAGATGAGCCAGTGGTTATCCATTGCCAATCGGGGGACCGTGCGGCTATTGGCTTTTCGTTATTAAGAAAACATGGATATAAGAACATAAAAAATTATTCGGGCAGTATGAACGAATGGGTGAATCTGGGCAATCCGGTAGAAAGTTAATGGAGTAGATCGTTTAAAATTAAAAATCTAAAAGTCAAATCGTCCTAATGCTTAACCGTGGACAGAGAACAGAAATAAACAATAGAGACATGGACATTGAAAAAATCATTAAAGAAAAAAAAGGCACAATCGTAGATGTGCGTACGAAGGGTGAATTTATGGGTGGAAACGTAACCGGCTCTATTAATATTCCCTTGCAGGAGATTGTGCAACGGATAGATGAGTTAAAAAAACTTCAACAGCCCTTAGTCCTCTGTTGTGCCAGTGGCAACCGAAGCGGGCAAGCACAGGGTTATCTTTCTCAGCAAGGAATTGAATGTGTTAATGGAGGTAGTTGGCATGATGTAAATTATTAGCCTTAAACTGATCAATGAGTTAAGAGGCAATTCTAAAAATAATAATCACGTATCCTGAATAAATAACATTATGCTAACCCAAAAATTATTGTTTTCAAACTGGCATTTTATGCGTTGGCTGAGATTGGGCCTTGGCATTTTCATTGCTTTTCAAGCTGTCCAATTGCACGATGCCCTGGCCGGTTTTGTTGCCGCCTTCTTTTTATTCCAGGCCATAACGAATACGGGCTGCTGTGGGTCAGGAAGTTGTGCCATTCCTACCGAAGTAAAGAAAATGGATAAGGCAGAAGACATTGAGTGGCAAGAAATAAAATCCAATGAAAAATGAAAGCGGATATAAACGTAGAGAATTTAAAATGTGAAGGGTGTGCCTCCACAATAAGAAGAGGACTGATGTCCATTGAAAGCGTGGAAGCCGTACAGGTAGATATTGGGAAAGCAATTGTTTCCATCGACTATTTCGATCTATCTTCGATTGAAGTTGCTAAACAAAAATTGTCCTCGCTCGGTTATCCCGAAAGAGGATCCGTGCAAGGTCTTACCAAAGTGACCTCGAAAGCAAAGTCGTTGGTTAGTTGCGCGGTCGGAAGGTTCTCCTAATCAATATTGTATTGTTAATTTACTTAACCAAATTCACTATGGTTGAGGATGTGGGTTACATAAGTATTTCGGTTTTTATTTTTAGCGCGCTGCATAGCATCACGGCATCATCGCATTTTAAAGACAAGGTTAAATCGCTAGTCGGTGATCAGATCTATGACGGCTGGTTTCGGTTTCTATATAATCTCCTGTTTTCGTCACGATTTTAAAAAAGGGCTAATGCGCTAAAATTCGGAAGTTTTTTTTCTTATTTGGGTGTCCCGTGCTTATTTTGATGAGTGTTTATACGGCAAAAGAAAAATAAATCGGGCAGTGTCAGCGTACAGA
>DAHVFH010000089.1 GCA_027317105.1 Cytophagales bacterium
TCTGTACGCTGACACTGCCCGATTTATTTTTCTTTTGCCGTATAAACACTCATCAAAATAAGCACGGGACACCCAAATAAGAAAAAAAACTTCCGAATTTTAGCGCATTAGCCCTTTTTTAAAATCGTGACGAAAACAGGAAGAGGGATTAATAATTGATTAATAATAATTAAAGGATTTGTCCTACGGTAACTTCTTGAAAAGAATCGGCATCAAAATATTTTTGTGCCACGCCTAAAAAGTCTTTAGGATTGGCCGATTTTAGAGCAGAAAAAAGATTATTGTAATAAGGCTCCTCTAGCTTATTTAAGCGGAGATTTTTAATCTTTTCAAGAACTGCAAAAGGATTGGCAATTTCTAATTGAAGACTTCCTAAAAAATGATTTTTAGCTGAAATAAATTCATCTTCAGAGATTGGGTATTCTCCTAATTTTTTTATTTCCTTCTTAATTTCTTCTTTGGCGACTTCTAATTTGTCGTTGTTTACATCGGCTCCGATCGAAATCATACAATCGTTTTTGAAAGGATGTATAGAAGAATATATTCCATAGGTAAGTCCTTTTTCCTCTCTAATACTTTTCATCAAGCGTGAGCCAAAGTACCCTCCAAGAATATGATTGAGCAATAGTAATTGAAAATAATCTGAATGGTGACGATTAATAATTTGCCTGCCGAATCGAATTGAACTCTGGACGCTTCCATCTTTAGGAACGTGTTGGGTATGGAATCCTGCATTTTTAGAAAAATTACTTTCCGCTAATTTTTGTGGAATTAGAGAATTAAATTGTTGAGCGACCCAATCAATTTGATTTGATTTTATATTGCCGATTAAATAGATTTCAAAAGGGTGAAAGTTCTGTTTAAAAAATGATTTAATATCTTCAAGCCTTAGTTGTGTAACATTACCTTCTTCAATTGTTCTTCCATAAGGGTGATTTTCTCCGAAAATATTTTTACGGAGAAGCTTAGCGGCCACATAGCTATTTTTCTGATTACTGACCTTTAGGTTCTGTATGAAAATTTCCTTTTGCAGGATTAACTCCTCTTCGGGGAACGAAGGGGAAACCAGGATTTCCAAAAATAGGGGAAAAAGCTCCTGAATATATTTCGCTAAGGTAAATAGGGAGATAACGGTATAATCGTAACCTGGTGAAATTTCTAGTTGGGCTCCATAGTAATCAAAGATTTCTGCGATTTCCTGAGCAGTTTTAGTCGCAGTGCCCTTATCGATCAGGCTGGCAGTAAAGTGCGACAGCCCTGAGCTTGATTCGTGCCATTTTCCTGCCTTAAAGATTAATTCCAACTTAACTATTTCTTGTTGGACCCCAGGTAAAAAGATAAGGTTCGATCCCCCGTTTAAAGAAATGACTTCCGCTTTGGGAAGATTGAATGAAAAATTAGTTGAAAAGACTGGCGCAGAAGAACGATTTAACATGTAATCGATCAAGGGGTTACCGATTCAGTTTGTTTTTTTTCCTTGACGGGAAGAACATAAAACAAGGTAAACCGAATTGTTTCAGCTAATGCACTTTGGCCGATAGTAGTTGGTATCATGTAAGACATATCCAACCCAAAAATGTCTTTGCTAGGTCCTTCGTACCGAAACCCAAGACCAGCGGTTAAGTATTTCCTGTTTCCGTTGGCTGCGGACTCGTAATGATAACCTAACCGTGCTGCAAAAAAGTTGTTGTACCAGTATTCCATTCCAGAGGCGATGTCAATCTCTTTCATTTCTGAAGCAAAATTAGTGTCGGAGAACGAACCTAAAACACCATTGAGCATTGGCTTAAGTCTGCTTCCCGGGGCGGTGCTGGGCACCATTAATTTATTAAAGTCCATTACAAACGTAAGGCTATTCATCGGATCAAGTTCCGTTTTATAGGCTCCACCAAGGCGAAGGTTAGTGGGAATAAAATCTTTGTTGGCGGCACTGGTATAGGTCATCTTGGAGCCAAGATTTGTTATGGAACCACCTAATGAGAGGGTGGCGTTTCGGCCATCAAATTGTTTTGTATAAAGTGCACCAAGGTCAACGGCAACCGAACTGCCTGCTCTTGCATCGGTGGTGCCTGTAAAACTTCCAGTGAGATTTGATCGGATGTAGCGTATTGACCCACCGATCCCAAAATTCTCTGTGAGTCGCCTGGAGTAGGTAACATCAAGGGCATATTCGCGAGGATTGTATAGCCCAAGATCCACATTGTTTCCGTCTCTGAAATTGATATTGCCCATGTCAAAATATTTCAATGAACCTGATACTACTTGGTTTCTATCTATTCGATAAAAACCAGTTAAATACAATAGTTTCATGTCATTGATTATCCTGGCCAACCAGGGTGTGTAGGAAGTTGAAAACCCGTATCCGCCTTTGTCGATGAAGACGAGTTTGCCCGGGTTCCAATAACTGGAATTGGCATCGGCTGAAGTGGCCACGCCCGCATCGCCCATGCCTGCGGCACGCGTGTCGGGAGTAATGGTTAAAAAGGGTACAGCAGTGGTAATGACATGGTTGGAAGAATCTTGACCAACGATCTGTCCAGAAGTGCCTTGGGCATTCGTTTCAATGATAATAACCAAAGGCAAAAGCCAGCCATATAGAAGTTTCTTCATAGGTCAATTCGAGAGGTAAAGGTAATCAATTCAATATAATTAACTTAGCCGACTGTTCATTTTGTGAACCATCAGCAAGGGAACGAACAAAGAGCCTAGCAACGTATAAACCAGAGCCAAATTTTGTTCCATCGGTACTTTCACCATTCCAAGTCCCCAAATCCACTTGGTAGGTGCTTTCCGGAATTGAGTAATTAATATTCGCCAATGGTTGCCCGGTAAGATCATAGATAATAAGGGTTGCCTCGAGGTCTTCACCGGCCCTCGAATGGGTAAATTGAAACGTAGTACTTTCAATTCCTGAATGAAATGGGTTGGGATAATTCACGAAATTATTGAGGCTGATCCCTGATCCTGCCACTGAAAAATTTATGGATACGGTTGACCGATTGTTATAGGTATCAGAAGCCGAAAGGGAAAGTTGATGGTTTCCTTTTTTTAAAGTATCCAATGGAAAGATGATAGTTCCTATTCGGAAATTATCCTTTGCGGAATTAAAATAGTCATTGATCTCGTAGCTCCATTTGCTATCTAGTGCGGCAATGATATTGTTTTGGGGGTTTATAGATGCTGTGTTAATACCGCTCTTGTCTGAAAGAAGGGCGACAAGTTGCGTGTTTGAACTTACGGTGCCTCCATTTACGAAAGTGGTATCACTCACAAACAATTTGATCTTTGGTGGTGTAATATCAGGAGCAGGCGAAGCTTCAACTCCACCGACAACGAAGCTTGTAAATGCCCCTGTGGCGGTTGTGCCGGTTGTTGAGTAAGCATAAAAACTTAGTTTTCCGCTGCCATAATTGGAAACCAGATTATCGGGCACTAAAAAATTCAATTGAAAGGAGCCTTGCGAAACGGAAGAAGATCCTTGAAAAAGGACGTTGGCACGTTCTACAAAGTTGTAGGGGGTAGCAGGCGGATTCCACGTGTCGGCAGGGTTAGCATTGGTAGCAAAACTTTGCTGCTGATCATATACGGTTACAGTCACTGTTCCGTTGAAGCTGGTTAGCTTCGACCCATTGTTTTGCACTTCACCCAGAATGGTAACTTGTGAAAAAGCTTTTAAGGTATCGGTTCCAGAAAGTGTTTTTATTTGGTCTACAACCACCTGGTTATTTGGTAAAACTAGATTCATTGATGGGTCGCCTAACAATGAAAAATTTCGATTGGACACACCGTTTAAACTCTTATTTTTTGTGTCGCGCATGATCAACCCTAAATTCCTAAAGGTATTGTTGTTTTTTGAAAACAGTGATTGGTAAAAAGCTTGGTTAAGCTGAAAATTAGTTCCCGAGTTAACCGGTCTGGCTGTCGTTACTAAACCGATGCCTCCTCCTTTTGGTTGTAGAATTAGGAGCTCACCTGATGATATAATAGAAGGATCATCGTTTCTGCCAAATTCGCAAGTGGCGGTGACAAAGAGTGGATACGTTGGTGCGTTTTTCCAACTTTGCACAAGATCGGGGCCTAGGATTTGCTGCTGAGTCCATACTTGTTCAGAGCCGTGGCCTGTGTAATTCACAATTGCCATTCCTTTCCGCACGGCCAAATCCAACGCTTTAGATGCATCGGAACTTGCCGGCCCGGTTGGCGTCATGGTTTGTTTATAGGAATCGAGGAAAAGTTTTTTAGCGTTAAAATTGGGTGTGGTTTGTTCGATGGTATTGGCTAATTGATCAGCCTGACTTTCGTGAATATTGAAATCGCCATCATCCCCAACGAAAAGAAAATTATTGGCCCACGGCCCAAATCGATTGGGGTTTGTTTCATAATCAATAAGTTTATCCACCACGGTCGTGGCATCGGTTAAATTTTTTGCAGGGATTCGACCAATCCCAATATCGAGCGCATAATTTTTTGCAGGGTTTTCTGGCCATGCTCCTTCGTTATCCTGAAGAAAGCCAAAATAATCATCAGACGAATAGGTTGCCAAGGGATCAAGCGATTCATAGGATTCGTAGATGGGCACAAAGTCGGTGTTTTCAAAGACCCTGTTCTTATAATCATACGATCCGCGACCAAAAAGCAAAACAAACTTCAATTGCGAATTTGATTTTTTGTAAACGTCTCGAATAAAATCACGCAAGGCAGTGAAGTCGGGTTTGCCACCACTATATTCGTTAAATATCGCATCTGTACTGACGACCACAGGCGTTAATCGATTGTGGCTTTGACGAAAAGAGGCTAGCCGATTGGCTTGGCTAAGTAGAGGCGCATAGGTGATGATGAGCAGATCCGCTGAAGTGATCGCATGGAGATTTTGATTAGTGACAGTTGATTCAAAATTGGGTGTGGAGATTTTTGTGGGATTAAAGACCACAAATTTTTTCAACGTATCCGTTCGTGTTGAAAAACTAAATGTATTTCCATTCAACTGGGTTGTTTGGTTTTTTACATTGAAAAAATTTGTAATGTCCCAGACTAAATTGGTGGATGTTACTGAACTGATTTGAAATGAAGACGTTGGATTTGCCAGGCTGGGCACTGAAGTAAATATGGTTTGGTTGCCATAAAGAGCCAATGATCGCTGGACACTGAAAATCAGATAGTCCAGGTAGCCGATAGAGATACCAGGGCCGCCTTTGGTGAACTGGTACTTTAGCTGTTGTGAAGTTTGGGCTGCGGCTGACACGGTCGATTCGTTGAACGATAGTGTATCGATGCGAACGATTCCTTCAACCCCGTAAGGTGTATTGGGGATGGGAGAAATTGGCTGGGCAAGAATAGCGTTGTTGTTGAAAGATACATTGAAAGAACTAGCGGTGATTGACTGTGCCATTACGTGACTTGTCATTTTAATTGTTGAATTTGGTATAATGCCCGGAAGGCTAAATTGAACAGTCAGCGACAGGGACTGATCAAATTGCTCACCAAACCATTGGCGACCCGAGTGCAGTAAATTATATAAGTCGTTTTCATAATAGGCAAAGTCATCGAATTGGGTGATCAGCGGAAATACTCCCGACAGATTTTCACTTTGAGTCATTCTTTTTCCAGTTGAATCAGAAATGGCTAGATAGTAGAAGCTTTTATCGGTAAATAAATTATTTTTATAACTAAAGAAATTGCTTTTTGTGTCAAAGTTGTACGTGTCCGGGCCCTGACCGTAAAATAAGAGATAATCGCCAACATTAAATTGCCCATCGGCCTCACCCACCACGGTGATTGCAATCTCTTGAAGATCAATAACCCTTGAGGTATTATTTGGCTGAGGAAGCATTCCTGGCTGACCGGTGTAGAGCCGTATGTTTTTTGGGTTGATCTTTGAGGGAATAACCCCGGCTTTTTGGAGTAGCGAATAGTCAATTTTATAAACCCCTTCGTTGGTTACCGAAAACTTGTACCAATTTCCGGTGTTCAACACGGAAGACTGCCCAAATGCCTGCGCGACAATGGTAAGATATAAAATGATTTGGATTTTTTTTTTGGTCACGCAAAAATGTATAAAACTCCTTATTGCCCCACTTTCCCAACTAACGAAAATGCGATGTACATTAGTATAATCAGCGGCACAGCCGCCTGGCCCAAGGCCAACAGTACTAATACGGCACAGGCTAAAAAAGTAAACCTTAATTTATTGTGCTGCCACGAAAAGTCTTTGAACTTGAATGCCATAATATCAATACGCGATACCAGCAGCAGGGAAAATACAATCGTAATAGAAACCAAAACCCAGCTCTGTTGAACGAACAAGCCGGCATCACCTGAAATAAAGGGAAGTGCCGTAATAAAAATAGCATTTGACGGAGTGTTCAATCCCTTAAATGAATTTGTTTGTGTTTCATCTACATTAAAAATGGCAAGACGTAAAGCTGAACAAACCGCAATGAAAAAAGCTAAAAACGGTAAATAACCGTTCGGTGAAGATGTGGCTATCATTTTATACATCATGAGCGCGGGCAACAAGCCAAAACTCACCATGTCCGCCAAAGAGTCGAGTTCTTTACCAATGGGCGAGGTTACCTTAAGCCAACGGGCGGCAAAGCCATCAAAGAAGTCAAAAACTCCGGCAGCCCAAACAAAATAGGCGATGGGCACGGTTCTATTTTCTAAACAGAAGACAACCCCGAAGCAGCCGCAAAGCAAATTGCCGCACGTCAACGCGTTTGGTAAATGTTTAATTAACTTCATTTGATCAAACTTAACGCGCAAAATGGATTGGAAATTTTCTCTCTCCGCAGTGTGGTGGTTGGTCCGTGGCCGGGATAAACAACTACTTCATCGGGAAGTAAAAATAATTTTTTTTGGATACTTGAGATCAAGGTGTCGTGATTACCGCCCGGTAAATCGGTGCGGCCGATGCTTCCGGCAAAAAGTACATCTCCTGCAAAAATCATTTTCTCTTTCAAATCATAAAATGCGATATGGCCGGGTGCATGGCCGGGTAAAAAAAGAATCTTCCATTCGGTGTTGCCAAAAGCGATGGTGTCTTTTTCATCTATGAACCGATCCGGCTCGGCTTCCCGGTATCCCTCAAAGCCATAGACCGGGGCGTAATTTTTTACTGCCTTTAACACCGCTTCTTCAATCTTATGAATCAGCAGTGGGGCGTTGAATTTGTCTTTGGTAAAATCATTACCCAGCACATGGTCGATATGGCAATGGGTGTTGAGGATGTACTTTATATTGAGTTTGTGGTCGTCAATATACGTTGTCAATTCCTTTTGTTCTTCACGCGAATAGCATCCAGGATCAATGATTACCCCTTCGTGGGTTTCATCAGAAACAACGTAGGTGTTTTCAGAGAAGGCATTGAAAGTAAAAGTTTGGATAGAAAGCATGGGCAAAGGTAATGCGTTCAATTGATTTTTTCTTTTACTTCTTCCTTTAACGGAGTCAAATGTCTTTTTACGATTGTCCAGATTATCCGATCATCTACATTATCATAAGAATGAATGAGTCGATTTCTCAGGCTAATGATTTGTTGCGCCTTAATGAAGCTATTATCAGATGATAACTTCAAAAACAGTAAAGGCAGAAATGTGGTTTATGGAATCAAGAATGTCAGACAAATATTTCCTCTCTTTGTCCGTCATAGATCAATTTTTTGGATGAATCAATGTTCTTTCTCAAGTAAGGATTGCGGATTGATTCTTCGGTGAGTAAATCAACTTTTCTGTTAAAAAATGTTTCGAGGTTATTCCAAAACGTCAAAAGCATTTCGCCATAGTCTAAAGGGTCGGTGATGTCTAATGATACAATGACATCAATGTCACTTTTTTTGGGATCAAAATTCTTGGTAAGAACAGACCCAAAGGCATATATTTTGCTCACTTTGTGCGATCTGCATAGCAAAACAAACTCATCGTGACAATCGTGCAATATTGTCTTCAAATTCATTCCTCAAATATACTCAATATCTATTCCTTGATAATTCCAAGGCCAATGAGCAAATTTGCTCTCTAGAAAGAACTGTATGCATTATACCTGCCTTAAAGTTGATTGTCATCCTGAATATGCCGAGATCTTAATGGCCGAAATAGCAGAAGCGGGATTTGATACCTTGATGGAAACCGAAACGGGATTTGAAGCTTATATTGAAGGAGATCAATTTGACGCTTTACTCGTTGAATCGGTGAAAGAAAAGTACAGCCACATTTCTCCACTAATTTTTTCTTTTAGTCATGTAGAAAAACAAAACTGGAATGAAGAGTGGGAAAAGAATGTGGAGCCGATTTTTGTTGACGATAAAT
This sequence comes from Cytophagales bacterium, assembly GCA_027317105.1. Taxonomy (GTDB): domain Bacteria; phylum Bacteroidota; class Bacteroidia; order Cytophagales; family Cyclobacteriaceae; genus ELB16-189. The sequence continues at coordinate 8,304 of DAHVFH010000089.1, forward strand.
GCTTAGTGCGGGCTGAATTTCATAAAATTGAAAAGAAGTATCCGTATGAAATCATTATCACGCCTAAAATGTCATTTGGCACAGGCCATCACCAAACCACCAATTTGATGTTGAAAAACCAGATGGCGATTGACCATCGCGGAAAGAATGTATTGGATGCAGGGTGTGGCACAGCCATCCTTTCAATCATGGCGAGTAAATTAGGCGCATTGCAAGTGGAGGCATTTGATATTGATGAGTGGAGTGTGGCGAATGGAAATGAAAACACGGCCGTCAATGGCTGTAGCAACATCAACATCCGGCTCGGAAAAATTTCAGAGTTGAGTTTTGAAAACAAGTTTGAGGTGATCTTAGCTAATATCAATCGCAATATCTTGCTCGCAGAAATGAAGAATTATTCGGAGGCGCTTGCTGCCGGAGGTCATCTGCTCTTGAGTGGCTTTTATGAAAAGGACATTCACGACTTGAAAAATGAAGCCGCTAAATTTGATCTGTTAGAAACTCACCGCGATGCACGCGAGAGTTGGGCTTGTTTACTACTGCAGAAACGATAACTATCTTTTTTCGGGCCATTGAGGGTTGTAATTTTCTCGGTTAGAACTTTCGCCATTTATTTCCGAACTTTCAAGCCTTTATTACGTGAAAAAAATCCTGCTATATTTTCTATTGTTTGCTGATTTGAGCAACTCTTTACAGGCTCAAACAGAGGAGGCGCATACGCTTGATTTTCAAGATAGTGTGCGGGTAGCACTTGAAAACACAAAAGCCATTGATGCCATTGCCATTGGCGATTCATTTGGTGGTGCCTGGATTAATCTTGGTCCCGACCAGAAAATGATGATCAAGAAACAAGCGCGGATGATGAAAAAGAAGCGGTATCGGATTCAGCCCTGTTTTGTCAACTACTACGGTGCCATCGTAGCTGCTATTAATATCGAAAAAGTAGAAAACTCTAAACTCACGGATTTTTTAAGAGTAGCTGGGCAAACCATTGAAAAAAGTGATTTCAATCAGCTCAATCTTTTTTTGCATCAATCACACGATTTTTTTGAACATCATGCGCTTAACTTTGAAAAATATTTTCGGTTGCACGCCTCGGATGATGAATATACGTTTGAATTTTTAGAGCCTGCCCCACCCGATACTACTCAGTATGTTTATGATCCGAAGGCTGATTCGATTGCAGCTACTTTGCTTGCCTGGCAGCGGCCCATTGCGCAGCCACAGGTTCTGGGGCCAGCGATTGTATTCAAGCGTGTAACCTTGAACTTTACTACGCCTTACGACTCCGCATTTTTGAAAAACACGAAAGGGATATTCTCTCTTCGCGATCGCATTTTTGTAGGCGAAGGCGGTCAGTTCGATTGGTCACCCGCAGGGTTGAGTGCCGATTCGGTTTATTATAGATTCAATAAATATAATTTTAATACCACCCAACCGGTTCTTACAGCTGCACAAGGTAAACTCACTGATGTAGGGCGATTACCAGGAAAGGTGTCGGGAACATTTGAATTCCGAAGTATAAAACATATCGAGAAAAAATTTTCAGTCTTCCCCCGTTTCAAATCGTATGAAAGCAATGTGTCGATTCTTGGCCTGGGCTCTGACCGATTGAAATATACGGGAGGCTTTTCCCTAGAGGGTTCATTAATAACAAGCCAATCGGTAAGCGGAAGTCCTTCCATTGTAGAGGTGAACGGAGAAGGATCAGATCGTAAATTCAAAGCGGTCTCTCTTTCTTTTTCGTTTAAGGATTCTGTGATCTTTGCCAACAGTGCCAGAATCGTGATTTATCAAGGCAATGACACTTTGGTGCACCCATCTATGCAGCTGCGGTACGACTATGGCAAGCAATTACTCTCCTTGGTAAAAGACAAAACTCAATTGCGGAAAGCACCCTTTACCTCTTCTTACTTTGGAATTGATTTTACAGTGGATGCCCTCCGTTGGGATTTAAAATCGGACAGTCTGGATCTTTTAACGGAGGGAAGCGCACACGTCTCTCCGATGGTTATTGAGTCGCAGGATTTTTATGATCCCGAGGATTTTCGAGTGCTGCGTAACCTTAATTTTGATTTTAATCCGTTGACATTGATGGTCAACTATGCCGTGCAACATAATTCACAGGATTTTTCGGTTTATGAGCTAACGGATAAAACCAAAACGATTGGCGAAGTAAGGATGGCTGCCGATTTCCTTTCACAAAAAGGTATGATTGAGTATGACGCCCGAACGGGTCATATTCACGTCAAAGATAAAGCGATTCATTTTCTCGAGTCGGCCAGGGGAAAAACAGATTATGATAACTTGAAAATCCATTCTTTAGTGGATACTGTTGCCAATGCAACCATCAACCTCAAGAATAATACCATGACCGTCCACGGAGTGGAAGAATTTAAAATTAGCGATTCGCTCAATGTGGTGGTAAAGCCCGACAGCAGCGTGATCACATTTTTGCATAATCGCGATTTGAAATTCAAGGGCACCATTAATGCAGGGAATTTTGAGATCACCGGGAAAGATTTTATGTTAAAGTATGATAGCTTTTTTGTGAACCTCAATCATATTGACTCTATCCGTTTTTATATAACCGAAAAAAATGGTGTTCGGAGGCGTGTGAATAATGCCATGGTGGGAGCCGATTCAACGGCAGCCGCAGCGGGTGGAATGCAGGCCTCGGCAAATAAAACTTCGGGCACCTTATTTATCAATCGCCCGGACAATAAGTCAGGGAAAATAAAATACCCGAACTTCCCCCGATTGGATGCCAGTGCGGGAGGCGTAATTTATTTTGACCGAAAGGAAGTGCTCGATGGCGTTTACAATCGCTCTATATTTTTTGTCGTGCCTCCGTTTAAACTTGATAGCTTGAACGATGCGGATCCAGGCTCAATCAACTTTGAGGGTACCTTTATTTCAAGTGGCATGCTTCCAAATTTCAAAGAGAAACTTCACACCATGCCCGACAAATCCCTCGGCTTTACGCACGCTATCCCCAAGTTGGGTTACAATTTATACTTAGGCCAGGGAAAATTGTATGGGGGAATAAATATGGACAACGAAGGAATGCATGCTGCAGGCAGCATCGACTACCTCGGTGCCCATGTGGAATCGAACGATTTTACCATGTATCCAGATTCCGTTTTGGCAAAGGGAAACGTTGGGGAAATTCAAGACAAGCAATTTGGAGCGGTCAATTTTCCACAAATGACTTTCACCGATTATCAAATGAAATGGTATCCTAAGCAGGATAAATTCAAAATTAAAAATCTAAAGGAACCCTTTTCCTTGTATAAAAAAACAGCCACACTCAATGGGAATATCCAAGTATCAAAAACAGGAGTTTCGGGCAGTGGACGAATCAGCACGAGGGGATCAGAAGTTGTTTCTCGGGAACTAAGTTTTTCGTCCAAAGACTTTGGCGCGCGTCATGCCCGCTTTGAGGTGAAGACGGGAAATCCTGAAAAGCCCGCCTTAGCAGGTAATGATGTTCGTTTGAAATTTAATCTGGATCAAAACTTTGCCACCATTAGCCCCGAGGTTGAAGGGGTAGCTGCCATTGAGTTTCCGTATGCTCAGTTTAAAACCTCCATTACCGAAGCACGCTGGGATTTGAATTCTCAAAAAATAGTAATGACCAAAGCACGCGATGTGCCCATTGAGAATTCCTATTTCTATACTACTCGCAAAGAACTTGATTCTTTAAGTTTTAATGCGGAGAAGGCAGAGTATGACATCCAACTCCAGGAACTGAAGGTGAGTGGCATTCCTTATATTATTGTGGCGGACGCCAAGATCACTCCAAAAAATAATGAAGTATTGATTCTTGAGAACGCTAAAATTGGACAACTGAAAAATACGGTGATTGTACTGGATACCCTCAACGGGTACCACAGGCTTACCGATGGGGTAGTGGACATTGTGTCGCGCAAAGAATTTTCAGGGTACGCTACGTACCAATATGTAAACGCGGCCAATGATACATTTGCCATTAAGATGACGGACTTTCATTTGGAACCCATCAGTGCCGAGGAAAGCAAACGGAAAAAGAACAAAGTAAATGCGTCTCTGCAAACCGTAGCGAATGGTGCGGTGATTGATAAAGATAAAATTCTGGTGGCCCCACGCATTTTTTATAAAGGCGACATGGTGATGTATGCCACCCGGCCGGCCTTACAACTAAAGGGGTATGTAAAACTGGATTTGCGAAAAATTAAAAACTACGACACCTGGATTGCCTTTGACCAAAGTGGTGACGAAAAAAATATCTATCTCAACTTTGATAAAGCAGTCACCGAAAGCGGACGCAAAGCTGAAGCAGGATTACACTTTTCCAGCGACAATAGCTTGTACATTACTTTTGTGTCTGACAAAAAGGACGAGAATGATGAAGATTTCTTTCTTCCCAGTGGGTCTTTGTATTTTGATAAAGAAAGTGGAGAATTTAAAATAGAAGACCGACAAAAAGCGAGTGGCGAAAAATTGTCGGGCAAAGTTTTTAATTACAATGAAGATAAGCAGGAAGTAAAGTTTGAAGGACAAGTAAATTTCTTTAAAGGATCTAAGGATTTCAACCTTATCGCAAGCGCCATTGGCTCCGGTAATTTGGAGACCAACGAAATCAAAATGAATGCCTTGATCCTTGCCGATATGAACCTCCCTCTTGCGGTCTACCAGATGATGGCTGATAATTTGCAAGAGGTTATTAAAAATGAAGGAGCAAATGAGGGGTTGGGAGATCAGACGGAATTGCTGTATAAAATTGCCAATATTGTTGGTGAGGACATCGCCAAAGATTATGAGCAAAAATCGCAACTGGCGTACACCTCACTTTCCACTATTCCGCGGCTGGCCTCCCCGATCAATTTTTCAAATGTTAATTTCAAATGGTCACAAGCCAATAAAGCTTTCTACAGTGAGGGCACCATTGGTATCAGCAATATTGGGCGCAATGATATAAACGGAGGGTTTGAAGGCTTTATGGAGATTCGCAAGAATGAAGATGGGTCTCCTGTCTTTCATGTGTTTTTCAAGGCTTCCCCTGATTCATGGTATTATTTTGGGTATGAGGACAATCGCCTCATGGTGCAGTCGTCCAACCAGTTAGTCAATGACATGATCGCAAGAAAAACCAATGCGGGCAAAGCAAAAGTAGGTGACTTGGTTTTCATACCAGGAAGCGAGGAGGAGACCTTGGCCTGGATCAATAAATTCCGTTTGACTTATTATGGACTTGAAGCTCCCTATGATTTGGCAAGTGGCACTGCTGCAGCTAAAAATAAGGGCAAGAAAAAAGACGAGAAGAAAGAAGATGATGGGTTTTAATACCTTATGGAAGATTTGAACTTTATATTTAATTAACAAGTTTTGAAACAATGAACAAGAAAGTACTATTAATGATCCTTGATGGGTGGGGCATCCCCAAAAACCCAAAGGTGTCGGCTATTGATGCTGCCAAAACTCCTTATATCAATTCGCTGTATGCGAAATATCCCCACAGTAAACTGCAAGCATCTGGATTGGCTGTAGGCTTGCCAGAGGGCCAGATGGGCAATAGCGAAGTAGGCCACATGAATATTGGTGCTGGCCGGGTGGTTTACCAGGATTTGGTTCGCATCAATAAGGCGGTAGAAGAAAAGGAACTTGACAAAAACGAAACTTTGCTAGCTGCAATTAACTACGCGAAAGAAAATAACAAGGCAGTTCACTTGATTGGATTACTGTCGAACGGAGGAGTTCATTCACACATCAAGCATTTGGAAGGAATTTGCACCATCGCAAAAAATAATAACGTCAATAAGCTTTTCATCCATGCCTTTATGGATGGACGGGATACTGACCCCAAAAGTGGGCTTGGGTTCATCACCGATTTGCAAAGCCATTTGGGTAAGTCAACGGGAAAATTGGCCAGTGTGGTCGGTCGTTATTTTGCCATGGATCGTGACAAGCGATGGGAGCGCATAAAGCTCGCCTACGATGCGATTGTGAAAGGCGTTGGTGAAAAATCGGACGATGCCCTGAAGGCCATTCAAAAATCGTATGATGCCGGTGTAACGGATGAGTTCATCAAGCCAATTATCATGGTGAATGAGAACCAAACCCCTGTGGCGACTATTAAAGAAGGCGATGTGGTTATTTGTTTCAACTTTCGCACAGATCGAGGAAGGGAGATCACGATGGCGCTAACCCAACATGATTATCCGGAACAGGGGATGAAAAAAATGAAACTGTACTATGTCACGATGGCCAACTATGACGACTCCTTTCACGATGTAAAGGTGATTTTCGATAAAGACAATTTATATAATACGCTGGGCGAGATTCTGGCGAAAGCGGGGAAGAAGCAAATTCGCATTGCAGAGACGGAGAAATATCCACATGTCACTTTCTTTTTTTCTGGAGGTCGGGAAGAGGAGTTTTCAGGTGAATCGCGCATCATGTGCCCTTCGCCAAAAGTGGCCACTTATGATTTGAAACCCGAAATGAGTGCCGCTGATATTCGCGATAAAATTATCCCGGAGTTGGAAAAAAAATCAGCCGATTTTATTTGCCTGAATTTTGCTAATCCTGATATGGTGGGTCATACGGGCGTGTTCCCTGCGGTTGTCAAGGCGGTGGAAACGGTTGATCGGTGCAATGAAACCGTAACCGAGGTCGCACGTAAAAACGGATACGCGATAATTATCATAGCGGATCACGGAAATGCCGATTACATGATCAATGATGACGGCACACCAAATACCGCTCATACCACGAATTTGGTTCCGTGTATTTTGGTCGATGATGATTTTAAAGGGAAAATTAAAGATGGAAAACTGGGCGACCTTGCGCCCACCATTCTCACTTTGATGGGCGTGCCCATACCGAAAGAGATGACCGGTCAGGTATTAATTGGAAATTAAGATGCGGGTTTTATTTGGGTTAACGTTGACAGCGCTGTTGTGTTCTTGCCATCACGAAAATGTAAAGTACAAGAAAGCCTATTTTGATTTTGATAGCTTAGTAAACGCACAAATCCAAAAGCTGGGTGAAGTTAAGGCGAAGCTTGTTAAGAAGACCTTTCTTAATGGAAAGAGAGACTCCACCATTTTTGTTCCTAACACGACACAATGGAAATATGAGTTGGATGCTTTTCAACAGGTGGATGTGATTAACAAGCCATTGTATAGAGATAATTACCTGCAGAAAGAACAAAAGGATGTTCACAGCAACTTGATCGTTCGCTCTTATTCTGCCAAGATAAAATCGACTATCCCCGAAGTAAAATTCTTTTATCAAGACAATTTTAAAAAGCTAAGACGGATAGAGGCGATTTTTCGGGAAGGGAATATCGTTTATACTACCGCCCGTAAACTTACCATGGAGTTTGAGGAACAAAAGGGGGTGCTCGTCATTTCAGACTATCGGGTAGAGGGATTTCAAAAAATGATGTTGAGTGACACCGTAAAGTTTTTGATCGAAGGAAAGTTATGATAACTCTTTACATCAAAAATATGGTATGTGACCGATGCAAGGCAGCGGTAGCTCGCGAACTGGAAAAGCATCAAATCACCTATCAAAAAATCGAGTTAGGAGAAGTAGTGTTGAATGAAAGGCAAGCCGACAATAAGCTGCAATCTTTTAGAGAAGGTATTGAGGCCTTAGGCTTTGAATGGATTGACGACAACAAATCAAAAATCATTGAAAAAATTAAGACGGAAATAATCAAAATCATTCATCCTCATCCGCAGGTTCAGCAAATCAAAACAAATTTTTCATTACATCTCGAAAAACAGATCGGGAAAAATTATTCAACTCTTAGTTCACTCTTTTCAGAAGTGGAGGGTACTACCATTGAGCAATACATGATCCGCCAAAAGATAGAGCGCGTTAAGGAACTTCTCGTTTACGATCAGTATTCATTAGGCCAAATTGCAAACCAATTGAATTACAGTAGCATTCAACACCTCTCTAACCAATTCAAAAAAGTGACAGGGCTTACCCCAAGTCATTTCAAGAACTTGCGAAGCAATAACCGCAAACCACTGGATAAAGTGTAATGCTCGTTACTAAAGTTGTAACTCCGGTTTCTGTAAAAATACGTATGTCAGGTGCTTTGAAAAAGCAATAATATGTGCATAATACATCAAAGACCCCTTATGGCAACAAACCCTTACTAGGCCTAATCGCATTTACCTTTTCTTAAAAATGATATTTATAATATGTTGAAAAAAAATAGAGACATTAATCAGAATATAAAAGAAGCTGATGGGTGGATTGATCACTGGCCGTTGCTGCTATCACTCATTATCCTCTTAATTATGCTTACCCTTGATTATGGCTACGGGTACAAACCAGACTTGGCTTTTGAGTTGGCGATATTCACGTCTGCCTATTTGTTGGCAGGTTACAACGTGTTAGGTCTTGCTTTTCGCAAGGCAATGCGATTTGATATTTTTAACGAGTTCTTTCTGATGAGTGTAGCCACCATCGGGGCTTTTGCCATTGGATCCTATAGTGAAGGGGTTGCAGTGATGGTTTTTTACTCTATTGGTGAATGGTTTCAGGATTCTGCCGTTAACAAAGCAAAAAGAAACATTAAAGCATTGCTTGACATTCGACCGGAAGAAGTGACCGTCATTAAAGACGGTTTGCAACAAGTTTTACATCCTAGAGAAGTAATGATTGGTGATATCTTTCAAGTAAAAGCTGGGGAGAAAGTTGCATTAGATGGTGAGCTTCAATCTAATCTATCCACTTTTAATACAGCTGCTCTTACTGGTGAGAGCAAACCGGATACAATTCGAAGTGGAGAACCTGTGCTTGCAGGAATGATTAATGTTGACAAAGTGTCTGAAGTAAAAGTCACTTCATTATTTGAGGATAGTAAACTGAGCAAGATATTGGAGATGGTTCAGGATGCAACTGCTCGAAAATCGCAGACGCAATTGTTCATCAGCAGGTTTGCCAAAGTTTATACGCCCATCGTTTTTGTCCTGGCCATGGCTGTATGCTTTCTACCTTTTTTCTTTATCGACCCTTATGTTTTTGATGTTTGGTTTTACAGGGCGCTGGTTTTCTTAGTTATTAGTTGCCCATGTGCTTTGGTAGTGTCAATTCCCTTGGGATATTTTGGAGGAATTGGATTGGCTTCTAAGAACGGAATACTATTTAAAGGCTCCAATTATCTTGATGTAATGACCCTGATTGATACTGTTGTTATGGACAAGACTGGAACACTTACCAAGGGAGTATTTAAGGTGCAGGAAGTGGTCGTAAATGATTTTAATAAAGATGATTTGTTAAAATTGGTAGCCGGTATCGAAAGCCAATCTACTCATCCAATCGCCAGAGCCATTACTGAATTCACAGGGAAAATGAATGGTGAGTTAAGGATCGAAAACGTAGAGGAAATATCTGGGCACGGACTGAAAGGGGAGGTGAATGGGAAAATGATATTGGCTGGTAATACAAAGCTGCTAAAGAAATTTAGCGTTGTTTACCCTCAGGAGGTCGAGTCCTTGGTTGATACTGTAGTTGCTGTGGCTGTGAATAACAAGTACGCGGGTTATATAACAATCGCTGATGAAATCAAGGAAGATGCAAAACTTGCGATTGACGAACTACATAAACTGGGTATTCTCACTGTAATGCTATCGGGAGATAAGCAAAGTGTGGTATCGCAAGTTGCGAAGACACTCGGAATTGATAATGCACACGGGGGGCTGTTACCAGAGGGGAAAGTTGAAAAGTTGCAAGCGCTAAAAAATCAAGGAAGAAAAATTGCATTTATTGGTGATGGGGTAAATGATGCACCTGTTGTAGCTCTTGCAGATGCCGGGGTGGCCATGGGTGGTCTTGGAAGCGATGCTACCATTGAAACGGCAGACATTGTTATTCAAAATGATCAACCGTCCAAAATTGTGTCAGCTATTAAAATTGGAAAAATTACCAAACGCATTGTTTGGCAAAACATAACAATGGCAATGGGTGTGAAAATCATTGTGCTGATACTGGGTGCCGGAGGTGTTGCAACACTTTGGGAGGCCGTGATTGCCGATGTAGGAGTAGCGTTATTAGCTATTTTAAAAGCAGTGAGGATTCAGGGGGTTAAATTTAATTAGCAGAAGACCAGTATTTAACTCCCAATCATTACTCTTTAGCGATTTGTTGATTATGGAATTGGTCTCTCTCAGCCCTGACGATGCATAGGTTATTTAGTGAAGATTCAAATTAGACCAACTACTTTTATTAACCCTAAATTGATTATGATGATTACACGAATTCTTTTTTTTGCCGTATTAATTGGTTTGGCTTCATGCTCAAACCCAAAAGGAGAAGGAACTGCCTCAACTAAGCAACCAGATGCTGTTACGGATAGAATAGAACCAGAAGGCATGATTGTTATGCCTCAGACTGAGCCCGACACGTTAAAGGGAAGTCCCCAATCTTTTGCGCAAAGTAAAATTGGTAACGCGAGCCTGGTGATCAATTATTATTCGCCAGCTACCCGAGGAAGAGTAATATGGGGAGGACTAGTTCCCTATGACAATGTATGGGTAACCGGTGCACACAAAGCTACCAGTATAGAATTTGACAAGAGCATCCAAATCGGAGAAACCGTAGTGCCTGCTGGCAAGTACGCACTCTTTACTATTCCGGGCAAAGCGCAATGGACAGTTATCCTTAATAAAAACTGGAACCAGCACCTAGCCGATGATTATTCCCAGGCAGAAGATGTCGTGCGTCTGGCAGTTGTCCCTGAAGTGGAAGAGGTGCCACAGGAGAGGCTTCGCTATGTCATAGAAGCGGATGGTGATAAAGCAGGTGAAATTGTGTTGTACTGGGAGAAGCTGGAGGTGTCACTACCCTTTGAAATAGTCAACTAATATGCTTCGTTCCTTTCTTATACTCAGCCTTCGCAACCTGTTTAGAAAAAACAAGCTATATACTTTCGTAAACATAACGGGGCTAGCTGTTGGATTTGCTTCCGTATGGCTGGTCTCACTTTTTATCTACGATGAATACACGTTTGATCGGCATTACAGCGCTACAGACCGTATCTATAGAGTTGTAGTGGATTTTACCAGCGAGGGCAACGTCACTTCATGGGCAAAAACAAGTGCACCAATTGGTCAGTATCTGCAAGGAGCCTATCCGGAGGTGGAACACGTGACCCGACTTAGAAAAAATCCAGGAACAGATTTGCTCATGGTTGGTGAGAAACAATTTTATGAGCCACAATTGTATTTTGTCGATAGTACTTTCTTTCAACTCTTTGATATTCCCTTTAAAGCGGGAAACCGCGAACTGGCTCTTGCTGATAAAAATAGTATTGTCATAACAGAAGAGCTGGCACGCAAGTATTTTGGAAGTACAGATGTGTTAGGGAAGTCTATTCGTTATGATAACAACCTCGACTTAAAAATTACAGGGATCATGGAGCCCATGCATCCCAACTCGCATTTCATCGCGGATGCCCTTGTTACTTTTTCATCCTTGCATGAGTTGCTGGGAGAAAAGCGGTTGAATCATTGGGGACAGTTTGACCACTATACCTATGTCCAGCTTGCGAAAGGTTCATCCCCCAACGACCTTGAAGCCAAATTCCCAGACCTGTTAATGCGTAATGCTCCGGAGTGGGTTGGCGAAAAGGAATCGTTATTTCTGCAACCCCTCACCCGCATTCATTTGCACTCCGATCGCAAAGATGAAATCTCTGCCAATAGCAATGAAAAGTATGCGTACATACTCGGTACTATTGCATTGTTTATTGTATTGATGGCGTGTGCCAATTTCATCAACTTATCTACGGCCACGCAGCTATCCCGATCAAAAGAAATAGCCATACAAAAAGCCCTGGGGGCAAACGCAGGAAATCTCACACTTTATTTTTTCGTGGAATCGATAGTCATCAGCGGAATCGCTTTTATCGCTTCTATTGTATTGACACATTTGGCCATTCCTTATTTTAATACAAGCACTGGCAAGCAAATAATTGTAGAGCAAAACACCTGGCTTCTGTTGCCCGCACTGGGGGCAGTAGGATGTATCGCCTTTCTTACGGGATTATTTCCTGCCTTGCAGTCGGGGAAACTCACGGCTTCTTTGGTCAGTAAGCCACAGGTGGGAAACCCTAAATCAGTGTTGAGGACAAGTTTGGTTACCTTTCAGTTTAGCATTTCAATTTTTTTGATTATCGCCACATGGATTGTATTTAGTCAACTCAATTTTTTGGAAACGAATCGGTTTGGGTTTGATAGCGAAAATGTAATTGTGATACCCGTTAAAGATCGATCACAAAATAATCACTTTGAAGCGATTACAAACGAGATCGAACACTTGCCGGGAATTGAAAAAGCGAGCTTTTCTTCCAGCACCCCAGGTGCCAACAATTCACTTACTTACACTTACACACTCGTAGGCGCTGAAGCAGGAGAACAGCCGCTGGCTACTTTTCTTGTGGATGATAAATTTTTTGACCTTTATCACATTCAACTAGAAGAAGGAAGACTACTCCATTCAAACTCAACGGATACACTTGCCGATGTGATGCTCAATGAAGCTGCGGTGCAGGCTCTTCAACTTTCAAATCCGATTGGGCAACTCGTTACCGGAAAAGTGAAAGGAAGAGTAGTGGGTATTGTTAAAAACTTTAACCACACTTCTTTGCATGACCCTGTTCAGCCGGTCATACTTTATGCGTTCACACCTACCTTTCGCTTAGTTTCGGTGAAATTAAAAGAGAACGAGCTCCAAACCGGTATTGATGCACTACGTAAGAAGTGGCCTGAACTATACCATGGCTATCCATTGGAATATAACTTTTTGAATGATCAGATAACCCAACTCTATGGGGCGGAGCTGCAATTGCGGGAAGCCTACACTTCTTTCTCGCTGATTGCTATGTTGATTGCGGGAGTTGGCCTCATAGGCTTAACTACCTATTTCCTCAATCGAAAAGTAAAGGAGATCAGTATTCGCAAGGTATTTGGTGGCAGTTCATTGCAGATTATAAAATGGGTGTATGCAGGTTATGTAGGAATTTTTTTAGTGGCATCGGCCTTGGCAGGCGGAGCTGGCTATTATGTAATGCAGCGATGGCTTAATGAATTCAGTTATCAAATCGATTTAAGCATAGGGTATTTTATTGCTCCTCCGCTGCTCATGGCTTGCATCTTGTTACTTACTACGGGGTTTCAAACGTTACGCGCCTCCAGGGCTAATCCGGTAGACTATCTAAGAGAAGGTTAAATAAGAAAATAAGAAAATTGAAAGATTGTTGTAGGTCATTGGAAATACAGTTACTGAATCACATCATAGTAAACGGTGAAGAATATTATTTCTTTCACTGATAAGAGAGGGAGAAAAAATGTAAATTAGAATATTTGTAGTAGGCAAGCAACAGTGCGCAATTATTGGCAATTAGGAGTACACAGAAAATGGCAACAAGGAGTGCACAACTGTTGAGTAAATAAAGGTGAATTATTCCAAGAATCAAAAATGGTTTTGTGATTATTTAGCCGATAGCTTTTTCCGGACAAATTAATGACCTCACAATGGTAGAGCAGACGATCGAGTAAAGCGGTGGCCAGCACTTCGTCATCGAGTAGTTTAGCCCACTCGGTTGGCATCTTGTTGGTAGTGATATTGATGGAAGTATTCTCGTAGAGTTGGTTGATAAAATTGAAAAAATTTACGGCCAGGTTTTTTTCAACAGGGAAGAGCATGATGTCATCGATGACAATGAGGTTGGCTTTTTCTAGTCGTTTATACGCTTGCTTCCCAAAAGGCAGCTCTTAGATGCCAAATGCTATAATTTTATAACTCTAAGTCATAATTCTATAATAACTTTTGTCTTAAACCCACGTATATTTACACATCGTTTGAAAACGCTCCAGACCATATTATCCAGAATACTGATTGTCATCGTACTGATGTCCTCCGTCAGTCGCTCTGTGAGCTTCCATCTTTGTGGTGGCGCAATTGAAGATATGTCAATTTTTGGCCGCGCGAACGCATGTGGAATGCATAAAAATGGCTGTGATGACCTCGCTAATACGCACCAAAGTTCATTCGATCACAACGGATGTTGCAAAGACACCAATCTGGTAATTGATACGGACAAGTACTTTTCTAAGGCTACTGGGAAAGTCACCATTGAAAATTTATTGAACGTTTCTATTGCCGTGGTAGACAGGGTTCAAAGCATTAACTATGCGGAAGAAGAATACGCACACACTTCAATTTACAAGCCGCCATTACTAGAGCGGGATATTACGATTTTCGTTCAAGCCTTCCTTATTTAGTATTCCCCTGAAAATCTTTTTTCGCTTTGCTACAAAGACGAAAAACTATTGCATTCAAAAATTTCAGGGTTTCAAAAACAATTAATTCATCATGTTAAATAAACTGATCAAGTTCTTTCTGGAGAACAAGTTAGTTACAGCGCTGGTGGTACTCATTTTTATAAGTGCCGGTATCGCCACTGCGCCCTTCAATTGGAAAATGGACTGGTTCCCAAGAGACCCTGTGCCTGTTGATGCAATACCTGATATTGGTGAAAACCAACAGATCGTTTTTTCGACATGGACTGGGAGATCTCCCCAAGATATCGAGGATCAGATTTCTTATCCGCTTACTGTTGCATTGCTAGGAGTACCTGGTGTAAAAACAATCCGAAGCAGTTCTATCTTCGGTCTGTCAACCATCTATATCATTTTCGATGAAAATATTGAGTTCTATTGGGGCAGAACCAGGATTCTTGAGAAACTGAACTCATTGCCTGCAGGTATTTTACCTGCCGAAGTCCAGCCCGCATTAGGTCCTGATGCAACCGCCCTCGGTCAGATTTACTGGTACACGCTGGAAGGCCGCGACCCAAAAACAGGAGAGCCAAGAGGAGGTTGGGACCCGCAGGAACTAAGAACCATTCAGGATTTTTATGTGAAATACGCATTAAACTCCGCATCAGGTGTATCCGAGGTTGCTTCTATTGGTGGGTTCGTAAAGGAATACCAAGTTGATATTGACCCGGTTGCCATGAAAGAGTACAATGTCAATGTAGCTCAAATCATGAAAGCCGTGAAGGAGAGTAATCTGGATGTGGGTGCACGTACGATGGAATTCAACAATGCGGAATACCTGATTCGAGGACTGGGCTACATACGAAAACTAGAGGATATTGAAGAGGCCGTCATCGTTCAATACAACAACACACCCATTCGGGTAAAAGATGTGGCACAAGTACACTTTGGCCCTGAAACAAGAAGAGGTGGATTGGACAAAGGGGGCGCGGAGGCAACAGGCGCAGTAGTGGTATCCCGATTTGGTGCAAATCCCTTGGCGGTAATCGAAAATGTAAAAAAGAAGATTGAAGAAATAGCACCGGGCCTGCCATCCAAAGTTTTGCCAGATGGTACGGTATCAAAAGTAACCATTGTTCCATTTTATGATAGGAGCGGTCTTATCAAAGAAACCTTAGGGACCCTGGAGGAAGCCCTCTCCCATGAGATTTTGATTTCGATCATTGTGGTGATTGTGCTGATGATGAATATCCGGGCGTCCATAATCGTATCGAGTTTGCTCCCCGTGGCTGTCCTGATGACATTTATCATCATGAAGTATTTTGGCGTTGAAGCGAATGTAGTGGCTCTGTCGGGCATCGCCATTGCTATAGGGGTGATGGTGGATGTTGGCGTAATTTTTACTGAAAACATTGTTCGCCACCTGGAGATGGAAGAAAACCACGGAGCAAAGGGCGCCAAACTTTTGAGCGTGATCTATGAAGCTTCTACCGAAGTGGCCTCGGCAATCATCACCGCGTTAGCAACAACGATTGTAAGCTTCCTTCCGGTCTTTGCGATGCAAGCTTCAGAGGGCAAACTCTTCAAGCCACTGGCCTTCACCAAGTCTTTCGCTTTATTGTCATCGCTGTTGCTGGGAATTATTGTTGTGCCCGCCTTTGCACATGTGATTTTCGGCTTAAGGTTTGACAAAGAAAAGTCTAAGAAAATTTGGGCATTGGTTACTGCCGGACTTGGGTTGACCTTTTTAATTATTTATGGAAGCCTTCCAGCCGTTGCTTTAATATTGTTCGGGATCAACAATTTTTTTGAGAATAAATGGCCCGAAAAAATGAAAGAACGGGTTACCCAACTTAACACGCTGATCATTGTGCTGACCGTGGTCTATTTCTTAACTCATGCGTGGATGCCATTAGGTGTGCAGAACAGTTTTATCGTCAACTATTTGTTCGTTATCACCCTCGTTGGGGCAATACTGGGAACCTTAATGACGATCGTTCACTTTTATCCCCGCTTGCTAGAGTGGTGTCTATCCAACAAACGAAAATTCCTCCTGATTCCCACCTTTACGCTTCTTTTTGGTATCACAGTATGGTTAGGGTTCAACAGCATTTTTGGATTCATCGCAACGGGTGGGGAAATGATCGGACTCAATATCAGGCAGAGCAGTGTATGGCAATTCTTGTCCCAAAAAATGCCGGCAGTTGGTAAAGAGTTCATGCCTCCTTTGAATGAGGGAAGCTATCTATTGATGCCAACTACCATGGCGCATTCTGGGATTGAGGAGAACACAGATGTCATAAGAAAAGTTGATGCTTTTGTAGCCCAGATACCGGAGGTGGAGTCAGTGGTAGGAAAGTGGGGTCGTGTAAATTCGGCTCTGGATCCTGCGCCCATCTCCATGTTTGAAAACACTATTGTCTACAGGTCAGAGTACATGGAAAATGAAGATGGTCGCAGGATACGTTTTAAGACCGATGAGGATGGAAATTATTTATTGAAGGATGGGTCAAAGTATCATCCCGAAAGAAACGGTTTTAAAAAGATCAATCAAGATCAGTTGATTGTGGATGAAAATGGCGAATACTTTCGGCAATGGCGCGACCATATCCAATCACCCGATGATATTTGGCTTGAGATTGTCAAGTCAACGAAAATTCCTGGTATGACTTCGGCACCCAAGCTACAACCTATCCAAACCCGATTGATCATGTTGGCAACTGGTATGCGGGCGCCAATCGGTATTAAGGTATTTGGTCCTGACCTAGAAACTATCGAAAAAGTAGGGCTTGATTTGGAAAAAATATTACAGCAAGTACCGAGCATTGAATCTTCTTCTGTTTTTGCTGATCGGATTGTGGGTAAACCTTATTTGGAATTTAATGTAGACCGCAAGGCAATTGCACGCTATGGTTTGTCGATGAAGGATATTCAAAATTTTATTGAGGTAGCCATTGGTGGGGTCAAGTTGACAACAACCGTTGAAGGCCGTGAGCGGTTTCCTGTGAGGGTGCGCTATGCGCGTGCGTTTAGAGACAATCCTGACGATGTTAAAAACGTACTTATCCCAACGCCTTCGGGCGCACAAATACCATTGGGTGAACTGGCAGAAGTAACGTATCGCAGGGGGCCACAAGTCATTAAGAGTGAAGATACTTTCCTTGACGGGTATGTAATTTTTGACAAAAAAATTGGACATGCGGAAGTAGATGTTGTTGAAGAAGCCCAGCGTTTTATTCAGGCTAAAATGGATGCAGGGGAATTTATGCTTCCCGCAGGAGTATCGTATAAGTTCACTGGGAATTATGAGGATCAGATTAGGGCGACCAAACGATTGGCCATTGTAGTACCGATAAGCTTGTTGGCGATATTCTTGATCCTTTTCTTTCAGTTCAAAACGGTCACTGCTTCGGCCATCCATTTTTCAGGTGTTTTTGTGGCCTTTGCGGGTGGCTTCATTATGATCTGGCTATATGGCCAACCTTGGTTTCTGAATTTCACTATTGCGGGAGTTAACATGCGGGAGCTGTTTCAAATGCATACCATTAATCTTAGCGTGGCAGTATGGGTTGGGTTCATTGCGCTCTTTGGCATTGCCACTAATGATGGAGTGATCATGGGTACTTATATCCACCAAGTCTTTGAAAAACGAAAGCCAGGTACTGTTGCGGAAGTCCGTGAGGCCGTTTTAGAAGCAGGGAAACAAAGGGTTAGGCCAGCCATGATGACGGCAGCCGTTGCCATCATTGCCCTGCTTCCTGTATTAACGTCAACCGGAAAAGGTGCAGACATCATGGTGCCGATGGCCATCCCCACATTTGGCGGCATGATTATCCAGATCATGACCATGTTCGTGGTTCCTGTATTCCAAGCCATTTGGCGGGAAGGGGAAGTGAAGAAATCGATAAAATCAGATCTTGAAAATAAACCTGAAGGCAATGAAAGCGAAAAGTAATTTTATATGTGCGTTCCTCTTTCTTTCCTCTGTGTGGATCAATCTACAGGCACAGACGTTAGAGGATTACATCAAGACTGCGGCTGCAAACAACCCTGAACTAAAGTCAATGTTCAACCAATACCTTGCCGCGCTGGAAAGAATGCCACAGGCCAAAGCACTACCTGACCCTACAGCCATGTTCAATTATTTTGCAAGCCCGGTAGAAACAAGGGTAGGGCCACAGCGGTTTGGTATCTCCTTAACGCAGGCTTTTCCGTGGTTCGGTCAGTTAAAATCTCAAGAGAATGCAGCTGCCCAACAGGCCAAAGCGCGCTATGAGGCATTCGAAGAAACCAAGAATAAGTTATACTTCGATGTTCGCGGCACATTTTACGATTTGTACGTTTTGGTGGCGGCCACCAACATTACGCGAGAAAATATACGGCTTTTACAATCGTTCCGTCAACTCGCCAATGTGAGATTGGAATCCGCCACAGGAAGCGCAGTTGACCTGTTAAGGGTTGAAATGGATTTAGAAGAAATGCAAAACCAATTGCTGTACCTCGAAGATTCAAGAATACCAATACAAGCCCGGTTTAAGGAACTGCTGAACGCAGAAGCTCCCGTCAACATAGTTGTTCCCGATACCCTGGCAACCATTGCATTTTCGGAAAACAAAAGCATCCTACTGGATTCCATTGTCGCGCAAAATCCTTTGCTAAAAAGTTTTGAACATGAAATATTGTCGATGGATGCCGAAATAGACGTGGCCCACAAAATGGGGCTCCCTTCGTTCAGCCTCGGATTTTCTTATATCAATGTTTCACCCAGGCGAGATGTTGTCATGGCCGACAATGGAAAAGATGCCTGGATATTCCCACAGGTTGGGGTGCGGATCCCTTTATACCGGGACAAATATCAATCCATGGTAAAGGAAAAGGAGCTACTCAAATCATCTATATCCGATCGTAAAAAAGATAAAGAGAACCAATTGAAGACGGCAATGGAGAAAGCATGGCGTGATTATTCAGATGCGGTAAGGAGGGTCAGTCTCAATCAACGTTTGATGCGGGTAGCAAATCAAGCCCTAAATATCCTGGTTGCCCAGTATTCTACCGCTGGAAAAGAATTTGAAGAAATACTTAGAATGGATCGGCAGTTACTTCGGTACGAGCTCGAACTGGAAAAAGCACGCGCTGACCAAAATACATTTGTTGCACAAATCAATTACTTAACCGGTAAACAACTTTAAAATGAAAATTGTAGATGTTTTAAAAAACAGGAACGTACTGATTACTATCGGAGTATTCGTACTTGGGCTATTGTTCGGCTGGCTTTTATTTGGAGGATCGGCAAGTGAATTTTCCAAGACTCTTCCTGTAGGACATGCCATGGAGGATCACCAAAAAGGAACGGTGTGGACTTGTTCCATGCACCCACAGATTAGATCGGAAAAGCCGGGCAAGTGCCCCATTTGTGGAATGACTTTAATTCCTCTTGAATCGGACAATACAGAAAATGACGATGAGTCTGACCAATACACAGTAAAATTTTCAAATGCTGCCATGAAAATAGCGGAAGTTGAAATGAGCACCATAGAAAAGAAGGCACCTTACAAAGAGGTTTATCTGCCTGGTAAAGTCATGGCTGACGAAAGAAATATCGCTGCCCTTACAGCGCGTTATCCAGGCCGGATCGAAAAACTTTTTATAAACTATACCGGCCAACAAGTGGGAAAGGGCCAGGTGTTGGCGAAAATTTATTCCCCTCAGTTGGTAACGGCACAACGTGAGTTGTTTGAAGCCCTGAAATTCAAAGAAACCAATCCGAGCTACTATAGGGCGTCCCGAAACAAACTAAAACTTTGGGACCTTACGGACGAGCAGATTTCACAAATAGAAAGTTCTGGCGAGGTATCATTTTATTTTGATGTTTTATCCCCGATTACGGGAACAGTGACAATGCGCAACGTGGCACTAGGAGACTATGTAAAGGAAGGAGATCCCTTGTTTGCGGTTGTTGACCTACGTCACGTATGGGTGATGTTTGATGCGTATGAGAGTGACATCCCCTGGATAAAAGTTGGCGATAAAATCAAATTCAAAATCAAATCCATACCGGGCGAAGAGTTTGTGAGCACGGTAACATTCATTGATCCTGTACTTGATCGCATGTCAAGGGTGGCAGGAGTAAGGGCAGAGCTGAACAACCCAAAGGAGCTGCTAAAACCACAAATGCTTGCTTCCGGCATTTTAAAGACGATGCTTCCCGGATCATCCAATCAGTTGGTCGTGCCTAAATCATCGATCTTATGGACTGGAAAAAAGGCAGTCGTGTACGTAATGACAAATGATCACAACAATATGTTTCAGTATCGTGAAATCGATTTAGGTGCCGAGGCGGGTGACTATTACGTAGTAAAGAGTGGGTTACTAGAGGGCGAAATGGTGGCTACTCACGGTGTGTTCAAAATCGATGCAGCAGCACAGCTTAAAGGAGAAAAAAGTATGATGAACCCGGAAGGCGGAAAAGTATCAACAGGCATGGCTGGGATGGATATGGGCGGAGATAAGAAACCTGATGGTAAAAGCAAAAAATAAAAAAATGCAAGTTCTATGGAAAATGTGAAAATGGATAGGTCAGTAGATATGGACTTCAAGAAGCAATTAATTTTCAGTATACAAATCGCAATTGATTTACAGAAAGGATTTTTAGCTTCTGAGGTATCGAAAGTATAAAAAGCCGTCCCCGCAGTGAAAGCTAAATATGGCAACTGTAGATTGGAGCCGATAACCTCCTGGCACCACAAATAGAATTAAAAAAATTAGTAACAGTAACAATTAAAATAAACATAAATATGAAAACCAAAATGATGATGCTTATCCTGGTTCTAGGTAGCTGGGGGGCTTTCGCACAACACGACCATGCCAAAAGTGGCCAACAAAAAAAGGATGAAAATAAGGTGATGTTTAAAGATGCCAAAATCGGCAAAGCTTATCAGCATTATCTTCATCTGAAGGATGCGCTCGTAGCCTCGAATCAAGACGGTGCCAAGACAGCCGCAGACGAACTTCAAAAAACATTAGCAGGAGTTAACAACGGCAAAATGGTAGCCGATGAAGCAGCCAAGGTTGTGGCCGCAGGAAGTCTTGATGACCAGCGGAAAGCATTCTCTGGCGTAAGTGACGGGATGGCACTGTTAGTAAAGGACGGGAAACTTTCTATGGGCATGATTTATCTTGAATATTGCCCCATGGCCAAAGCTTCATGGCTTTCCAACGAAAAGGAAATCAAGAATCCATACTTCGGAGATAAGATGCTTACATGTGGTGGAGTGAAAGAAATGATTCATTAGAAAGCTGATGAGGGATAGGAACGGGATTTAGATGCATCTTTTCCCGCTCTTCTCTTCATGCGAAGAAGCACTTAATGGAAATTCAAAAACTTAAATTCAAAGAATAAATGAAAACTCTAACAAAAATTTCATTGACAATGCTGGTATTGGTATTCGCCACGCAAATTACCCAAGCTCAAAACTACAAAGCGCCTAAGATAGACGCGTCAGGAAAGATCACCGACAAGGAGAGCAAACAAATTGGAAGCGTGTCGAATGAAGGAATTGTTATGGACGTGATGGGAATGAAAGTTGCGTACGTTGATGCGAATGGCTCGCTCGTGGATGCCAAAACTGGTAAAAAACTAGGCAAGGCAGAGAAAAATGGAAATTTTATTCCTGAGTACGCAAAGACACCGGATGAAGGCTGGTCAATAAGTGCACCAATGAACGGGACATGTCTTGTAAAAGATAAGGATGGAAATGTAAAAGCTGAGGTACATGAAAACTACAAGGCATTCGGAGCTTGTGCCATTCATTGCCTTACTCATCACATGAACCATGGTAAAGTGATGAACGAAAAGAAAATGGAGACATCTTCTTTTGTATGCCCTATGCATCCTGATGTAACTTCTGACAAGTCGGGTAAATGCAGCAAGTGTGGAATGGAATTTGTTAAGACAAAGAAATAGTAGCTGGGTCGAAATCCTGAAGGGCTTCATTTTTGAATTATTTCGCTTGAAATTTGCAAAGGTAGCCGCACAAATCATCCCCTTAAATTCCAAACTCCATTTCATGAAAACCATTACCAATATTTTAATAATGCTTTCAGCGACCTTTTTTTCAATTGGCAACGTATTAGCGCAAACGGATGAGGATAAAGTAAATCACGTGTTAAAGGAATACCAATCTGCGATTGAAAAATTAGACACAACAGGCGTTAGTAGATTTTTTATTAGGAAATCACAAATCATTGAATCAGGTAGTATCGAAGGCACTTTTCAGCACTACTTAGCTCACCACCTTGGACCTGAACTAAACGAGTTCAAATCCTTTAAGTTCAGTGACTACAAAACTAATGCTACTATTGATCTACCTTATGCATTTGTTACGGAATCTTACAAATACACCATTGTCGTTAAGAAGGACAATTCAATAGTCGAACGAAGGGGAGTGGCAACTTCTATTTTAAAGAAGGAAAATGGTATTTGGAAAATTATGCAAGCACATAGTTCATCCCGCAGACCATAGTCTAACCTTGCATTTTATTTTCAGACTTGCATGAATACTTTGATGCCATTTGCAAGTTTGGCGATAGCCATAGAATTTTGGATAAAATAGCTAAACTGTTAATCAAAAGTTGCCTGATCCACTTATCACTAAAAAATATTTATGCAGAGTCTACTTCCTGATTGGGCACCAAACGTGCATCCCATGTTGGTCCATTTTCCCATCGCCATTTTCCTTACCGCTCTGTTGCTGGATTTCCTCCAGTTGCTTTGGAAAAAGGAATGGTTACACCTATCGGTGACCGCACTTTTTATTTTCGCAGCTTTGGTTGCGCTGGCTACTTATCTCAGTGGTAAACAAGCCGTTGATATTGTGCCTGTTCCCATGCGAGCCGAATTAACGGCAAGTAACCACTCAGATTGGGGGCTGTACACACTACTTTATTTTGGCTTGTTTGCTGCGCTGCGAGGATTTCTATTTTGGAAGGAGTTGGATCGCAAACGCGTGGTGGCCATACTGCTTTTCTGTGGGAGCCTTGCCGGTACCGCTTTGATTGGCAAAACGGCAGACCTTGGCGGAAAGCTGGTTTACAAATATGGAGTAGGCATTCAAAAAACAAAATGAGGTTCCTTAAAAATGTATTTATCAATTCAAAACAAACTTTATTATTCACTCTAAATCGTAAATCAAAATGAAAACTTTAAAATTCAATTTACCTGCAATCGCAGTCATGGCGTTTGTACTTTTTTTGGCTGGTACTATTAGTTCCTGCAGCACCAAATCCTCAAAGGAAGAAGATGAAAAAGTAGAAGAAGCTGAAGGGCACGAACACGACAGTACAGAAGCCAATCATCATGATCATGATGAGGTTTCCACCAACGAAGGCGTCACTGACTCCGTTATGTGGATGCCTTCAACAGAGCAATCCTTCTCTGGGCAACTGAAGCTTGTTGAAGGAGACGCGCTGAAATTGAACATGGCAACGAGTTCAGATAACGATGGAAGTAAAGTGCTCAGCCTTTCACTTTCCGGAGAAAAAGTTCTTCTCCTTTTTGATGGTACGTTTGAAAATCTTGGTTCAAACATCTTGTTCAAAACGGAGGGTTATCAGGGGCAGGTCGCCATTGTGCACCATTATACCGATGAATCCAATTACGATTATTTGTCACTGTCCAATGTCTCAATGCAGTTGGGAAGGGTGGAAAATGGTAAAATTAATGTGCTTGATAAAGAAGACATAAAAATGCCGGGTGACTGGGCAACGTTAGCGGTATCCGCGGCCGGTGAGCATTATAAAGGATCATTGAATGATAAACTAGTTAACCATGGACATGGTGAAACAAGACCTGCTGGCCGAGTTGGAATACGGCTGGAAGGAAAGGGGAAAGTGATGCTGAAAATGATCGAGGTAGTTAGTCTCTCTGAATAACTATTTTTGGAATTTAAAATTTCCTCAAGTTAACTATTTGCAAATATACCCAAGGTAATGTTAAAAATATTCTAAATGTGAAATGAAACTCAAGGTTGTAGAAAGCAGCGAAAGAGCGACTCAACATTAGCGTTGATTTACTTCGCGATGCTACTCAAAACAGTTTTGAACTGGATTGAGAATGCCTTTACGATATAAGGAAAGAAAATAAAATGTGTAAGGAAATCTTTGAAAGAAATTATGGAACAGCAATATACCAATCAAAAATACACTTGTCCGATGCACCCAGAAGTAATAAAAGATGAAGTCGGGAGATGTCCAATTTGTGGAATGAATCTTTTGTTAGTCAAAAAATCTCCAGTGAGTCAAAGGCCAAATCAAGAGAATATGAATAAGCAGGAGCATTCTAACTCTGAAACAGTCACAACGGGCGAGACTGAACAATATTATTGCCCGATGCTTTGCGAGGGTGAAAAAAAATATTCCGAACCTGGTAGATGCCCGGTGTGCGGTATGTTTTTGGTAGAAGAGGGAAAAGAGCATGCCCAAGGAAAATCAGTAATGAAAGACGGTCAACAACTGGAACAAAAGTCTTTGCTGCCATCATTGCCCATCATAAAAAGAAAGAACGGTGATCAATACTACTGCCCAATGCTGTGCGAAGGCGACAAAAGATATTCGAAGCCTGGCGATTGTCCAGTTTGCGGAATGGATTTGGTGAAAGAACAAAGAATTACTAAAGAGACGACTGACTATACTTGCCCGATGCACCCTGAAGTTATCCGGCATGAGCCAGGCAGTTGTCCAATCTGTGGTATGGATTTGGTCCCGAAGACCATTAAAGCTGAAGATGACGAGGAGACGGCTACTTACAAGGCTATGCTCCATAAATTCTGGATAGCGATGGCATTCACGCTCCCTGTTTTTTTTATTGCGATGGGCGAAACGATGGGGCTTCCGCTAACAGCCATGGCGAGCAGAACTGTATGGGGCTGGGTTCAATTTATTTTGTCGGCACCCGTTTTGTTTTATTGCAGTGCTGAGTTCTTCAAGCGCGGGTATCTTTCTGTGATTAGAAGGTCGCCAAACATGTGGACGCTGATTTCTTTAGGATCGGGTTCAGCTTATCTATTTAGTGTTGTGGCGTTAGTCTTTCCCGATGTTTTTCCAGCGCCATTCAAAATGGATGGTGCCGTTCATCTCTACTTTGAAGCGGCTACGGTAATCCTTACTCTTATTTTATTAGGTCAGGTACTTGAATTAAAAGCAAAAGGCCAAACGAATAGTGCCATCCGAACCTTGCTAAACCTAGTGCCACCTGAAGCGACACTAATTAAAAATGGACAGGAACATAAAATTCCGTTGGAGCATGTGCAAGTGAATGATGTATTAAAAGTGAAGCCCGGAGAAAAAATACCAGTTGATGGTGAAATTATAAAAGGCCACAGTATCGTAAATGAATCCATGATCACGGGAGAGCCTATGCCTGTGGAAAAAGGTGAGGGCGACAATGTAGTTGGTGGAACAGTGAATGGTACGGGTAGTTTTGAAATGAAAGCCGTGAAGATTGGCTCCGCTACTTTGTTGGCGCAGATTATTGATATGGTCAATAAGGCAAGCCGTTCGAGAGCACCAATTCAAAACTTGGCGGATAAGGTATCACGTATATTTGTGCCTGTGGTCGTGAGCATTTCAATGGTGTCATTTGTGGTGTGGGCTTTTTGGGGGCCAGCTCCTGCTTTAGTCTATGCTTTTGCAAATGCCGTGACGGTGCTGATCATTGCCTGTCCTTGTGCGTTAGGGTTGGCAACGCCCATGGCGGTTATGGTGGGCACAGGCCGTGGAGCTACAGCCGGTGTGTTGATAAGAGAAGCCAGGGTGATCGAAGAAATGGAGAAAATTGATGTATTAGTAATAGACAAAACTGGAACTATTACGGAAGGAAAACCCTCGTTAAAATTTGTGCAAGCATGGAACGAATCTACTAATGAAGATGAATTAGTACGATTAGCAGCTTCAATAGAAGCGAGTAGCGAACACCCTTTAGCTGAAGCCCTTTTGCGGTCGGCCAAAGCAAAAAATCTAAAGTTAAATCAAATTGAAGATTTTGAATCGATCACAGGTCAAGGGATTACGGGCACGATTGATGGGAAGAAGATTTTTGTTGGTAATGAAAAACTGATTAATTCCCTTGGCTTAATGCTTCCTGAAACAAAGCGAAAGGAAGTGGAAGGTCGCCAAACAAAAGGTGAAACCGTGATCTATGTGGTGATCGATAATCAATTGTCGGGCTACATCAGTGCAGCCGACCCCATCAAGGGAAACTCAAAAGAAGCTGTGCGTGAACTGCAACGGCGGCATGGAATTAAAGTAATCATGCTCACCGGAGATAATAAAAACACAGCCAAAAGCGTGGCTGATGAAATTGGTCTTGATGACTACGAAGCCGATTGCCTTCCCGTGGACAAACTCAACAAAGTAAAACAACTTCAAGGGGAAAATAAACGAGTGGCGATGGCTGGCGATGGCATCAACGATGCCCCAGCTCTGGCACAGGCTAATGTGGGTATTGCTATGGGAACTGGTACAGAAGTAGCGATTCAAAGTGCGGGAATCACTTTAGTGAAAGGAGACTTGCAGGGAATCGTAAGAGCAAGGAACCTAAGTCATGAGGTAATGAAGAACATCAAGCAAAATTTATTTTTTGCATTCTTTTACAATGGCATTGGTATTCCCATTGCCGCTGGAATATTGTTTCCTTTTTTTGAATTGCTCCTGAGCCCGATGCTGGCTGCACTGGCCATGAGTTTAAGTTCCGTTTCGGTGATTGCGAATAGTCTAAGACTAAGAACAAGTATTCTTTGATTTTTTGAAAACAATCGATCGATAGGATCTTACTTTCAATCGCGTTTTCATCAGGGTCAAAATTTTGTAAATGATGCCTAATCGAAATATCAATACTTTTTTCTGGGTTGCCGGAAAGACAGTTAATTACCGTTAGCCGGTTAAGTCTTTCATAATTAGTTTTGCATGGTCTCGTGAATTTTCGATGAACCATTTATTTGTTTTCAGCCCTCCGCAAACCACGCCTGCCAGGTAAAGGCTTGACACAGTAGTTTCCATTGTTTTTTCATTGTATATGGGTGTGTGAAATTCATCATTTTGAAAATGAATGCCCATCGATTTCATTAATTCAAAAGGCGGCTGATAGCCCGTCATTGCCATGACGAAATCATTTTCCAAATTTATTATTCCTTCGGGTGTTTTAATTTCAATGTGGGTTTCTGTGATCCTAGAAACGGTAGAATTGAAATATGCCTTTATTGACCCTTCTTTAATCCGGTTTTCAATATCGGGCTTCACCCAATACTTTATGCTGCTGCGCAATTCAGCTTCTCGAATAACCATGGTTACTTCAGCTCCTTTTCGCCAAGTTTCAAGGGCTACATCTACGGCTGAATTGGCAGCACCAATCACGGCAACTTTTTGCCGAAAGTAGGGGTGGGGGTCGTTATAGTAATGGTTTACTTTTGGAAGATTTTCACCAGGAACGTTAAGAAGAAAGGGCAAATCATAAAAGCCTAATGACAAAACTATGGCACGGGCAGAATAATTTCTCTTATCGGTGGTCACGGAAAAACTGCCCATCGTAGAAACTTTTACTTCCTTAACTTCTTCGTAAAGGTTGACCTGCAAATCCCAACTGGTGCAAACCCTTCGGAAATATTCCAATGCCTCGGAACGCGTAGGTTTTGGATTGTTTGAAATAAAGGGCACTTCGCCTATTTCTAGCCGCTCAGAAGTAGAAAAGAAGGTCATATTCATCGGATAGTGGAATAGAGAATTTACCAGGCATCCCTTTTCAAGGATCAGATAATCTAGCCCAGCCTTTTTAGCCTCGATTCCACAAGCCAGTCCAATAGGCCCAGCTCCGATGATAATCACATCATGCCCTTCCATTTAAATTGAAATTTAATTCAACGATACTCAACCTATACGGACAATCCGAAAGCCATAAATGGACTTTGCATCAAAGTTAATGACTGTGATGGTTAATGCTGTTAGTTTCCCCGTTTTCATTTCTAAACTGTTTTCTCTACTTTGTTGAGAAAACACGCTCTTATGAAAAACGCTTTGGTTATCCTTGGCTATTTTTTATCCCTACCCTCTTTTGGTCAGGAAGGATCAGAAATCCTCCTTTTCGATTTGCAAATAAAAAAGAAGGAAATTATCATTTTGGCGCCTAAAAACATTACCAACCACAAAGGGTATGATAACCAACCGTCTTTTCATACGGATAAGCCCCTTATTTATTATTCTTCTTTTAATGATGAAGGCCGATCAGATATTAAGTACTATAACTACAAATCCGGGGAAACCACCTCGCTGACCCAAACCCCGGAACGCGAATACTCCCCTACACTCACCCTCGACAATCAATTTGTCTCCTGCATTATTCAACGTGACAATGGCGCACAAGATTTGGGTAAATATCCAATAGAAGGCGGAGCCCCTTTGCTCATTCTTGACGACCGCACAGTTGGTTACCATATTTGGGTAGACAATAGTCATTTGGCGCTGTTTATTTTAGGAAAAGATAATCAGCCCAACACCCTCCATTACTTGCTCCTTCCCACAAAATCGGATACCGTCCTCGCTGAAAATATTGGCCACTCTTTGAATCCTGTGCCTGGTGAATCCGCTTTTAGTTTTGTCCATAAGATAACCGAGAACAAGTGGTTCATAAAGAAATATAACCCCAGAAAATCAGAGATGACAGTCATTTCGGCCACACCCGCCAATTATGAAGATATGTGCTGGGCGCCTGACGGAAAAATATTTTTTAGCGTTGACAGTAAGATTCTGTGGATGGATCCTTCAAAAGAAAAAACCTGGAAAGAAGTAAAGGTGAGTTCAGGCGAAGAAAAGCTTAAAGGAATAACCCGATTGGCTGTTAGCAATGACGGAAAAAAAATGGCGGTTGTTGTTGCGGAATAAACTAACCCCTTTTCTTTAAAAATTTACAAATCATCTCTCCCCAAAAGCTCCCTTCGCCACATACAAAACTTTAATGTCGATTTCTAAAAGCCCTTCCCGAACGGCAGGATCCAAATCGATAACCTTTTGATCAAGGTCACCTTTGATAACAAGAATGCTTCCTTCTGAATCGCCAAACGTTCCTTCGGCAACCACGTTTCCCGTTTTAATGATGTCTTTCATATAGTCATCATGTTTTTTTAAAAGTTCGGGCACATCATTGATGTTAAACTTTGCGATGTAAGGTACGTACCGAATAAAATTATAGAGGGTCATCTCAATAGGTTCGCTGACTAATTTCGGTTGCCCCACTCGCCATTGATAAAGCTGAATTTCAACCTTCCAACGCTCGGCCTGAATTCCAGGGTCAGTCTTTAACCAATTACTAACTTCCTCTACTGAGGTAGAATTGAAAATAAAAATCCCTCCACCACCCTCAAATGGCCCAGCGACCAATAGTTTTCCCTCCTTGGTCATTTTTTTGATATTGGCAAAGTGGCCTTCCATAATTTTGTCTGCCTGCTCCTTTGGTAGTTCTGCCGTATCGGTGCGATGGTGCAAAAAGACTAAAACCAAGTTTTGTGCAAAGGCACATTGAGAAGACAATATGAGGAAAAGAATAAATGATTTCATTGAGCTAGTAATTGTTTTTATTGGTCACATGGAAAGTCTGGATTATCATGCCGTTGAGTGCAAAGCATCGTAATGGCCATTTCATCTTTAAAAATAATAAACTTTGCCCACGGAGGGTTTAGTAATGCCTATACTTTGTAATTTGCTTTTGATTTGAAATTGAAATTTAACTATTAATACATGATCATCGTTGCGGATAGTGGAGGTTCCAAAATTGATTGGCGGTTGTTGCTTAATGACGGCAAGATCGATCAGGCGCATAGTGTTGGGTTCAATCCGTACTATCAGCCGCTTGAGCACCTCGATAAAATTGTGAAAGAATCGTTGCTCCCTCAGATAAAAGAGGAAGTTTTGAAAATATTTTTTTATGGCACAGGGGTTTCTTCTGAAAAGAATGTCCAAAGTATCCAAACCGTATTTTTAAACTACTTCCCTAAAGCAACGGTAGAAGTGGGCTGGGATTTGCTAGCGGCAGCACGCGCCTTGTGCGGCCATGAGCCAGGCATTGCTTGCATTCTTGGCACGGGTTCAAATTCATGCCTTTATGATGGGGAGAAGATTACCGATAATGTCTCCAACCTTGGTTGGATATTGGCCGATGAAGGATCAGGCACATACTTGGGCAAACAGTTAATCTTTGATTATTTCAGAAAGGAGATGCCGGGAAATTTGGCCAAACAGTTTCAGGCGCGATTTCCATGGAGCAGAGAAGAAGTGCTGGAGAAGGTTTATCAACAGGAAAAGCCAGGGGCATTTTTGGCCAGCTTCGCAAAATTTATTTTCCAACATTTGAAAGAACCCTATTGTTATCAACTCGCTTATCAAGCCTTTTGTGATTTTTTCGAAAACAATATCATGAAATACGAAAACTATGCATCCTTAAAAGTACATTTTACTGGATCAATCGGTTTTTATTTCAGCGATGTGGTTAGGCAAGTGGCGAATGACAAAGGTATTGCCGTTAAAAATATTTTGGAAGGACCGATTGCTGGATTAACGCTTTACCACCAGAAAGATTTGTAATCCAAAAAAGGAAAACTCCAAATTCAAAACTGAACATCTTCTATCTTTGAATTTTTAAATGACCACTGAATCCACATCGCATTATAGTAATCTTGAACGGATGAGTATTCGCAAGTTACTCCTCAACATCAACAAGGAGGATCGAAGCGTTCCGCTCACTATTGAAAAGGTCATTCCAAAAATAGAGAAGTTGGTGGCCGCAATTGTTAGCAAAATGAAAACGGGGGGAAGACTCTTCTATATTGGCGCTGGCACCAGTGGCCGGCTAGGTGTTGTCGATGCCTCTGAAATTCCGCCCACTTTTGGAGCACGGCAAAATCAGGTGATCGGATTGATTGCAGGTGGCGATAAGGCTATAAGAAAAGCAGTAGAGCATGCTG
>DAHVFH010000096.1 GCA_027317105.1 Cytophagales bacterium
TATGACTAAGGAGAAAAAAAATGCGTACCTCATAATTTAATTTTTAAAAGCGATCCCCTGTTCTTTCGGTACTATTTTTGTCTTCACTTGTTCATCTTTAAGCGTATAGCACAAAGCTGACTTCTGAAGGCCATACCGAAAGCCATCTTTAACTTCGTAGTTGATATAGACCTTTCCATTTTCGCGCCAGGCGTGTTGCATGCCTTCTTCTCTGTCCTCTTGGAAATTTAAAAATGCATAAGGGCTTCCGCTTTCATACCATTGCTTTTGAATACCTTCTCGCTTATCATAATAATAGATGAAATCAAACTTCATGTTCCCATTTTCCCAATAGCCAAAATGTCGGCCATAACCAACGTTCTCTTTGTAACTTCTGGTGTCTCTCTCTTTGCCATCCGGGTAAAAAGTTTTAGTGATGCCGTGTTGCATGCCTTTATAATAAGAGGCAATGCTTTTTAATGCCTTATTTTCATAGACTTCCTTTATGAATCCTGAAAATGGTTTGTTGCTGTAATAGTAAATCCCATTGTCCAAATGTAAAGTGGAATCAATAGAAGAAACCGTATCCATTGGGATTTGAGAAGTATCTACTTTTTCAAATACAGTAGATACGGTTTCCTCTTTTTTATTTACAGTGCAACTCACACAAAGGATCATGCCGAACAGACAACTGTAAGTAAAGATGTTAAAAAGTGAACGTTCCTTTTGTACCATGATAACTACCTGATTTTAAAATATAAAACCTGCTGCCTAAGTAAGCTGTATTGCTTGCATGATAATGATAAATTGGTGTGGAGAAATCAGCTGTAGTACCTACATGCCCCCCATTTGCATCTAAATCAGCTGGGTAAGTTCCGCCATTATCTTTTCTTGCGTAAATAGGAAAACCATCTCTTAAAAAACCGATGAGGTTCGCATTATCATTACCAGTAAAATCACCACTACAATGGTAATGATAGGTATTACCTGGGCCAGGATGTGCGCCTGCCCGGTCGAATGAGGATAGTACATTTGAATCTACAGGTACATTACCACCCTCTCTGTCATTATAAATGGCAACCCCATTTAATGCCATTCCAATTGGACCTAATGCGGTAGCTTCTTTGGTAGTTGCTTCCACAGGATTTGTAGGTATAGTCATGGAATAATTCTGGGTACCTATTATACCTGGGTTGAGGTTTTGCCCTGTAAAAGGGGGTTCATACAAAGAATTTCCTACCCCCCAATAAGGAGATACGTGGTCTGGCGTACCGTTAGATTTTAAGACAATACTGTTTCCACTTGTAGAAATTGTTACAGCACTTTTGTATTTGCTCTGCACCACATTCGTTATTGAAACGGAGCCAGATGCGGTAGTAGGGGTAGGGTTGCTGCTGCTACTGCAAGAGATGAATATGCCGAATGCGATGACCGTGGATAAGGCAAAAATTGTTTTAATGTTTTTCATATCATGATTTTAGTTGCACTATGAATACGACCTTTTTGAAGGAATCCTTCGGAAGGCATATTGCTTTTTTATTAAATGAGTAGCTGGGCAATGAGTGTTGGTTCTCTATTCAAAAGCAACGAGCAAAAAGGAAACGACATTGAATCTAAAACGTAAATGTTCCTTTCGTGCCATAGTATGATCCAGCCTTTAAAATATAATAGCCTGTGTTTAGATAGTTTACATTACTGGCATGGTAGTGGTAAATGCCATCAAGAAATTCTGCTGTTGCCTTTGTATGGCCACCATAGGCATCTAAATCTACTGGATAAGTCCCGTCTTTATCCTGCCTGCCATAGATAGGAAAGCCATCTCTTAGAATACCAACTAAATTCGCATCATCCACGGTGAGGTAGGTTCCCGTTGTATGGTAATGATAATCTTTCCCCGGCCCTGGGTGAGCACCTGAATAGTCAAAAGTAGTTATGGTTAAAGCATCAAGTGCTACATTCCCCCCTTCCCTATCGTTATATATAGGAACACCATTAAGCGCCATTCCTATCGGCCCCAATGATGTTGCTTCGTGTGTACTCGCTGCCGTAGGGTTCACAGGAATGGTCATACTATAATTATGATCAGTCATGCTTGTATTAACATTGGTGTGATGGCCGTTAGGAAAATCTTCATACAATGCATTACCAACTCCCCAATAAGGCGTTTTATGATCCGGTAAACCATTGCTTTTTAGAACAATGCTAGTCGTGCCAACAGTAATAGTAACGGCACTTTTGTATTTGCTCTTTACCACATCGGTTATGGAAACCGAACCTGATGGGACAGTGACAGGAGTAGGGTCACTACTACTGCATGATACAATCAGGCTGACTATGACTACAGATAGTTTGAAGATTGTTTTAAGGTTTTTCATTATTAAAGTCTATTGGTTATAATTATGAATACGATGCTTCTTAAAAAATCCTTTTGCTAGACTTAAATTTATTTTTTTTTCAATCCTTTCAGAATGCAAGTAGGGGCATTCAGCGATTGCAATTACTTATTGGGTGGCCTTCTGCCATCTTTTCCGGTATTAAAGAAATCAGCAAGATAATTTATCAACGTATTGAAATACTCGGATTGGTCGGGCTTGCAAAGCTTTTTGATTTCCATAAAATGGGCATAATGGATAGTTTCTATTTCCTTTTGTAAAGCTCCCAATTGATTGAATAAAGAATCCTTTTTATTGCTGTCCCCCTTTTCTGCATGGAGTGTTTGGTATAGGTTACTTTTTGTATCTCTGATTTGCTCGTTCAATTCCTTGATGGAGACCATATGCTGATCAATCAGTTTTTCATATTCCCTCACCTGACCTTCATCAAAGTGCAACATCTCGATGATTCTTCTCTTAGGTCCTCCTTCCTCAAAAGGGGGTGGCCCACCCTGAAGATGTGGTGGATTCCGGAAAAATAGAAATCCAACAATACAAAGATTCATCACCAATAAACCGACCACCGCTAGGGTCAATAATTTTATCTTACTCATGGTATAATTCGTTGGTGGTAGATAATTCCATGGAGGTGACCACTTCTTCAATTCCTTTGCTGCTCTTTGTACTTGAAGATTTGAAAAAGATAGACACATTAAGTGAAAGAATGACTATGGCGGTAACCACAAATGCCAGTCTCCACGCGACAGGGGCGGGTGCGCTACTAGGCGGTTGAACGCGCTGCAAAATGCGGGTAAGCATAAAAGGAGGAGCATCCACTCTCTGTATTTTCTTCAGCAATTCCAGTTTTTTATCGATGTTCATAACCTTTTGACAATTTAAATACGACAGCTATTTCAAAATCCTTCTCTGCTTCTTAATTTTTTTTCGATGGTTTGCTTGGCTCGTTGAAGTAGGGACTCCAACGCCTTTATATGGACATCCATGATCTCCGCCACCTCTTTCTGCGGCCGATCCTCAATCTTTGTTAAAATGATGGCCGTTTTTTGTTTTTCCGGCAGGGACTGAATGATCAGCAAAAGCTCCTCCAAACTTTCTTTGTCCTCCATCCCAATACCAGGGTGGCTAACCTTCGCTACATCATGCAGAAGCTCATTTGAATCGGGATGAAAAAGTGAGGTGATGAACCCAAAACGCTTCCTCGTCTTTTTTGCTTTTAAGAAATCCAGCGATTGATTGATGGCGATTCGATAAATCCAGGTCTTCAAAGATGCCGTATAGGGATTATATTGATGAAGATGGTGATGGATTTTAACAAAAACTTCCTGCGCAACGTCTTGGGCGTCTTCCCTGTTCAACACATAATGCAAACACACATTGTAAACAAGTTTTTTATATTCATTATAAATCAATTCAAATTGAGACTGATTCATTTTAGCGAACAAATGCGTTTGTCATCACCAAAGATCGTTTTTCTTTTTCGCTTATCCGGTTTCTTAAATTTGGCCTTCAAATTAACAGAAGCTAAACTAATCATCCCTTTTAAATTATTAACTGATGTTACGCGCTTTGTGGATTCTTAGTGACTTTGAGTCTTGGTGCCAATTAAAAAAACTTTACATCAGTTATTCAGTAATCGCTCTAA
>DAHVFH010000120.1 GCA_027317105.1 Cytophagales bacterium
GTACTCATAGCTATCCTGTGTTTGAGCAAGCACTTTTGTGCCCAGACCAGAGAATAGGACTACGATCAACAAAAAATGCACAACTTGTTTCACTACCTCTATTAATATCCTCAAATTTAGGACGTATTTGTTAACGAAAAAAAACTAAACCCCATTTACCATGGATAATCTAATGGCAACCGTTGAATATGTTGGCGACTTGCGCACAAAAGCCACTCACTTAAAATCAGGCCAAACCATCACCACAGATGCCCCAACCGATAATCAAGGTAAAGGAGAAGCATTTAGCCCTACGGATTTGGTAAGTGCGGCCTTGAGCAGTTGCATGATGACCATCATGGGGCAAGTGGCTATGCGCGAAGCAGTAGACCTAAGAGGATTAAAAACTGAAGTGGTAAAAATCATGGCTAGCAGTCCGCGTAAAATTGCAGAAATAAAAATCACCTTTTCACATTCGAGTTTACAGGCTACAGAGGTTCAAAAACAAAAATTGAAAAATGCTGCGCTAACCTGCCCCGTGGCCTTAAGTCTTTCTGAAAACCTAAAACAAACTATCGTTTTTAACTTTTAGCAAAAACGGTTTCCTGTATTCCAGCAAAACTTATGTCGTAGTGAGACCTTACTAAAATAGGACTTCCATTTCTAACGACTATGATTTGTGGGGATTGGTGCTCAACATCAAAAATAGTTGCGATTAAATTTGAAATGCTACGATGCGAAATCAAATCCAAATAATAAGTTTTCATCGAGGCCATATCTTCCTCTTTCCAGTTTCTCTCCAGTCGGTTGAGCACACTACTACTAATTGAACACCGGGTGCTATGTTTGAAAATCAAAACAGGTTCAAATTCAGATTCCTTTTGCAATTGACGAAGTTGTTCTTCACTTTTCAGGGCAATCCAGTTCATATTTTTAATCGTATAAGTCTTTCCAAAGTTCTTTTTCCTTTTTGTCGTAGCGAGGCCTGCGCACCTTCTCTTTAACTGCGGCTGGCTGATTCGCGTTACTCTTAAAAAGTTTTGCCCATTTTAACCTGATGTTCATCAAAAAAGTTCGTTCCTGTTTTACATTTCCCTTGTCACTATGAGCATATTGAGCATCGGGGTGTAGATTTTTTCCGTGCGGTTTACTCATTTTTAGATTGCCCTGATAGTCTTTGATGCGCGCCATCGCGCGGCCTGGGGCAATTACATCCAATGCATTTCTATTACTCTGTGGATTGTGCACATACTTTTTCATACTCAGTCTGCCGGCAAAATCATTACCTTTCATAAAAGAATTTGTTGGCTTTCTTGACCGCAGCGCATCTTCATGGCTGCTGGGATTTTTCTTAAACGACCACATCATTTTCATGCGGCCATCATATTCGCTAGCTTTTACTGAATTTTTTTCGGGTACAACCCCGGGAAGAGCACCTTTTACACTTACTTTATTGCGGGCGTATTCCCTTTGTTTCACTTTAACTTGAAGACCTTCTACTTCATAAGCACTTTTACCCGGTCTGATTTCTTTAATTGCTTGCCGATTTGATTTCGGGTTGCGGATATATCTATTTCTAAAAAAAGGCAGGCGTATTCTTCCAGAATAATCAGCGTTCTTGGCATCACCCGAACTCGGTGTTCTAGGCAAAATAGCTTGCTGATCATTATTCCAGACTATGCCACTGATACTCCCTCCACCTTTTTGTTGTTTTTTCGCTTTAAGATTTCCCGCGAAAGATCCTATTTTCAAGGTGGAAGGAGAATAAGCCTTTCCTTGAATTGCATTTCCATTATTATTCCATGAGCCTGAAATGCTACCGCCACCTTTTGGTTGCCTCCAAGCTTTTATTGAACCTCTATATGTTTCTCCCTGATAGCCAAAACCTGGTGACAATTCAAAGTTCTTAAAAAAACCCGTATACGTACCAATTCGACCAGCACCGGGCGCAGCAGTTCGTACGTTGAGTGGACTACCCCCATTGTTCCACGAACCACTAATACTTCCCCCTCCTTTTAGGGGCCTACCAGACCGTATGTTTCCAGAATAACCCAATCCGTCCTGACTGAAACCTTTGCGAACATCCTGAGCGCGAAAAAAACCCTGGTATTTCCCAACATATTTTGCCCCAATACCGGGCGTTCTTACATTAATTGATTCGCCCCTGTTATTCCAGAAACCACTAATGCTTCCTCCTCCTTTCAGTGGACGTCTTGATTTTATATTTCCGCTAAAGTCGCCCATGTTGGCCCCTATCCCAGGAGTCCTCACATCAAGGGCTCTACCTCCATTGTTAAAGCCTCGACCACTAATACTCCCCCCACCTTTAAGCGGACGCCTGGATTTTATGCTTCCAGAAAAACTCAACCCTTCCTGACTAAAGCTTTTTCCTTGACCGCGGATGCTGCCACGGTAATCACCCATGTTGGCACCGATACCTGGCGGCTTCACATTAATTGCCCTGTTTCCATTATTCCAAAACCCGCTTACACTTCCCCCGCCTTTAAGTGGCCGTCCGGATTTGAGGTTTCCCGAAAAGCTCAGTCCCACTTGGCTGAACGTTTTTCCTTGCCCACGGATGTTACCACTATAATTACCAATGTTACCGCCTACTCCGGGTGTTCGCACGTTAATAGGGTTGCCGTTATTGTTGAATCCCCTGCTAGCGCTACCTCCTCCGCGAGGCCCACGAATACCTTGAAACTTGTTTAGAAAGCGCTTAAAAATACCAATGCCTTTGCCGGGATACCTTCCTGGAATTGCGCGTGAAGATCGATATGGTCCGGAATTAGAAAGCCCTAATGAAC
This sequence comes from Cytophagales bacterium, assembly GCA_027317105.1. Classification (GTDB taxonomy): domain Bacteria; phylum Bacteroidota; class Bacteroidia; order Cytophagales; family Cyclobacteriaceae; genus ELB16-189. Next base: position 2,787 of record DAHVFH010000120.1, read on the forward strand.
CAAGTGTAAGCCCAGGGGGCTGCTGAATTTTTGGTTTCGTGTTTCGAATGGCATGGCCGGATATATCCCCTTTCCAAGCCCTTCCACGCTGCCCTGATGTGACAAATCCGCTGGAGAATGCTCCCTTATAAGGGCGATCAGCTGGTCTTTTTTTCCTTTTATAAACCTCGCCAGCAGGAATAACACCCAAACCCGGGCTATGGAAGTTTTTAGTCCTCAGTGTTCTGCCTGTGAGATCAGTCGTAATTGGTTTTTCTCCTATTCTGAGTTTTCCCCAGTACACATTTTTTCTGCCCCGCGTAATAAAGCTTCTGGATGCGGATCGCGGACGAATTCTCTTTTTTGACCACGGAGGAATTCTGGAAATCCACGAACCGACATTTGTAAATACACTCCCATTGGAATAAGGATGCTGAGTGTCGTGAGGTTTTCTTGAGGGGTTATAGGCGAATTCTCCATGATTTGGGTAAACATTGTTGCGTGCTGCTTTGGCTGTAGAAGAACGAATGCGAACTTTATTGCCACCTCCAATTGGTTTACCCACTCTGCTTACTTCTTTAGGGTGCTTTTTTGCATAGGGCAATGGGCCGGTTTGAATTGCTCTTACTGCCGAGGATTTATTTTTTGTCCTTATCCTCCGGCCTGAAATGTCTCCGGTATAAGCTTTGTCGCCACCCTTCTTCTTGGTTTTTAGCCTTGGGATGCGTAAGATCGAACGTTGGATATTGGCCGGCTTGTCCCCTTTGGTATTTTGTGAATAGGAAGGTATGGCAATAATGCAGATTACTACGGCCAGGAGAATGAAACGATATGATTTTAGTAAAGCCAAAATTTCAGGCAATGATTTCCTTAGAATCTTTTAATTAAACAGGCTAAATTAACAAAAATTGTGATGGAATGGTTTTCCTGAAATCACTCAGACTACGATCAAATGATTTTTTTATGACGCTCATCGAACTAAAAACTTCCCTTCAACTTTCTGAACCTCCGAAAGGAATAAATACTTATCTAATAGCCTTGTGGCATGATGAGAAAGGAAACTGGGAAGAAGCGCACAACATTATTCAGGACATTGACAACTCAAATGGAGCATGGATTCATGCTTACCTCCATCGTAAGGAAGGCGATAAAGGCAATGCCCAATATTGGTACAACCGAGCAGGGAAAAATTTTCCAAAAGTTAACCTTGAAGAAGAATGGGAAGAAATCTCTTCTCATTTTTTAAACCGTTAATATTTCATCAACGCTTCAATTTTACTTTTCAACCTTCCTTTAGGAAGAAAATTATTTTCCAATGTCGGGGCAAAGGGAATGGCGGTGTCCAAAGAAGCTACACGCATAACCGGTGCATCAAGGTAGCTGAAACAATGCTCACTGATCCAGGCTGCGATCTCGCCACCGATACCGCCCGTTAACGTGTCCTCATGCAAAATCAATACCCGATTGGTTTTCTTCACCGTTTGTTCTACGGCTTCTTTATCCCAAGGCAAAAGTGTTCGTAGATCAAGTACATCGGCTTTCACATCCGGCATTGACTCCAAAATCTCTTTTGCCCAATGTACTCCCATACCATACGTAATAATGGAAAGATCATTTCCTTCGCTCACTAATTTTGCTTTGCCTATTTCTACCGTGTAATAATCATCGGGGATAAAATCTTTGATTGACCGATACAGCAATTTGTGTTCAAAGTATAAATAGGGATTGGGATCTTCAAAGGAGGCGCACAAAAGCCCTTTCGCATCGTAGGGATTGGAAGGGTAAACAATTTTTAACCCTGGCGTATGAAAGAACCAGGCTTCGTTACTCTGCGAGTGGAAAGGGCCAGCGGCCGTGCCCGCTCCTGTGGGCATGCGCACCACCACATCAACCGGTTGCCCCCAGCGCCAATGCGTTTTGGCCAGGTTATTCACGATCTGATTAAATCCTTCGGTGACGAAATCGGCAAATTGCATCTCTACCATAGCCTTCATTCCTTTGATGGAAAGACCAAGACTCGCACCCACGATAGCCGCTTCACATAAAGGCGTGTTGCGCACGCGATCTTTACCGAACAGTTTTACAAAGCCATCCGTGATTTTAAAAACCCCTCCATAGTCGGCAATGTCTTGACCCATCAACACCAGGTTGGAATGCTTCTCCATACTTTGTCGAAGTCCATCGCTGATGGCATCGATAAAACGTTTCTCCGATTTTTTCTCTGAAGCAGGTTCGGTGACGATCTGAATAAATGGTGCATACACATCGTTCAATTCTGTTTCCGTATTTGCAACCGGATGTTTTTCTTCAAAGGCAATCGCCAGCCCTTCATCAATCTCCTTTTTTATTTTCTTCCGAAGGGCATCCACCGACTTTTGATCCGTCACTTTTTCGTTTAATAAGTAGTTCTCATAATTCTCGAGTGGATCTTTTTTCGCCCAGGTGTCCATCAACTCTTTCGGAACGTATTTCGTGCCACTTGCTTCTTCGTGGCCGCGCATACGAAAGGTGATGCATTCCAATAAAATCGGTCTTGGTTTTTTTCTTAAACCTTCTCCAAGATTTTTTACGGTGTCATACACTTCCAACACATTATTGCCGTCCACTTTCACACCTTCTATTCCATAGCCAATTGCTTTGTCGATAAATTGCTTACAGCGAAATTGCTCGTTGCTTGGCGTGGACAGCCCGTAGCCATTGTTCTCAATCACAAAAATCACCGGCAGATCCCAAACGGCTGCCACGTTTAACGCTTCATGAAAATCCCCTTGACTCGTTCCACCATCGCCATTGAAAACTACGGTGACTTTGTTCTCCTTTTTCAGTTTGGTGGCGAGGGCGATTCCATCGGCCACGCCATTTTGTGGACCAAGGTGCGAGATCATCCCCACGATGTGGTGTTCATTCGTACCAAAATGAAAAGACCTATCGCGGCCTTTGGTATAACCGCTCATCGTGCCTTGCCATTGGGCGAATAATTTTTCGAACGGAAGGTTGCGGCCAGTGAACACACCCAGGTTTCGGTGCATGGGCAAAATATATTCATCTTGATTTAAGGCGGCTGTAATCCCCACCGAAATGGCCTCTTGCCCGATGCCACTAAACCACTTGCTGATTTTATTTTGCCGAAGGAGAATGAGCATCTTCTCTTCAATCAGGCGCGGATGAAGGAGTGCTTCATAAAGTTGAAGAAGGGTTTGATCTGAATATTTTTTGCGGAAGAATTTCATGGTACGTTGAAATGAAGATGCAAGATAAAGCGGACACTTAGATAATTAAATGGCAGGATGCTTTTTTCATGCGTATAATTTATTTTATTTTGTACGTATGGATACCAAACTGACACTCCGGCTTAAAAAGAAAACAATAGAACGGGGTAAAACCTTCGCTAAAAAAAGAAAAACCAGCCTTTCCAAGATGATTGAAAACTATCTTGACAAGATAACAACCGTTTCTGTCGATGAGGAAGCTATTACGCCCTTGGTCAAAAGTCTTTCGGGTGTTTTGAAAAACGTACCCATAGGATACAAAAACGAGTATGCTGATTTTCTAGGGAAGAAATACAAATAATGGAAAATGTTTTTGTAGACACCGATATTGTTCTGGACTTATTGGAACAGCGAGAACCCTTTTACAAAAGCGCAGCGATCCTATTTTCGAGGGCGGACTTAAAGGAAATAAAGCTTCTAGTTTCCTCATTAAGTTTTACAACGATCCATTATATATTAAGAAAGAAATATTCCAATTCGGAATCAAAAAAGATTTTGCTTCGGTTTAAGACTTTGGTTCAAGTTATATCAGTAGGCGAAAAAAGTATAAACTTGGCGCTATCCTCTGATTTTACTGACTTTGAGGACGGTGTACAACACTACGCAGCCCTTGAGAATAAAGCTTCCGTAATTGTGACCCGAAACTTAAAAGATTACAAACGCTCATCCCTTCCCGTAATGACTGCGGAAGGTTTTCTAAAGTCAACTTATTAATACTCCTTTCCCTTCTCTGTCCCTTCGATTAACTATGGCTCAAAGGAGTGTTTCGCTACTGAGTTTTTTACGCGAGAATTCATGTTTAAGAAAGTGCGGCAAGTTAAGAATTGTTTATTATTACGTTCTGATAAGATCTTTCAATCCATTTATGGAATTTCAAAAGAAATGGCATCTAATAATAAAAATGTTATGAAACTTACGCTTACATTTTCTCTTCTGCTAGTTACCTTAATTGGTTTCTCGCAAAATTTTAATGAAAAGGAACTTCTAACAGACATCAAAGAGGTTACCGTTTTTTTAGAAGGAGCACAAATATTTGAGGTGGGAACTACTATCGTTCCTAACGGAAACACAGTTTTCAAGATTAAAAACTTGTCCCCGTTTATTGACGAGAAGAGTATTCAGGTTAAAACAAATGGTGACTTTGTTCTGCTATCTGTTAATCAAAAATTGAACTATCTGAACGAAATTAGGAAAAGTAACAGGGTAGATAGCTTGACTAATTTGCTGGAATCGTCATTGTCAGTAACCTCAAAAGAGGAGGCAAGGCTTGACGTACTAAAGGAGAAGCAGAGTATTTTAAATGAAAATAAAAAAGTAGGCTCTCAGAATTCAGGGGTTACAATAATTCAACTAAAGCAAACAATTGATTTCTATGAAACAGAAATTACGAAGTACAAAGAAGAAGAAATAAAGGTGAAAAAAAGTATCGGTCAAGCTAAGAAAGACCAAGCGGCTTTAATGAAACAATTAAAAGCTGAAAATGATCGAAAAACGCTGCCCACGAGCGAAATAGAGATTCGAGTTCATTGCCTAAAGCAGACTAAATCTGAATTTCATTTAACTTATATAGTTTCAAATGCAGGGTGGTATCCTAAATATGATGTTAGAGTTCACGATGTTAAAAGTCCGCTGGAGCTGACTTATAAGGCGGAAGTATTTCAAAACACAGGCATTGACTGGAAAAACGTCAAGCTTCGCTTTTCAAATGGAAATCCTAACCAAAGTGGGGTTATGCCCGAATTGAAAACCTGGAATTTAAATTTCGCCAGGAATACAGTCATCGAAGATATTTTCGGTGTTAATAGAAGTCCTGTTCACAATGTGAAGGGCAAAGTAGTTGGGGAAGACGGGCAGCCACTACCCGGAGTAAATGTACTCGTTAAAGGTACTACGATAGGAACGGTAACGGACACAGACGGAAGTTACGGTCTAACATTGCCGAACGGGGCAGCACAATTGGTATTTTCATTCATAGGATTGATGACCGAGGAAATCGAGATTGACAAACCTGAAATAAATGTTAGGCTAAAGTCGGATGTAACTCAGCTACAAGAAGTAGTCGTTACAGGATACGGATCCTCTGGTGATGCCTCGGACGCATTATCAGGGAGAGTATCCGGTGTTCAAGTTAGCCGATCAAAAAGAAAAAACGAAACCCTTATTACAACTATTATTGAAAATCAAACAACCGTAGAAATTGAGGTTGAAACTCCATATTCAATCAAGTCCAATGGCGAAAAGCTACGTGTTGACTTAAAGAAATATGAAATTGAAGGGATTTACGAGTATTATGCTATTCCTAAGCTAGACAAAGATGCTTTCCTAATTGCAAGAATTATCAATTGGGATCAATACAACTTATTGGAAGGAGAGGCCAATCTGTATTTCGAGGACGCATTTGTCGGTAGCTCTATCCTTGATGCCAAATCATCTCAGGACACATTGAATATCTCATTAGGTCGTGATCGAAACATTGTCATTGCCCGTGAGAAAAATCAGGAATTCTCAAAACGGAAAACGCTTGGGGGAAACGTAGTTGAAACGAGGGGATTCAAAATAAGTATTAGAAACAAAAAGTCTCTCCCTATTAAACTTTCCCTGTTCGACCAAATACCAGTCCCCGTAATTAGCGATATTTCCGTTACTCCTTTGGAACTCAGCAAGGGGCAGATTAAGGATAAGACGGGAAAGATTGTTTGGGAATTAAACTTAGATCCTCAACAACAAAAAGAAATTAATTTTCAGTACGAAGTTAAGTATCCTAAAAAAGAGAAAGTTATATTGGAATAGTCTCACTTATCAGAAATGGTGCTTGGCTCAAAGAGGACTTTACGATCGGATTGATGCTATTAAAATCTAAAGACTATGAATTTAAAACCAATAAAGACTAAAAAAGATTATAAAAATGCGTTAAGTAGGCTGGAGGCAATCTTTGATTCAAAAAGAGGAACAGTTGAGGGGGACGAGCTAGAGATATTGGGTATTTTGATTGACCAATATGAAAATGAGCATTTTCCAATTGACTTACCAGATCCCATTGAGGCTATTAAATTCAGGATGGAACAATTGGGTTATTCTCAGACTGATTTAGCGAAAGTGGTTGGACTTAAAAGCAGGGCGAGCGAAATTTTGAATAAAAAGAGAAAATTGTCGCTTGACATGATTAGGCAATTACATGACAAGCTGAATATCCCAACAGATGTCTTAATCCAAGCCTACTGAACAGCACGAAACGTCAATCAAATTGTAGTGATTTCAAACCACTATGCTAATTCCTTTTCTTTCACCATCTCCAAGTCCGGCTTACTCTCATCTGTTAGTTTCACTTTGCCGCGTTCGTTGCGCACGGTGCGGGAATACAGAGAAATCTTTTTATCGAAGAGAAACCGAAAAAACAATTTCGTCCAGGATTGGTGCGAAAACAGCGAATCGTAAAAAGTGGGCGCGCTCTTCTTTAATTCCGGCAATCGGTTCCAGGGAATGGAAGGGAAGTCGTGATGCTCATTGTGAAAGCCCACATTGAATGCCAACGTGTTTAATCCTCCATAATAACTATAGGTCTCCTGGTTTTCATCTAATGTCAGGTAATGTTCCTGTATCCAACGGGCGCCCAACGGGTGAAGACCCACCGAAAAAAAGAAGCTTGCCAACATAAATGCAAAAGCCTGCGGCCCAATAAAAACCCAGATGGCCACATCAAAAGAGAGTTGGATAGTCCAGTTGGTGATAATCCAACCGTCTACGGGTTTTATTTCTTTTAAACGGAATGTACGGATCACCTGAAAAACAGGAAACAGCAGAAGCCAAAGGGCCTTGCCCAAGGTGGTATTGTTGATCCATTTGGCTTCCCAAAAATCGGGAAGGTCTGCGTCCAGTTCATGAACACCCTGAAAAGAATGATGTTTAATATGATAGCGTTCAAACGAGATTGCCGAAGGGAAAACGATGGGCAAGTTGGATAAAATGGCCGCCAATCGGTTCAATGCTTTAATCTTGAATAACAAATGATGTGAACATTCGTGAATCATCACAAATAGGGCATGATTAAAAAACGCGCCAATGCCATACGCCACCAGCAACACCACCCACCAGGCAGAATCCCTGAGGAAATAAGAAATCCCAATCATGCCACCCACTAAGCCAAGGATGGCAAAAATCGTCAGTGGGTTTTTGCCCATCAGCCGTTTTACATCGGGGTATTGTTTAAGGATTTGAAGGGTACGGATACGATGCGGTTCGGGCGCGGATGAAAAATGAAAGGATTGTGTCGACATAGGAATGTAAAGATAGCCCCAACTCCGCTAAAAAGGAAAAGCATCAACCGCTATGAAAGAATTACTTTAAAACGAATTTCTACATCAAGTTCATCCCTTCAGCGTTTCAGCTATCCCTGTTTTATAGGAAGTGGCCTCCGCGTTAAACGCTTTTTCAATTTTGGTGCTGTCGAAGATATAATCGTTTTCAAATTGATACATCATTTCTACAAACTCGCGCAACACCGGGATAAATAGTCCAAGCACTTTCACCCCAAATTTTGGCAATACTTGTATTTTGTAGGGTTGTCCGGCCAGCGCACAAGCGATCCTAATATATTCTTCGCCAGTAATTTTCTCTTTGCCGGTGAGCGCATGCCAGGTTTGATTAAATGCTGCAGCAGAATTGCCAAGGAGTGCCAAACTTTTTCCGGCATCGGGGGTATAGGTGAACGTGTGGATGGCCTTCGGATTTCCAATCCACTGTGCTGTTTTTTTTGCCTTCATCTTTTCGGTTACCATGGAGTGCGTTAAACTGAGCAAAACATTCGGCCCGTAGAAGTCGGCACCACGTACAATCATTCCTTCAAGATTAGCGGCTTTGATTTCTTCCAAAAGCATGGTGGCAATTTTTGCCCTTACTTCTCCTTTCTTGCTGGTCGGATTGAATGGTGTATTTTCAGTCATGGTGCCTTTCACCAAACCATACGCGTAAACGTTATCAAAAAAGACCAACTTGGTGTTGTGCTTTTTGCAAGCATCAATCACATTTCGCATTAAGACAGGCCAGTCGCGTTGCCAAACTTTAATATCATACTTCAAGCCTGCCAATAAATACACCACTTCACTCCCTGCTACGGCTTTCTCTGTTTGTTCATAATTCAACAAATCTGCCGAGACCAATTCATCAGAAGCATTAACTTTTTTCGGGTTTCTGCTCACCTGCCTGATCGGCTTGTTATATTCAGGCAGAATTTTTGAAAGTTGAGTGGCGATCGCTCCGTTAGCACCTAGTATCGTGTTCATGGTAGTTGGTTTTATTAAACAGACGTAAATAAGGGAATATTAGTTTTTAGTAATTGACACCTTCTAGCTCCGCAATTTATTCCTTCATTCTACGACCTCCAGGTCTGCTCCTACACTTTTGTTTTGATTTTATCAATCTTGCCCGCTTCATTGGTCATGAATTGTAACTTGTAAACCCTGAGACCACAATTGAGCGTGTAATCGGGATGCTCGGCTGACCAAAATTGATCGTAATGAAAATGCTCTAACGCCTCATCCTGGAAATTATCGTTAATAATAACAATTTTCAAATTCACAAAGAAAGATAAAAAAAGGATACTAAGGGAAACGAATTCTTAGCTTTTGATGGGTTCAGAAAGATTTTTGGATAAAAAAATTTACTACCTCCTTTGAAACTCCGGTGACCCAATAATAATGCCTACCACCTGAGCGAGCAGAGAATTGTCGCCAAAAGACTTTTTAATGTGTTCTTTTTTTTCTGGCCCTCCAGCGGTGTAGTTTTCGTTCATCATCAGGTCATCGTTATTCGATACGACTGGCTCTTTTCTGGTAGCTTCCTCAATATTTTTTTGGATAGTTGGGTGATTGATGAGGGGAGTGAGTCGTTGGATGGTAGGGTCAATGTTGCGCTCAGGCAGCATTAGTTGGGCATAAATCGATAAAGCGACCTTTGCACTTTCAGGTTCGTGATGATTGTTGAGGGCAAGCAGATCGAATGCTATGCCTGGAATTTTCTTGGAGGCGATCGCAAGGCCAAAGTTCATTCTGTTCAGTAATGAACCTGTATTGATCCAATATTGCCCTCGATCGGGAAAGCCAGTGGGCGCCTGGTAAAAATACAACTTCAGTCCCATGCGGGTGACCCATTCATTTAGTTGATAAGGCATTTTCACGTCCGCATTCAAGGCGCGCACACTACTGATGGCATATTCAAATGGTGATTTTGTTTTGGCGCGCATTGCTTCTGCACTCCAGAATTCGGAGGAGGAAACTATTGCGGTAAGCACTTCAGAAATCCTTCCATTTTTATTATTGAATACCTCAACCATCTTATCGATCAGTGTTTGAGGAGGATTATCACTCACAAAACGGACCGCCAATTTTTTGCAGATGAATTTTGCGGTAGACGGATGACGGGCTAGCAGCGTCAAGAGTTGAACGCCATCTTGATAACCACCTGATTTGAATTTTTTGCCCAACACCGTTTTTTCGTTGGGATCGTGCCGATTAATGGCAAAAAGAAAATCACCATCGTGTACAAACCCTTTGCTTTTCAAATTTTCTTCACCGATTTTATCCAATACTTTTCTAATGTTGGCAGAAGCACCATATTCTTTCATTGGGTAAATAGTCCATCCGGTTAGCACACGCGCTGCCTCAGTCACGTCCTTTTGGGTGTAGCCACCATCCACGCCAAGGGTGTGCAGTTCCATCAGCTCGCGGGCATAGTTTTCATTGAGTCCTTGCGACTTTTTTCTCCTTTCCAATTTTTTTTCTTGATCGGCAGTAAGGTTTGCCTTTAACTGCCTTCTATTGTTTTTACGATTCCCAAAATTGTCATTGATGCCCATGCTCGAAAAGTTATCCAAATACACCAGCATGGCAGGCGACTTGGCGGTAGCGATCAGTAAATCTTGAAACTTTCCAGCAACATTCGGACGAATTACATCACGTTCATAAGCGGGGATAAATCGGGCACATTGATTTTTGGTGATGGAGACATTGAAATGATTGAACCAAAAATCGGTGAGCACTTCATGCAGTTGATTTTGGCCATAGGTAGCACGTACAATCTTTTGGTTGATAAATTGACGAAACAATTCCCGCTCTTCGCGCAGACCTTTTTTTTCCCGATAGGCTTTTAGTTTTTCCTTTAATTCGCCTTTATCAAGTAGGGCAATGGAATCTTTGGAAACAAAACCGTCAGCAATAACCATTTTCCTTACCTCACCACCGTCAGGAAATTGCGCGAGCACTTCGGTATTACTCAACGTTAAGGCATCGTAGGATTTTAGTCTATCGTTGAGGGCTTCGTCAGACCGCCTCCCTTCGAGTTGAAGTCTAAACCATTTCTCAATTCCCACTTTCAAAACTTGATCCACCTCATCCGGCCTTGCACCAAAGGTAAAGCGGCTCAACAAATGAGCGGCAGCTTGCCGATCCGTTAGACCTGCTTTCCGATAGGGGAAGCCTTTCTTCGTCACGTGGTTAAGATCAAACCCGCTAAACGCGGTGAAGACAAAAGCAAGAGACAATGCGCGAAATATCTTGAAGCTCATGTTGGTTACGTTTTCATCACTCCAATGGTCGAACCCTCCCAGTCGGGAAAAAGAATCCTATCATTTGTCAAACCAAGGTGCTTGTCGGCCACTTCGCTGAACACACTGCGGAAGTCGGTCGTCACTGGGAGGTCTCGGCCATCTTCCAGGTTTTCGATAGCGAGTAGATTTAAGGTGCCATGTACTTTTCCTCCCTGCACGTTATTGCCGACAATAAACATACAACTGGCACGGCCGTGATCAGTGCCACCCGTACCATTTTGTTTTACCGTTCTGCCAAATTCAGTCATCGTCATAAGGGTAACATCATCTTGTAGTTGGCCAAGGTCTTTCCAAAAGGCAACCATGCTATTGCTCAAGTCCATAGCATTGCGGGCAAAAATTCCTTTGTCCGTTCCTTGGTTTACATGCGTGTCCCAACCTCCACTTTCCGCGAAGGCGACTTCCAACCCCACATCCAGTTTTATAAGCTGACTAATTTGTTTCAGCGCATTACCCAATCCGCTGGCAGGATAGACCGCATCGTTAGCGGGTTTATAATTTTTAACATCAGCCTTTTGTAAGAGTTTAATGGCTTCAAAGCTTTCCTTGCCCGTTTCCCTCAAGAGTTGGTCGCTGGTTTGATCATATAGTTCTTCAAAGCTTTGAGCCGCAACATTGACACCTGATTTATTTCCTCTCATCTGAATCGCAAAGTCATTCAGATTATTGATGGCAATAGAAGGGTTGTCGCCATAAAACGAGCGGGGCAAGCTGGTGGTTAAGCTAACCCCACGCAGTGGGCTGCCGTCATGGCCTAGCAAACCGATTGCCCGGTTAAGCCAGCCGCTTTCAGTTCCCTTGCGAAAAGGCGTTCCGCTTTCCATGTAGTCCTGTGCATCAAAATGGCTTCTCGTGTTGTTGGGCGAGCCCATGCCATGCACGATGGCCAATTGCCTGTCTTGAAATAATTGTTGAAAGGAACTGAAGCCGGGATGTAATCCAAAGCGTCCGTCCAAGTCCAGAAGTGCGCCTTTGCTATCGGCATTCATAAAAAGTGTAGGGCGCGTTTCCTTTAGATATTGATCGGTAAATGGTGTTACCGCCATTAGACCATCCATTGCGCCACGCTGAAAAATGCAGACGAGAATTTTATTTTTCTTGTAAGGATTGATGAATTTGGGCTGTGCCACAGCGCGAGTTACAAAAGCTGGAACTCCACCCACACCAATACCAAACAAGGCCAACCCACCAGCTTTTACAAATGCTCTTCGTGAAATCATGATTTAGCGATTTGCTGCTTTGACTTGGCAAAAGTGATTAGGTTTATCTTACAAGATAATATTATCATTATTTCAGCAGGCCCGTTGAGGGCAATAAATATTTTAGACAAGGCAAATTACCGTCCACTTTCCTATTTTTGAAACTACTATGATTTTATTTAAAGAATTCACTCTTGACAATGGCCTCCGTGTAATCGTGCACGAAGATCACACGGTCCAAATTGCGGTGATGAACATTTTGTACGATGTCGGTTCGCGAGACGAGCAGTCAAACAAAACAGGATTTGCACATCTCTTCGAACACCTCATGTTTGGCGGATCGAAAAACATTCCAAATTACGATGTGCCTTTGCAACTGGTGGGTGGCGAAAACAATGCTTTCACCAATACAGACATCACTAATTATTACCTGACTGTGCCAGCGGCAAATCTGGAAACGGGTTTCTGGTTGGAAAGCGACCGTATGTTGAGTCTATCGTTTGACCCCAAAGTACTGGAAGTGCAACGGAAGGTGGTGATCGAGGAGTTTAAACAACGATACCTCAATCAACCTTACGGAGATGTGTGGCTTAAACTCAGACCGCTTGCCTACGAAACTCATCCGTATCAATGGGCAACCATCGGAAAAGAAATTTCACACATCGAAAATGCAACTATGGATGACGTGCGCGAATTTTTCTTTACTCACTACATCCCAAGCAATGCGATTCTTGTCGTGGCGGGAAATGTGACCTTAGAACAAGTAAAAACCCTTTCTGAAAAATGGTTCGGTCCGATTCCCTCCGGAAAAAAGAAAGCGAGAAATTTGCCGATAGAACCCAGACAAAAGGGAAAGAAAATTCTGAACATTGAAGCAAAAGTTCCCGCCCATGCGCTATACAAATCTTTTCATATACCTGGCCGATTTGATCCTGATTATTATGCTATCGATATGCTCTGCGATATTTTGAGCCGTGGCGAATCAAGCAGGCTTTATCAGGAATTGGTGAAAGAAAGAGAAATATTCAACTCCATTTCTTCATTTACCATGGGAAGCATTGACCCGGGATTGTTGATAATCAATGGAAGGTTGAAGGACGGAGTTGTATTGGAAGAAGCTGAGGTAGAAGTCGATAAAATCTTGCAAAAAATAGTTTTGGAAGGCATTCGTGAAAATGAGTTGAGAAAAGCAAAAAATCAATCGGTTGCTACTTTAGAATTTGGCGAAGTGGAAGTAATTAACCGTGCCATGAACTTAGCTTTTGCTGCGTTAAGCGGAGATGCCAAGTTGGTGAATCTGGAAATAGAAAACATCGAAAAAGTTACGGCTAGCGATGTAAAGCGAGTGGCCAAAGATATTTTGACGGCAGAAAATTCAAGCGTGATGTACTACCACTCCATTAAAAACTAAAAAAAATGAAAATTCGCGTTGGTCTTGGATTTGATGTTCACCCGTTGGAATCGGGCCGTGATTTCTTTTTAGGCGGCATAAAACTTCCTTCGGAGAAAGGGGCCGTTGGGCACAGCGATGCGGATGTGCTGATTCACGCGATCTGCGATGCGTTGCTTGGAGCGGCCAACCTTCGTGATATTGGATTTCACTTTTCAAACACCGATGAACGATGGAAAGGAAAAGACAGCAAATATTTTCTGAAAGAAGTAACCACCATGCTAGCTGCCAAAGGGTGGAAAATTGAAAATGTGGACTGCACCGTGGTTTTAGAAAAACCAAAAATCAATCCACACATTGAAGAAATGAAAAATGTACTCGCGCCACTCATGAATGTAGAGGTTGATGACGTCTCCATCAAGGCCACAACCAACGAAAGATTAGGGTATGTAGGACGCGAAGAAGGTGCGAATGCGTATGCGGTGGCGTTAATTTCAAGAATCATTTGAGCAAATCATTGAACCACATAGACATATAGAAACATAGAAAATCACATAGTTCATTTGTATTTACTCTTGGCCAACCAATGGTGTTGTCAGCGATATAAAAAATACAATGATTGCTTTTCTTTTCTAAGAATTTATCTTTGACACATGAAGAACAATCATAAATACGAAGTAGTGATCTACTGGAGTAAAGAGGATGGTGCTTATATAGCCTAAGTCCCTGAGCTGCTAGGTTGCGCTGCTGACGGCAAAGCCATAAAGAAGCACTTGCAAACGTTGAAATCGTTATTAATGAATGGATTGAAACGGCACTTAAAATGAAAAGACCGATCCCAGAACCCAGTGGAAAATTGATGTATGCCTGAAGAATTGCAAATTATCGCTACCGAGGATGGTTCCAACACATTATTCAATACTGCGCTAAAAGAAACCTACCACTCCACCCGCGGAGCCATCCAGGAATCCAATCATGTTTTTATAAATAATGGTCTCCGGTTTTTTCTGGACTCGCAAAAACCAAATTCAATTTCCGTTTTTGAAGTCGGGTTGGGTACAGGACTCAATGCCTTACTTTCTCTGAAGTTTGCCGAAGAAAATAAGTTAAAGATTGAGTATACTTCGATTGAATGTAATCCAATTGCCTTGAAAACAGCCGCGCAGCTTAACTTCGTTTCCTTATTGAACGATGAAAGTCTCACTTCTCAATTTCAACGGATTCATGATGAAGGATGGGATCAAGAAGTAATTCTATCCAATCATTTTATGCTTCAAAAAATCAATAATGATTTATTTCTTTTTCAACTAAAACCTAACCAGTTTGATGTTATTTTTTTTGATGCCTTCGCTCCCTCCAAGCAGCCCGAAATGTGGGCAATGGCGATTTTAGAAAAGGTAGTTCAGTCAATGAAAGAAGGAGGGGTTTTTGTGACTTATTGCGCTAAAGGTCAGCTCAAGCGTGATCTGAAAAGTTTAGGGCTTATCGTAGAATCGCTTCCAGGGTCTTCTGGTAAACGAGAAATGGTGAGAGCATTGAAAGGAAAATCGTGATTTTAGTTTTATGAATTACGATTGTAGTTTTGTGGCAAAGTAAAAACCGTGTCAAAAAAAGTAAAAGTCGGGCTGGTGCAGATGAGTTGCACTGGCAACAAAGAAGAAAATCTCGCCAAGGCAATTGCAAAAGTTAAGGAGGCAGCCAGTAAGGGCGCACAAATCGTTTGCTTGCAAGAACTTTTTACATCATTGTATTTCTGCGATACTGAAGATTACGAACACTTTAAACTAGCAGAATCCATCCCAGGCCCATCCACCGATAAATTATCTGGCGTTGCTAAAGAATTAGGGGTGGTCATCATCGCTTCGCTTTTTGAAAAAAGAGCACAAGGCATTTACCACAACACAACAGCCGTGCTAGACGCAGATGGCAGCTATCTCGGCAAATACCGGAAGATGCATATCCCTGATGACCCCTCATTTTACGAAAAATTCTATTTCACACCTGGCGATCTTGGCTACAAAGTATTTAAAACCAAGTTTGCCACCTTCGGGGTGTTGATCTGCTGGGACCAATGGTATCCTGAAGCTGCCCGCATCACTGCGCTAATGGGCGCTGAAATTTTATTTTATCCCACCGCCATCGGCTGGGCAACCGCCCAAGATGAAGCCACTAATACCGAGCAGTACAACGCCTGGCAAACCATTCAGCGAAGTCATGCCGTGGCCAACGGAGTGCATGTGGTGAGTGTAAACCGCGTAGGTTTTGAACAAAATGGCGCGATGAAATTTTGGGGTGGTTCTTTTGTATCCAATCCGTTAGGCACGCTTCTACATAAAGCCACGCACGATCAAGAAGAAGTGACTGTAGTTGAATTGGATTTAAACAAAACCGATAATGTTCGCATTCACTGGCCATTTCTACGCGATCGAAGAATTGATTCGTATCAACCGATCACGCAGCGGTTTATTGATGGGGAATAATTTTGGGATTGAGAATTAATATTAATTTTATTTTTCTCTTTTCCTGAGTTTGCTCTCCTGAATTTCAAAGAATTTTTCAATCTCTTTATCCAACGGATTATCCAGGATTACATTATAATTTTTCCAAAAGGATTCGTTGTAAGTCTTGGTTTGCAACGCCAGCGAGACGTCCTTTGATTTTTTTGAAGCTAATGACTTTCTCCT
>DAHVFH010000146.1 GCA_027317105.1 Cytophagales bacterium
TTCTGGCCATTGCTCATCACAATTGTGTGTGCCGCTAGGGGGGCCATTGTAACCAATTGAAATAATACGTGTGTCTTTGGTGAGTACCGCACCAACATGTCGCTTGATGCAATGCGAGCGCTTGGCCAGGTTTACTGCCAATTCCATATAGATATCATCAAAGGCTGGACGTAAATTCATTTCTTCTGGATTGAAAATTCGATTCAAAAGTACAGAATGAATTCAATTTCTTAACTTCGTGCGCTTAACGTTGACTGAATGAAATTTTCTTTTATCTCCTTCCTAATCGTTTTATTTTCGATATCCTACGCCAACGGCCAGGAAAGTTTAACGCCAAGGATTAGTCCTTTAGCTCTAGTCGCGGCCCATTACAAAAACACGTATTTAAAAATCACGTATGGCCAACCACAAAAAAACGGTCGTGAAATTTTTGGAGGATTAGTTCCCTATGACCAAGTTTGGCGTACCGGTGCAAATGAAGCAACCGAAATAACGATCACTCAAGACATCAAAGTAGATAGCCTTCTTTTGAAAGCGGGCACCTATTCCTTATTTACTATTCCTGGAAAAGAAAAATGGACGATCATTTTTAACAGCGATCTTGGGTTGTGGGGAGCGTATAATTACAATTTCAAAAAGGATGTGCTTCGATTTGAGGTGCCGGCAAAATCCACTTTAGGGAATCTAGTCTATGAACCCTTCACCATCCGCATTGATCAAAAAACAGATACCGCAGAAATTGTTTTGGCCTGGGACAAAACCTTAGTAAGTTTCCCTGTTCAATTTACCGAACCCAAGCCATGAGGTTAATCTGTCTTGTTTTAGTTGTCTTTTCGTTTTCATCTGTAAAAGGTCAGAACAACACAGAACTTATTCAAAGAAACGGATTTAAAGACATCAAACTGGGGAGTTTGGTGGATAGTATCAAAGGAGCGGAGTTCAAGAAAGACATTACCGAACTAAAAGAATTTGAAGCCAAATTGTATGAAGTTAATCATCCGGACTACGAGAAAGTTGGCGATGCCAAGGTTGAAAACGTTGAATTAAAAACCTATAAAGGGTTGATCTACGAGATCATTGTAACCACCCCGAAAGATCCTCGCATTATGAAAGGGCTTATAAAATTGTATGGCAAAGCTACTTATAGCATACGGAGTGAAAGCTATTATTGGCGGGCGCCCAAACAAATCAGTTTAGTTTACAAAGGATCACGCAAAGACGTAACCCTTACCTATCGCTCCTACCCTGTTGTGATGAATATGTATGCTGATAAAAAGAAAAAAATCGAAGAGATCGCGGAGGATTTTTAACGGTTTAATTTCTATCTATGATTTCAGTAATCGGTTGACCGGTACACCCGCTTGGAAATTTTATGTTTAGCAAAACCGATAGCGTTGGCGCTATGTCTGTAATGGGATGATAGGCTGCAGAACTTCCCTTTCTTATTCCTTTTCCATAAAATAAAATTGGCACATTGGTATCATAGGCATACGAAGTTCCATGAGACGTGCCTTGAGGGCCACCACCGGCAATCCACCCGGGTTCGAGTTCATAGCTTATGTCTCCACTTCGTTTGAAGTTGTAGCCGCGCACAATCATCCCCTTTGTTCCAGTCTCGTTGTAACTTCCTTGTTTGATATAATTTTTAGAAAAAACTTCTGCCACACCTTCTTTTGCTTGAAGAAAGGTGGTGACCAGTTCGGTGGCGATTAGCAAATCAATGCCCGATGTTTTCGGGTCGCCTGCAAACAATTCTGAGTTAAAGAAGACCTGATTGTTGACGACTGCCTCAACTAACGTTTTCCCTGGGAAATTTTTTTGTAGCAACGTGTTCAATTCATTTTTTAGCGTTTTGGAGTCCATGAAATTCCCCGCTGGCATCTTATTGTCTTTCAAATAGCGCGGCACATCTGCCACGGCATGATCGGCCGTGAGGAAAACGATATAATTATGTTCTCCAACTTCTTTATCCAGATTTGCGAGCAAGGCTTCAATATTTTTATCCAACCGAATGTAGGTGTCTTCGATCTCCACTGAGTTTGGCCCCATGCTGTGCCCGATTAAATCAGGGCATGAAAATGAAACGGTAAGAAAATCAGTTTGTCCATTCTTTCCCAACCCTTCCCCTTTCAACGCGGCCTCCGCAAAAGCCTCGAGCAAATCATCGCCCATGGGTGTATTTGGCAGCAAATTATAATTTCCATTTTCAAGGCGCAGCTTTTTCAGATCATAAGGAAATACTGGTTTGTCTTTGCCTTTCCACGTCCGTTCGTAAGGGGAATCATCGGGGCCGCTTTCAACGTATTGCTCAATGGGCAAAGTTGTTCTCCATTCGCCATTCAAAAAGTTGTCGCTCAATTTCAATCCATTAAAATTGTCGGCCCAAGCTGGCAACGCTTGAACATAATAGGTGCTTGAAATAAATTTTCCGGTTGTGCCGTCATACCAATACGCAGCATCGGCAAGGTGGCCGGCAGGCAAAGTAGCTCCTCGGTCTTTTATGGAGATGCCTATCACCTTAGATTTTTTTTGGGAAAATAACTTCAACTCATCGGTAATCGTGGAAGAAAGGAGTCGCCATGGACTCACATCCCCATTTCCGGTCGCGCTGCCCACCGGCTTTTGCCGATCGTCTTCCACACAATTCACATTCTTTTTTAAGGTTTTGTCCCACCAATCATTACCAATGATGCCATGGACTGTTGGAGTTGACCCGGTGAAGACGGAGGCATGGCCGGACCCCGTATACGTTGGCACATAGTTATAATGCGCGTTGGTGAGCATGAAACCATCGTTAATCAAGCGATTGAAGCCTCGCTCCCCAAATTTTTCATGAAATCGGTACAAGTACTCCTGTCGCATTTGGTCAACTACTATACCCACTACCAACTTTGGCCGATCTTGGGCAAAGGCCGCTGCGATTGGAAAACAAACAAGCACAAAAATAATTTTTCTAATAGCCATATTTTAAATCTCCATTTTGATCCCAAGTACCTAAAATTATTTGACAGTCTTAAGTTTGCTACATTAAAGTTTTATGAACGGTAGGTGAATTAATTGTCTTCGCAAACGATGCGTGCATATTCTTCGTCTTCATAAACTTGTTTCCGCAAGAGTTTTCCTTCCTTGTTGTAATAAATAACCACAACAATACTCGCTTCTTCTATCTCTTTAGCCGTGAAATAAAGCGGTTCTTCTGCACTTGCCAGGTTAGTGATGTAAGAAAAAGAAGTTGGGATGATCATCCCCTGTGTACTGCTCAGCACCCCATAAAAGTTTTCTTGCTGAACCATGGCCAACTTCTCATCGGGTTTATCTTTGAACACGTGAAAGCCCTTGATGCGTACCAACACCTTTTTCGATTCCTTAAAATCATAGAGCATCCATTCAAAACCTTTTTTTGCCCAAATCTCATTTTCTGTCCATGGCAAAATCTCATCGAACTCGAAGGGTGTAATTGCTTTGCTGTTCCAATCCATCAATCCATAATGTCCCTCCTTAAAAGCAATTAACGTTTCATTGTCAAGCATCGAAATATTTCTTTCAAAAATTGGTTTGATTAACTTTTTGGAATTCAAATCATACAAACCAATTTTCTTCTCTTTTAATAGAGAAACCTGAGTGGCATTGATCAGCACTAAAGCATCGTAATCCGTTGCCAAAATTGTTTTCCCCAACTTATTCAAAACACCTTTTTTATTTTTTTTATTGGTGATGATGAAGGTATCAGGTGTAAGCGACTCAATTTGGTCAGCTTCTACAGTGAATAATTTCTCACCCGATTCAATTGAAAAAACTGTCTTTTTTGTTTTCTTCTCAAGATAGAAATAACGGATCGAATCGGGTGATTTCACAAAATTTACTTTTTCATTTTTAAACAAGGATAATTTAGAGGTAGAGTTGATATGAACATAAACCGAATCGCCCAAGCGAGCAAAGGCCAAGCCCTTTTCAAACCAAAGACTGTCGGAATCAGCCTCCGCCCATTTTTTTGAGTACGTATCAAATAGCTTTTCTTCACCCGGGTTTCTCCGCAACACCAGCCATTGTCGATTAATAGAGAAACTATCCCACTTTCTGTTTTCTAAGGCGGGAGAAAGACCAGCGAAGATGTACTGGTCGTTTATTTTCCGAACCAGTCCGAAACGCAACTTACGCAGGGATTGCCTTTCCAAGGGCACAACAAATTCAAGATTAGAGTTCAGAATCCCTTCCAGCGACCCATTGTTAACCAGCAAAAGACCCGGCTCAATTACCTTAACATTGTCAAACACCATGCTTTCAGGAAAAGGATTTCCATCTGCCGATTTAACCAGTTGCGCGGAGGTGCAGAGTATTTTTTTTCCATAACTATCAAACACTATCACGCCTTCCATTTGCTCAATCGAATTCCATTTTATTGGCTGCAGCATCCTACCGTTCAACCCATACAATCCAAGAAGGTCATTTTTTTCTACCACCAAAAAACGCCCGCCCAATATCCCTGCATCCTGTAAGCATTCATCAATCACCTTAAAGCCCGATTTATGGATTACTTGAACGCAACTGCTGTCACCAATTTTCAGAAAACCGTAACCGATGTCCACTCCGTTCGATGCGGTCGTTAATAGTTTAGCATTCCGGCTTACGAGCCCGCTACTGGTAGATAAAACATCCTCTTTAATGGAACCGCATTTATATTCCTCATCAATATTTTCAAATTGCGGAGCAAAAGTTTCATTTCCCTTACTATCGATGAATCCATATTTACCATTTTTATAGACAGGCGCCCATGTTAATTTATTTATTTCAATAGCTTGGCTTAACGAATCCGTCATCCAGACCAAAGGTATTTTTTCATCACTTTCCTTAAGCACATGAAATAATATATTTCGGGCTTGCTTGAAAAAATGATTTTGAGGGTAGTCGTTTAAAAATTGCTCCAAATCGGCAGGGTCACCGCCACAGGTAGTCAACTCAAAAATATTTTTATCGGCAATCACTTTGTAGGGACTGGCGGGAAACGCTTTTGCAAAGGCCAAATAGCTTTTCAGTTTTTTGTCTTTGGTTTTTGCCTCAAATAACAATTTTTCAGATCTTTCTTTTGCCTCCTTTACCCGATGCGATTCAGGATAACGCTGAATATAATCCTCAAAGGCCGTATAAGTATTTTGCCGAAGCGTGTTTAAAAAAGCAACTTCATCGCGCAGCTCAACGGCCACCGGCTTTTCATTTGCATTTTCGTGAATAGAGAGAAAATTCTGGTAAGCTTTTTCTGTATTTACCTGCTTGGCCTGCTCAAACGCAAGGCTATCAATCAACGTACGAAACGACACGATAGAGACGCTATCGGTCTGATTGCGTTTCAACTTTTCCCGCTTTTTCGGTGAAGCCATTTGAAAGTTCCACAAAGCAAATAACGTATGCTGGTAAGCCGAATCAATTTGCTGTGATGGGTTTTTATCATTGATAAGCCAATGCGCCAGCGAAAGCTCTAGCTCCACATTGGCAGTATCTTTCGCGAGCACTTTCGTCAGCAACTGGTGCGCACCCGCCCAATTTCCTTTCAAAATCTTTTTATCCACCTTACGCAAAATGTTAGCCTGACAAAAAGAATGAGCGGAAGGCCAACATATCAAAAGAAAGCAGGCCGCTTTAATAAATCTATTCCAAACCATCGGCACAAAAATAAACTATTTGAAAACGGAAAGGGCGATGGCAATTGTATTACCGTAAAATTGTTAATTTTGCGACCTGATTTATAGTTCGGGGTGTAGCGCAGTCCGGTTAGCGCATCACGTTAGGGACGTGGAGGTCGGATGTTCGAATCATCTCACCCCGACCATCTGGGGCTACAGATTGTAGCCCTACTTTTTGGTCTCGTAATTCAACGTCCGCCCGGCTGACGCCAGTCGGACAGAAAAAGATTGGTCCCGTAGTTCAACGGATAGAATAGAAGTTTCCTAAACTTTTGATCCCAGTTCGATTCTGGGCGGGACTACTTGACGGGAATTCAGGAATATTTTTTTTCTTGATTTCCGTTTTTATTTCCTTCCCATTCATTGTTATTTAAACCATGACTGGCCCATAACTGGCGCAAGCGTCCCCCCCCATAACTGGTGCAAGCGTCCCGCTTGTGCCCTCACTCATTGATTCAATGCAATATAATCCGATCAGTCCCTTCCACAAAAATTCTTCGCACTATTGCTAATGATGCACCAGCCATAAATCTAGAATAGCCACAAGCGGGACGCTGGCGTTAGAGTGTGCGGGAGGTTTTACGGAGAGGCACAAGCGAGACGCTTGAGCAACCTTGCTGCTGCCACAAAAAATTTGTTTCCGCCTTTAGGGTTTACCCACTACAAATGGAATTTCAAACCGGATAAATCCAATGCTGAAGATTATTGCCAGGTCTATTTGACGCCCCGCGAAATGGCCAAGTTTGGATTGCTGTATTTAAACCAGGGCGTGTGGAAAGGGAAGCAAATCGTTTCTTCCGCTTTTGTAAACCAATCTTTTGCAAAACATTCGGTTATCCAAGGTGTGGACTATGGTTATTTATGGTGGCTTAAATATTTAGATGCTGACGGTGTGCGGTATTACAC
>DAHVFH010000163.1 GCA_027317105.1 Cytophagales bacterium
TTTGCACGCGTTTAATGTAACCTTCCAACCGGACTTCGTTTCTGGCTTCTACCTCAACATGAGAAAGCACGCCATGTTTTTCGAACAGGGTGATGGATTTTTTAGTCAGGTAGGCATTAAGGGCTAGCGGCATATTTTTCACATTGCCCAGCTTGCGTTTTTCCGCTTCCTTTACCCAATCTTCCGAGTAGCCATCGCCTTCAAAACGTATATCTTTGGATTCTTTAATACACTTGCGCAAAACAGTAACAATGGCCAATCGTTTTTCTTCCCCTTTTTCTATTAACGAATTGACCTCATCGTGAAACTTGTCGAGCTGGTCAGCTACAATAAGATTTAGTGCCGTCATGGGGGTTGCACAATTGTCGCTGCTTCCAACCGCCCTAAACTCAAATTTATTTCCCGTGAAGGCAAACGGTGAAGTACGGTTTCTATCGGTGGCATCCAATATGATCTCAGGAATCTGATCGATTCCTAACTTCATATACATATTGTCGCCTTTCTCGATTTTCACATTTCCCTTCTTCTCCAATTCGTCAAGAACGGCTGTCATTTGCTTACCAATAAAAACGGACATGATGGCCGGTGGTGCTTCGTTTGCACCAAGGCGAAAATCATTTCCTGGTGTTGCAATACTGGCTCGCAACAAGTCATTATGCTCGTGCACCGCTTTTATGGTGTTGACGAAGAAAGTCAAAAAGAGTAAATTATCACGAGCAGAACTTGAAGGCGCATATAAATTAACACCGGTATCAGTAATCAACGACCAGTTGTTATGTTTCCCGTTACCGTTAACTCCTGCAAAAGGTTTTTCATGGAATAAAATCTTCAATCCATGCTTCTCCCCTACACGGCTCATCACATCGATCATCAACTGGTTGTGGTCATTGGCCACATTCACTTCTTCGAATAGCGGAGCTACTTCAAACTGACTTGGCGCAACTTCGTTGTGGCGTGTACGGACTGGTATTCCCAGCTTCCACGATTCAATTTCAAACTCACGCATGAAATCATAAACCCGTGAAGGAATGGTGCCAAAATAATGATCTTCTAATTGCTGGCCGCGTGCGGGAGCATGACCAAACACGGAACGGCCTGCCATCACCAAATCCGGACGAGCCATGAACAGCGCTTCATCCACCACAAAATATTCTTGTTCCGCGCCAAGGGAGGCGACCACGTGCTGAATGTCTTTATCGAATAATTGGCAGACTTTGGTAGCTGCCACATCTACGGCTTTCAATGCCTTGAGCAAAGGCGACTTTGTATCTAAGGTTTCACCTGTATACGAAACAAATACCGTAGGTATACTCAACGTATGCCCATATAGAAACATAGGTGAAGTGGGATCCCATGCGGTGTAGCCACGAGCCTCAAAAGTGCTACGGATTCCACCACTGGGAAAAGAAGATGCATCAGGTTCCTGCTGAACCAATTCACTTCCTTTAAATCTTTCTATTCCAGCCAACGCATCAAAGAAAGAATCGTGTTTTTCAGCGGTACCACCTGTTAACGGTTGAAACCAGTGGGTGAAGTGCGTGGCTCCTTTGGCGATCGCCCAACTTTTTGCTGCTGAAGCAACGGCATCGGCCGTAGTTTCATCGATTTTTTCATGATTTTTGATTGCGCTGCTTACTTTCTTAAAGACAGCAGGCGCTAGTGTCGCTCGCATTTGTTCCATGCCAAACACATTTTCACCAAAGAATTGAGAGATATTAGGAGTGGGCAGCGCTACGTGAATTTTAGGCCGCTCGTTCAGCATTTTTAAAGCTGCGAACCTGAGTTTTGCCATAGGGGTTAATAGTTAATTTTTAAATCAATTTTTATGCAAAATAAATTATTTTTACTCTTATCGGATTGAATTTTACCTATTTATTATAAATAAATAATGTTTTAGGGTTTTAAAGCCCAAGAAAACAAGCAACTATCAAGTCTAAAATTATTTGTCTAATCCGATTGCGGAATAGGAAAATGGCACTTTTTTGGCTAGTCGAAGACTAAATTAATTTGGGATAGCCAGGGTGCACTATATTTGTTCCTAATTAAAATTAATCTTGAAAGCATGCTCGAAAACCACCCGGTCAAACCAAAAAGCATCGGAATTTATTTTAGTGTACTTCTAATTGCCACGGCCATTATGCCCACGCTCCCTCAGCTTGATTTTATTGCCGCCTGGCAAGATCCGGAAAATACTTTACTCATAAAGGCTTTTCAGTTTTTTTCAGATTCAGTTAGTTTCTTTAGCCTGGGCATCCCTGTGGGCATCACGGTTATTTCAACGTTCAAAAAGGAATCTAATAAAAACCGAAGCTGGCTATCGCTACTTTATATTTTACTTAGCATTGCAATTGCAGGTTTGATCTCCGCAGTGCTCAAACGAATCTTGCTTGTTCCTCGACCGTATGAAATTGATGCTCGGATAATTCAATTTAGTGTTGGCGGTAGTTATTCGCTTCCTTCAGGTCATACCACAGAAGCCTTCGCCTCTGCAGTAGCGCTAATGCTGTTGTTTCCAAAATGGTATGTTATCGTGTCCCTGTTTTGCTGGGCCTCGCTGGTCGCACTTTCGCGAATCTACTTAGGGGTACATTATCCTTTTGATATCTTAGTGGGGATGCTTATTGGATCATCCATTTCCGTATCCTTTTATTTCTTTGTCTTTCGTAAATATTTGGATTAAGAAAAGATTAAACTATCAAAGGTGTTCCCAAATTCAATCCTAATCACTCCTCAGCGACACAGCCGGATTAGCATGCGCTGCCCGCAAAGCTTGCGTGCTCACAATCGCGATGGCAAAGATCAAGGCAATCAGGCCAGTCAACGGGAAGACCCACCATTCAATCTCCACCCGATACTTATACTGCTGTAAATGTTGATTGAGCAGCCACCAAGCCACAGGCGAAGAAATAAGAAATGCGACAACCACCAGTTTAGAAAAATCTTTAGACATCAATCCCACCAAGCTGGAAACGGAAGCCCCCATTACTTTTCGTATTCCTATTTCTTTGGTGCGTTGCTCTGCGGCAAATGCTGCCAGCCCAAATAACCCTAGCCCTGTGATCACGATGGCCAAAAATGCGAAAAGTGATGCCAGTCGGCTCGTCATGTTGATGTCGGTGAATTTTTTTGCGAATTCCTGATCAGCAAATTTATATTCAAACGGATAAGCAGGGCTATACTTTTT
This sequence comes from Cytophagales bacterium, assembly GCA_027317105.1. Lineage (GTDB taxonomy): Bacteria > Bacteroidota > Bacteroidia > Cytophagales > Cyclobacteriaceae > ELB16-189. Next base: position 3,185 of record DAHVFH010000163.1, read on the forward strand.
AAAGATCGCTTCCACTTTTTTTAAGGAAGCTGCCAGGTCTTTAGTCTTTTCTAAACGGATCGTTACTGCCCCAGCCCATTCAGGGTTCAAAACCACAAACATAGGTCGCGCTTGTTGAAAAGGATCGCCCATCAGTACATTATCTACAATTCCAATCAATTCCCGCTTCCTTCCCCACAAATCCAATTTCTCTCCAATCGGATTTTTCAATTGCATCAAATCCATAGCTGCTTTGTTTACCATAATCGCCATCGAATCACTTTTAAAGTCTTCGGAGAAATCCCTGCCTTCCAGAATTTTTATCCCCATCGTCTTGGTGTAATCGTATTCCGTGGCGATGGTGGCGAAAATCACTTTCTGGGATTCTGGTTTCCCGGGCCATCCGAGAAAATTATTAGAATAAATTTGAGTGATCGGACTATTCGATTTGGTTACCGAATTGACCACGCCAGTCTGCAGCAGTTCCAATTTTATCGGTCGGAAATTCTTACCAATTTCCTCCGTATAGTCCACCGTAATCAAATTTTGCTGGTCATAGCCAAGAGCCCGGCCCTTCACATGCTGAATCTGTTGATGGATAATAATTGTTCCGATGATCAGGAAAATAGAAAAACCAAACTGCAACGTCACCAACACCTTGCGCGGCAAGCTGGCATTTTTGCCCACCTGAACTTTGCCTTTTAAAACTTTCACCGGTTGAAAGGAAGAGAGATAAAAAGCGGGATAGCTACCGGAAACCACTCCGGTGAAAAAGATCAGCGCCAAAGCAAATAACCAAAACTCAAAAGAAGTGTAATCGATAAATAATTTCTTATCGACAAGATTATTATAATAGGGCATAAGCAACTGAGCCAACAAAATTGCGATGAGAAAAGCGACCGTTGAAATAAATAGTGACTCGCCAATAAATTGAAAAATCAATTCGTGCCTCCGTGATCCTACGCTCTTTCGTATCCCAACCTCTCGTGCCCTGCGTTCAGAACGTGCGGTGGATAAATTCATAAAATTGATGCATGCAATGACTAAAATAAAAATCGCGATCAAGCCGAACATCTTCACAAAGGCCATTCTCCCCTCCCCTTCCTTTCCATTTTCAAATTCAGACGAAAGCCGCCACTTCAAGAGAGGATGCAAAAACAACTCGCGCTTGTAATCTTCCGGATCTTTCTTAACGATCAAGCCTTTTATGGCCTGATCGACTGCATGCTGATTGGAAGGGTCATTCAATTCCATAAAAATCTGAAACGAGTTATTGCCCCAGTTAGTCTTCCCCTCTTTTACCCATTTATTCGTTTCTTCATTCAACTTCCAAGTAAGCAAAAAATCAAATTGAAACGAGGAATTCTTCGGCACATCCTTTAACACGCCTGTCACTTTTAAATCACTTTTGTTATCCACGCGAATAATTTGGTTGATGGGATCGGCTTCTCCAAAAAAAGTTTTGGCCATTTCTTCAGTGATGACAATGGAGGTTGGATCATCTAAGACTGAAGCAGCATTTCCTTTAATTAAAGGAAATTGAAACATTTCCAAAAATTCTTCGCTGGCATAAAAAGCCCGTTTGGTAATCCGCTTATCGCCAACCGTAAATAAATGGTCTCCTCCCCAATCGGTAACCGCAGTATTTTTAATGTTGCTATTTTCTGTTTTTAGCGCCTCGTAAGTTGGCAAGGGCAATGAAGTCCATGAGTTGATCTTGCCGTCAAACGTAGCGTTGATCCAAACTTGATAAAGGCGATCAGACTTCGGGAGAAATTTGTTGTACGAAAGTTCATCAAAAACCCACAATAGGATCAGCAAGCTGCAGGTGATGCCAATCGACAAGCCGGCAATGTTGATAAACGAATAGGTGACGTTTTTGCGAAGACCTCGAAGGGTTACGAGGAAGTAATTCTTGAACATAGCACTGGGGTTTGAGGTATTTACTCTGATTTTCTGTAAAGGTTAACAGTACACCAATAATTAATTTCGGCTGCCACTATTAAAGAGAGAAAGACGTCACAATAACGAGTTGGTTGCAATACAAGGCCTTTAAAAATAAAAAAAAACGGAAACTTTGTTCTGAGGGGAAGTAATTACCTGAACTTAATTCCCCGAAACTTTGTAATGACCCTTTATGTATTTGGCTAAGTGTCATTTTATTTTGATTGATTTAAAATAAAACCCGAACATTGCCGACTCATTCATTATACTCCACATTTATTACTTCATGGCGAAAACTAAAGTTACCATCGGTCAGGTTTTTAAAACCATCATCTGGCCACGCAAAAAACTTCTCTTTGTCGGTTTAATCCTTATCGTAATCAGCCGGGCGGCAGGCCTTGTTCCACCTTGGGCCACCAAGCCCTTCATGGATGATATCCTCGTTAAACACGACCTGGATAAGCTCCCAATGTTGTTAACGGGTGTGGCCATTGCCATTTTAATTCAGGCGATCACTTCATTTCTGTTAACCCAAATCTTGAGTGTAGAAGCACAGCATCTGATTTCCGTGCTTAGGTCACGCGTTCAAAAACATTTGCTCAGGTTACCCATCCGCTTTTTCGATAACCAAAAATCGGGTGCGCTGGTATCTCGGGTGATGAATGATGTTGAAGGCGTCAGGAATCTCGTAGGTACCGGTTTAGTTCAATTGATCGGTGGTATTCTTACAGCTGTTATATCGGTAGGTTTTTTAATTCACATCAACGCCTTGATGACGTTGTTTGTGATTTTGCCCATGTCCATCTTTGGCCTGATCACCATGAAAGCCTTTTCAATTATTCGTCCCGTCTTTCGTGAGCGTGGAAAAATAACTGCGGACGTGACCGGTCGCCTGACAGAAACGTTGAATGGAATTCGGGTGATCAAAGGATTCAATGCCGAACCACAAGAAATCAAAGTTTTTGAAGATGGGGTAGAGCGATTGTTTTTGAATGTCAAAAAGAGTTTAACCTCAACCAGCTTTGTAACGAGTGCCGGAACATTCCTCGTGGGTCTCGCCAGCGTGGGTATCATGGGCCTCAGCGGATATTTTAATTTAACGGCCGGAGATTTTTTGCAATTCACCATGTTCATGGTGTTTATGATTGCGCCTATTGTACAAATGAGCAACATTGGAAGTCAAATGACCGAAGCCTTTGCAGGACTTGACCGCACCGAAGAGTTGATGAATATGCCCGTAGAGGATGATAGTACTGTGCGCACGACTAAGATTGGAAATATCAAAGGAGAAATTGTCTTCGATCAAGTATCTTTTGCCTACGAAGAAGGAAAAAATGTATTGAACGAAGTGAGCTTCGTAGCACCTGCCGGATCCGTTACTGCTTTAGTTGGTACTTCTGGTTCTGGTAAAACAACAATTGCTGGATTAGTCGCTACTTTTTTAAATCCTGCAAGCGGAACGATTACCGTAGATGGAATAGACATTTCAAAAATCTCTTTAGATAGTTACCGCAGTCAGTTAGGCGTGGTTCTTCAAGATGACTTTTTGTTTGAGGGTACCATTCGCGAAAATATTTTGTTTCCCAGACCGAATGCAACAGAAGAAGAACTGCAACAATCCGTGAAGGCAGCTTATGTCGATGAGTTTACTTCCCGTTTTGATCTTGGTTTAGAAACTGTAATTGGAGAACGAGGAGTAAAACTCTCCGGTGGCCAGCGGCAACGCATCGCAATAGCCCGCGCCATATTAGCCAATCCACGGGTTTTGATTTTGGATGAAGCTACCTCAAATCTTGATACGGAAAGCGAAAGCTTTATTCAGGAAAGTCTAAAAGGACTGATGCATGGACGAACCACTTTTGTAATTGCCCATAGGTTAAGTACCATCCGTCAAGCCGATCAGATTCTTATTGTAGAGCACGGTCAGATTGCTGAACGCGGCAAACATGAAGAATTAATTGCGACCAAAGGGCGGTATTTCGAATTGTACACCTATCAGGCAAGGATTTAGCCTTTCAAATAAATTTCGATTAGGGTTTTCTAGGCTAGATACTTTTTGAGTAAAAATATTTTATTTTTATAAAAAGTAACCTATTCCAACTATGAGACATTTATTCTCGGTGGCAGTATTGCTCGCGGCAATTTCCTCCTTTGCCCAATCCGACAAGATTCGTCAAATCATAAAAACCAAAGCCGATGCCGAAGAGGCAAAGGTAGTCGCCTGGCGAAGGGATATTCACGAGCATCC
>DAHVFH010000173.1 GCA_027317105.1 Cytophagales bacterium
AACGATATTCAAAACGTTGACTATGAGCAAGGCACTGTAGTGGTGGATGTCATTGAAAGAAGTACAGGGAAGCTTGTTTGGCGCGGATGGTCTATTGGTGACTTGCAAAATCCGATGCAGTACACCAACGAACTCCCTAATTTAATCTACCGCATTTTTAGACACTACCCCATTAAAGAAGGGTAAAAACTAACCGGTTTTATACTATCAACAATGACTTGTTCGTGACAAATTTCATTGCCCTTCCATTTAGGGCACTGTAACAGCAACGAGTGCTCGCCTTAGTCGCTATTTTGGCTGTTACAACTCTGTGAATTCTCTGTGATCCTTGTGTTCTCCTATGTTTTGAATTTTTTACCACAGAGAACACTGTGAAATGCAAAAGGGTTAGGTCGACAATAATATATGCACCATCTCGGGCTTGTTGAAAATATTTCAAATATTCAAAATTCAAAAAATGATTGGATCATAGACAAAGTGACATTGGTGTAATGCAAACTTTGTTGCGGCCTCTGCGAGGGAAATTTCAGTTGCACCCTGTAGTCTTCCCATTGGGGAACAACTTCGTGGTTTATCAATAAATTATGTAACAATTTATCTAATTCTTGTAACACATTTTCATGAACATCAACCACATTTGTTAGCGGTTAGCCGGACAAAGAACCACACTTTAAATCAGACAAGCTAAACAAATGCGCTTTGTCCAAACAAATTAAACAAACTATGAAACCAAATTTTTTTTTAACGATTGCTTTTTCCCTTTGGATGAGCTCGGTGTTCGCACAAAACTCAGAAAATAATGAGGAGTCTTTGAAACAAGACGAGATTCCTGTGGCTATTTTAAAATCTTATCAAAAAGATTTCGGAAATCCTGATGAGAAAGGGAATTGGGAACTTTTCTACATCGAGGACCTGGGCACGCAGAAGCTCACCCCTGAATTTTATAGATATACCATCAAGAAGAATGGGGAGCGAGTAGAATATTTTTACAAGCCAGACGGAAAGCTTTACCGCACCAAAGGTACAGGCAAACTCAAAAAGAGCAGAAAGAAATGAGCAAAATAGGTAAGTAACCAAAGGGGGCTAATAAGCTCCCTTTTTTTTTCTTTGAACCCAGATACGCACTAGAGTGATTTTATAAAATAAAAAGCAAAATTAAGTTATCAAACTGTCAATGCTTTACAATGATTTCTTCATTTAATTTTTCTCTTGCAACGCATTAGGAAATAGACGGTTGACATTCAAGTATTTCTATCTCCTTAATTTTCCTATTGCGTAATCTGGGTTGAATTTCATTCACACTGCTTTGGTTGGGCTACTCGCAGCATACCTGAACCATCCAGACGCTTATTTTTTAGCTAAAACGCTTATCCCGATCGTGTTTAACTCGATTATAACCTGAAATTAACCCTGCGTTAATGTCTAGTGCGTTGCTATGTGGTGAAAATGCATTGTTAAACCATAAAAAAGCACAAATAGACTAAACGATTCCACATTATTTTAATCCTAGTACAAATCAAATCCAAAAAAAATGAGTAAAAACATCATTGCCCCTTTTACATACAATGCCACAATGCCTGTTCAGATAGGCGACTCAAAGGGGGCACAAAACTTTGTGCAAATAGGGAAGCCTTTTATAAGATTCAAATATATTGAAAGCAAAGAATTAGTTCCTCAATTAAACCTGACATACTTTAATTCACCAGTAGCCCAGATGCCATGTCAGCACAGCAAACGAAAGGAATCCAGTAAAATTTTCATTAAATATATGGTGAGTCTCCGTTGCAAAATGGTAGTAAAATCAATTTTGGAAAAAATGGAACTCCATTATACTGCCATTAATTTGGGAGAAGTAGAATTAAAAGAAGAAATTAACGAACACCAACGTACCAACTTAAAAACCGAGCTTAGTAAATCAGGCCTCGAATTGATAGAGGACAAAAAATCCATCCTGATTGAAAAAATAAAAAAAGTGGTGATTGAAATGGTTCACTATGCCGAGGAATTGCCAAAAATTAAATTTTCGGATTACCTTAGTGAAAAGCTCAATTACGATTATGCTTATCTGTCCAATCTTTTTTCCGCCACGCAGGGGATTACAATAAACCACTTTATCATCATGCATAAGATCGAGCATGTAAAAGAATTAATCATCTACAATGAGTTAACCCTAAGCGAAATAGCCTATAGGCTTCATTACAGTAGCGTTGCCCATCTTTCTAACCAGTTTAAAAAAGTCACCGGCTTAACGCCCTCTTTCTTTAAGACCCTTAAACACAAAAAACGCGAGGAGATCGAGCGTTTGTGAAAACCATTTATGCATTGTAAAATGACCTTCCCTGAAAATCAATGTGTGAATAGTGCAACTCTTTCACAGAAAAATATAACATCATTTTTTTTTAAAAGCGACATCTTTAAGGATGAGCACAAAGCTTATCCTATGAAGTTAACAACAAGACTACCAGACAAAAGTCAGGGGGTGAAAGAATTTAGAAATACAAAAGTCCATATTCTCAAGGATTTCTCTGACTATGTACCTCAGGCAATAACCAGCAAGATCATTTTAAAAAAAATAACGGGTAAAATTTTAGTCACCTCCTTTGATTCGGGGCAAAACCTGACTGAAAGTGCTTACCGATTTGACAACTTCGTTCAGATCATTGATGGTACGGCCGAAATCACTATCGACCATAAGTGTCACAAACTTAAAGTCGGTGAAGGCATGATAATACCCGCCCACTCGCGGTATAGCATCCATGCCAAAGAACGCTTCAAAATAATATCAACGGTAATTAAAAGTGGTTATGAAGATTAGCCTTGCCATCTACCTCGCTATGGTAAAAATCACCTCAGCCTCTACCAACCAGTGAACGATCAGATGAAATCAATAAATTATGTAACTTATCGTCCGCACTGTGTAACCTTGAACTTAATGGAACTGATCAATTTTGATAACCTAAGAGAACTATTCGTTATTGGAGAAATACGTGATGACGCTGAATTGGGTAACTATTATGTTATAGAATCTTGGCGCAAAAACTATGAGCAAGAGTAAAACAATTGAAGAACTACGGTTAGCAAAGCAAGCAGGCGCAGGCCTCCCCACTGCCAAATGGGGACCGTACGTAAGCGAGCGTGAATGGGGCACGGTGCGTGAAGACTATAGCTGGAACGGTGATGCCTGGAATTATATTTCCCACGACACCGCAAGGTCAAGGGCCTATCGGTGGGGTGAAGATGGCATTGCCGGCATTTCTGACGCCAACGGCCAGCTTTGTTTTGCTCCCACATTTTGGAATGGCCATGACTCAATTTTAAAAGAAAGGCTTTTTGGATTATCCAATACCGAAGGCAATCACGGTGAAGATGTGAAGGAGTTGTATTATTATTTGGATAATACGCCCACCCACAGTTACATGCAATACCTTTACAAGTATCCACAAGAACCATTTCCCTACGAACGATTAATTGAAGAAAACCGGAAAAGGTCGCTAACCGAAACGGAATATGAAATACTTGACACGGGTGTTTTTGACAAAGGCAATTACTTTGACATAACCATAACCTATGCCAAAATCAATGACGAAGATATTTGTATCCGCATTGAGGCCGTAAACCGAGGCCAAGAAGAGGCACCGCTGGCAGTTTTGCCCACACTGTGGTTTCGCAAGCAATGGTCGCCAAACCTCATAAAAGGACCAAAGCCGGAAATTACTTTAATGGAAAATAAACAAAGAAATTTGGTGCGTGCCTCCCATCATTATTTAGGGCAGTATTTTATGTATTTTGATCATCCAGATCAGCTATTATTTACTGAAAATGAAACAAACAGGGAACGGATTTTTGGTGAGCCCAATGAATCGCCTTTTGTAAAAGATGCATTTCATCATACGGTGACCAGCAATGACTTTGCAATTTTTGAAAACAAAAAATCAGGAACAAAATTCGCACCCCTATTCAGGACGACCATAAAAGGAGGCGAAAAAAAAGAATTTTGTTTACGTCTTTCGCGGCACAAAAATCTGGCTGATCCTCTCGGAGCTGATTTTCAATCGGCTTTCCTTAAAGCGAAAAGAGAAGCAAACGGTTTTTATAAAAATGTCTTGCCTAAAAATATGCACCCAGATGAAGCACGTATTGCGCGGCAAGCTTATGCCGGCATGCTCTGGAACAAACAGTTTTATTATTTCGATGTGCGGGAGTGGCTAAAAGGAGATAAAGACCTCCCCCCTCCACCATCTGAACGCGAAACGGGAAGAAACAGCTATTGGAAGCATCTGAACAATCGCGACATCATTTCGGTGCCTGACAAATGGGAGTTCCCTTGGTACGCCTCTTGGGACCTTGCCTTTCACATGGTGGTGTTTGCCTACATCGATCCGGAGTTTGCTAAACAGCAACAGATCTTATTAAACCGCGAATGGTTCACCCATCCCAACGGTCAACTACCCGCTTATGAATGGAACTTTGGTGATGTAAATCCCCCTGTGCAAGCCTGGGCAGCCATGCAGGTATACGAAATCGATAAGGAAAAAACGGGCAAGGGTGATATTAAATTTCTGAAACGTATCTTCCAGAAGCTGAACATCAACTTTACCTGGTGGGCCAATCAAAAAGACAAGAACCATAACCACATTTTCGAGGGTGGGTTTCTTGGCCTCGATAACATTGGCGTACTTAACCGGAGCCATATCGGGGAAGGGTACAGCTTAGAACAGGCAGATGGCACTGCCTGGATGGGAATGTTTGCCACGAGCATGCTGCAAATGGCTATCGAAATCACCCAGCATGACGATACCTTTCAGGATGTAGCCCTCAAATATTTTGAACAATACAATCTAATAGCCGAGTCGCTCAACACAAATCATCTTTGGGACGAAAGTGAAAGTTTTTTCTTTGACGTACTCAAAAAACCAAATGGTAAAGAAGCCTTGCTGCAAGTGCGTTCTATTGTAGGGCTAACTTCTATATTTGCCGCCTTGCATATTCCTGCTGAAATTCTACTTAAAGTTTACAAGCTAAAGCATGGAATTGATTGGTACGATCACTATTCGCGCGAAAAAAATCTTTACCAATCGGTCGTATTCAAAAATGGAGACGAAAAAAGCGATATGCTTATCTCCCTGGTACATATCGAAAAACTAAAAAAATTACTCTATGCCCTACTCGATGAAAACGAGTTCCTCTCCCCTTTTGGCATACGCTCTGTTTCTAAAATGCATTCCAAAACCTATGAGGTCGAGATTGGAGGACAATTGTTTTCGCTCCACTATGATCCAGGAGAAAGCACGACTAAAATGTTTGGGGGCAATTCCAATTGGCGCGGGCCAATATGGTTTCCAATGAATTTCATGATTATCCGCTCCTTGAAAATCTATCACAATTTCTACGGAGATGATTTGAAAGTAGAATTCCCTAGCCGATCAGGGAACTACTTGAACCTTGGGCAGGTTGGAGATGAAATCAGTAAAAGATTGCAAAATATATTTATCAAAGACGACCATTCAGAGCGGGCGGTGTTTGGCGCCTACAATGATTTTTATAATCGGCCAGAAAACGATAAGCTTGTATTGTTTCATGAGTACTTTCACGGAGAAACCGGTATGGGATTAGGTGCCTCGCACCAAACTGGGTGGACAGGCTTGATTGCCGCCTTGCTGCAGGACAGCAAAATAAAAGAACCGGAGAAAAGAGAACATCAAGCTGATAAAACCACGACCAATAACTTATAAAAGTTCAATGAAAATAGGAATTGCTGCCGACCACGGGGGGTTCGCCCTCAAGGCGGAAATTATCAAATGGCTGACTTCACAGGGGCACGAGCTAAAAGATTTTGGCGCATATTCCTTGAACGAGGGTGACGACTACCCTGATTTTGTTATTCCTTTGGCCAAGGCCATAGCTGCTAATGAATTAACTAAAGGCATCGCCATTTGCGGAAGTGGCGTTGGGGCATCCATTGCCGCAAACAAGGTGGCGGGAGTTCGTGCAGCATTGATCAACGATGGATTCTCCGCCCGCCAAGGGGTGGAAGATGACGCCATGAATTTACTGTGCCTTGGCGGCAGAGTAATTGGAGCGAGCATGGCCGAAGAACTAGTCCAATTATTTCTTAAAGCGAATTATTCTGGGGCGGAAAGACATGCAAGAAGATTGAAGAAGGTGAGCGATTTGGAAAAGTAAAAAAAAGAGTTAGCGGAAAATGATAGTCATAAAGTTAAATTAACAAATAATAAAGATCATGGATGAAAAGAAAAGTGTTTTTGGAATAATCGGTCTTGGTACAATGGGCAGAAATCTGCTGATGAACATGGCCGACCACGGCTATGCAGTGGCTGGCCTTGACAAAGATGTAAAGAAAACAGAGCAACTAACCAATGAGGCAGGCAAAATAAAAGTAGGCAGCTTTACTTCTGCGAAAGCATTTACTGAAAGTTTGAAAAAGCCGCGCGCCATCATGATGCTTGTACCTGCTGGCAAAATTGTGGACGATGTAATTACGGAATTGATTCCCTTACTCAACCCGGGTGATCTGATCATCGATGGAGGCAATTCGCATTTTATAGATACAAACCGAAGAGTAGAAGAGCTTAAAGAAAAAGGATTGCATTTTTTTGGAATGGGGATTTCAGGAGGCGAAGAAGGGGCTCGGAAAGGGCCGAGCATGATGCCCGGTGGCGATCCCGAAGCTTACAAAGTCGTACAGAGTTTGCTTGAGTCGGTGTCCGCCAAGGTAAAAGGAGAACCTTGCGTGACCTACATTGGCCCGGGCGCCTCAGGGCATTTTGTGAAGATGGTACATAATGGCATCGAGTATGGATTGATGCAGTTGATTGCCGAGACGTATGAACTATTAAATAAAGGGTTAAAGCTTTCTGACGATAAAATCAAAGACACATTTGTCGCCTGGAACAAAGGAAGATTACAATCCTTTCTGATAGAAATAACCAGTGATATTTTTGCTTTCCGCGAAAAGGGTGCCGATCATTTATTGCTACATGATATTAAAGATGAAGCGCGCGCAAAAGGAACAGGTAAATGGACTTCGCAAGCAGGCATGGACCTACAGGCCCCACTGACAGTCATTGATACAGCCGTTTCCATGCGTGACCTCTCCAAGTTCAAGGCACTCAGGGCGAAGGCGTCCTCAATGTACAAAGAGATGAACAGTGCGCTCACGAAGAGCCCTGATGAATTTGTAAAATCCCTGGAGGCAGCCCTCTACTTCTCTACGATCATTTCGTACGCACAAGGCATGCACCTGCTTTCGCAGGCTTCCACTGAATATAACTACGAATTGAAGCCGGAAAAAATCGCTCAAATATGGCGGGGTGGCTGCATCATCCGATCCGGTTTCCTGGAAGATATTTATGAGGCCTATAAACGAGACAAGAACTTACCCCATTTGTTATTGGATGGCAATGTTCAAAAAATTGTGAGTGGTCTTATTCCCGCTACCCGATTGGTTGTTGCCGAAGCTGTTCAATGTGGCATTTCGCTACCCGCCTTTTCTTCGGCCTTAAGTTATTTCGATAGCTTCCGAAATGAACGGATGCCTTCTAATCTTATCCAGGCGCAAAGAGATTATTTTGGCGCCCACACCTATGAACGGATCGGTCAGGAAGGCGTTTTTCATACCCAATGGATTACTAAATAGTTAAAAACCTATAGCAAAATGAATCCCCTTAAAAGCACCATTCAATCGCAGCCTACACTCTTTTTTATTTTTGGCGGCACCGGAGACCTTACCTCGCGTAAGCTTTTGCCGGCCTTATATAATTTATACCTCGATGGCTGGATGCCGGAAAATTTTGCCGTCATTGGATTGGGGCGAACAGAAATGACCGAAGAGCAGTATAGGGAAAAATTGATGGAAGACATTGGCAAATATTCGCGCACGGGAAAAGCGGACTTAGAAAAATGGAAAAGTTTTTCAGCTAATTTATTTATCCATCAGGTGGAATTTACGGAAGACCGCACCTACTCGGAAATAGCCGAGCGAATAGAAAAACAAAAACTTGAATGGAAAGTAGAACCCAATTTGGTTTACTACCTCGCTGTAGCCCCACGTTTCTTTACCACCATTTCTGAAAACTTGGCGAAACACAAGTTGGCAGTGGATCCGGGCAAATCAAGGATCGTCATTGAAAAGCCTTTTGGCCGCGACCTGGAATCTTCAAAGGAACTGAATCAGCTTCTTAATGGCATGTTTTCCGAGAAACAAATTTATCGGATTGACCATTACCTGGGGAAAGAAACGGTGCAAAACATTTTGGCCTTTCGATTTGCCAACTCCATTCTCGAACCACTCTGGAATAGGAACTACATCGAGCATGTGCAGATTTCGGTGACCGAACAGTTAGGGGTTGGCGAACGGGGCGGCTATTATGATCAAGCCGGTGCCTTGCGCGATATGGTTCAAAACCATGTGCTGCAACTACTCTGCCTGATCGCCATGGAACCGCCCATTAGCTTCAACGCTGACGAGGTGCGAAACCGTAAAGTAGATGTACTTCGCGCGATGCGAAAATTTACTTCCGAGGAAGCACAGCGTCATGCCGTTCGCGGGCAATACAGTAAAGGTTGGCTGGAAGGGAAAGAAGTAGTAGGCTATCGCGAAGAGCCATCCGTGAATCAAGATTCGAATACGGAGACCTTTGCCGCTTTCAAATTTTTTGTTGACAACTGGAGATGGCAAGGAGTGCCCTTCTACCTGCGCACCGGAAAACGGATGCCTTCTTCTTCTTCAATTATCTCGGTACAGTTCAAAGACGTGCCCCACATGATTTTTCCATCCGAAGCTATGGAGGGATGGCAACAAAACCGCCTCATCATTAGCATTCAACCAGAAATGAGCATAAGACTGCAAGTGCAAGCCAAACGGCCAGGGCTGGAGATGATGCTTAATCCCGTGGACTTGGTATTTGATTACCAAGGCGCCTACACAGAAGCCACCCCTGAAGCCTACGAAACACTGCTGCTCGACATTATGTTGGGCGACCAAACACTCTTCATGCGTGGCGATCAGGTCGAGGCAGCTTGGGATTTACTGATGCCAATTTTATCCTCTTGGTCCAACAAAAGAAGCCTCAGCTTCCCCAATTATTCTGCCGACTCATGGGGGCCGGAACTGGCGGAAGCACTCATCGCCAGAGACGGATTTCATTGGTTCACCGTTCCCATAAATGGCAAAAGATAATTTGAATATTTTCAAAGACCCGTCAACCTTGCTATTGGCACTGGCTGACTTTATTGTAGCTGAAGCGAAAACCGTAATTGCAAAGACCGGACAATTTAATTTTGTCTTATCCGGAGGAAGCTCACCGAAGAAGCTATACGAACTGCTGGCATCCGAGCATTATCGCGCCAAGATTGAATGGGCAAAAGTATTTTTCTTTTTTGGCGATGAACGCAATGTGCCTGCAGACCATTTGGATAGCAATTTTAGAATGGCAAAGGAGAGCCTTTTTGAACCATTGGGAATTTCGGAACATAAAATTTTCGCGGTCAATACATCACTTTCACCATCTGAGGCAGCCAAGGATTATGAAAAAAGGATTGTATCGCATTATCAAGGCAAACCCTGTCAATTTGATTTGATCTTGCTCGGATTAGGAGGTAACTCGCATACCGCCTCCCTTTTTCCGCATACCCCCGTGCTCCTAGAAAAGAATGCCTTAGTAAAAGAAGTTTTCGTGGAGGAAGTTAAAATGTTCCGCATCACCTTCACAGAAGGCTTGATAAATTCTGCGCACTCCGTTGTATTCTTGGTTTATGGATCCGGCAAGGCCGAAGCGGTAAACCATATCATAAACTCGCCCAAGAACATCGAAGAATACCCGGCACAGCTCATCCATCCCGAGCAGGGCAAACTCCTTTGGTTCCTCGATGAAGAGGCTGCAAAAGCAATCAAAGGAAGCGATGAAGCTTCATGATTATTGGTGATTGAAAATTGTGTGCCCTTGCGATACGTATTCCGCCAGGAATTCAGACAGTTGCATAAAAACGAACAGCGAAACAAAAAAAGCAGATTGTAAGCCACTTGGCCAAATTCAAAGCGCTTGGCTACTATTTGAAGGCTGTTTAGCGATTTTTAAAAGCCAATTTTACTGGAGAGCTGAAAAATTATTCCCTTAACCTTGTTTTTTTATTACTGAAAACACAACTTGTCCCAACCTTGTGGTGGAATTGTTTTGTCCTACTTTTTACCAAAATAGTCACAACCAATTAACACTAAACAAGGTGCACATGAAAAAATATTCCTTTAGCTTTTTTCTTTTGCTGTTAATCACATTTGGTTATTCACAAAAGAAGCAAGGATTTGTAGTTACCTCCAAGGGGGATACAATCTACGGTATTGTCTCTATCAGTGGCAGAAATTTCAAACAAATAAATTTAATTGAAAAGACAGGTAAAACTCATTCCTATTCAAACGAGGAAATCAATAGTTTTTATGATTTGCAATGGGGCCTTTTTATTGCCGCGTCTGTGCGGTTTGATATTTCCGGTGGTGAACTGCTTCAAAAGGTAATGACTGATCCTACAAAAGTTTTTCTCGAAACGATTTTTACCCTCGATGATATTTCCGTTTTCTATTTTAAAAATTCGGAATACGGCTCACACTACTTTATTAAAAAGGGTTCAGCACCGCTTGAAGAATTGGTCTACCGAGAAAAAATTTCTGAAGTAAGGGGCAAGCGCGTAATCGTCAAGGACGAACTTTATAAAAATACATTGATCGCCTATATGAGTGATTGCCCAAAGATGCAAGAAGAAATCAAGGAATTAACCTTATCAGAAAAAGGAATACAATCGCTTTTCACTAAATATTCTGGTTGTGTTTCGAAAACTCCCACATATATAGGTGTGCTTGAAAAGGGTAAATGGTCATGGGGCATTCTAGGAGGCTGGTTCACAAGCAATCTTATCTATCGCAATGTTAATCCTACTGCAAATAAATCTCAATTCAGTAATAGTTCTGGTGTTACTTTTGGGATTACAGCTAACTATTTTCCGTCCGTTAGGAATCAAAAAATCTCAATACAAAATGAGCTCTTGTATAAAAAATTAGAAACGGAGAGAACTACAATTACCAATTACGGTGCGCCAATAGTTTTAGACTATCAAATCAATTATTTGCGTCTAAACACGCTCTTACGTTATAATTTTAAAACGCTGGCGATTACAAAACCTTTTTTGCTTTTAGGGATTTCAAACAGCTTTGCCACGGCCTCTTCCGTTAACGACTTGAGAACTTATGAGCAAGGTTGGATTCTTGGCGCAGGGGTTAAAATCAAGAAGGTTGACCTATTCGCTAGACTAGAAAACGCTAACGGGTTTATTAAGCCAAATAATATTGATAAAATTAGTGTGAAGTCAATATATTTTGGACTCATCTATTTACTTAACTAGTGTTAAGTAAAGTATGAATTGAGGTAATTAATTTTTCTTTGTAACACCCAATTACAAATGAACGCTATACGGATAAAACCCGCAGCCCCGCGCGGATCAGAGCGTTAATATGTTTAACTACATAATCGTTTGAAATAATTGATCAGTCCGTTGGTAGAAGAATCATGGGAGGATGTTTCCGACCGCATAGCCAGTTCGGGCTGTATTTTCTTTGCCAAAACTTTCCCGAGTTCCACACCCCATTGGTCGAAACTGAAGATGTTCCAGATCACTCCCTGAACGAAAATCTTGTGCTCATACATAGCAATCAAACTCCCTAATGTGCGCGGAGTCAATTTTCTAAATAAAATTGAATTGGTCGGTTTATTCCCTTCGAATACTTTGAAAGGAGCTATTTTTTTAATCTCACTGTCAGCCTTTCCAGCGGCCTTCAATTCTCTTGTCACTTCCTCTACAGACTTTCCTTTCATCAACGCTTCGGTCTGAGCAAAAAAATTGGATAGTAATATTTGATGATGATTCCCCAACGGATTATGGCTAAGAGCAGGAGCCAAGAAATCACAAGGAATAATTCTTGTCCCCTGATGAATGAGTTGATAAAATGCATGTTGGCCATTGGTGCCCGGTTCACCCCAAATCACTGGGCCAGTATTGTATTTTACTTTGTTGCCAGATCGATCGACTGATTTGCCGTTGCTCTCCATATTTCCTTGTTGAAAATAGGCAGAAAACCGGTGCATGTATTGATCATAAGGTAAAATAGCTTCTGTTATCGCGCCAAAAAAATTGACATGCCAAATACCAACTAAAGCGAGTGTCACGGGGATATTTTTTTCAAATGAAGCCTCCTTAAAATGTTTGTCCATAGCATGCGCCCCTTCCAACAATTGAACAAAATTCTCAAAGCCAATCGTGCAAATAATTGAAAGGCCAATGGAGGACCATAACGAGTATCGTCCGCCAACCCAGTCCCAAAACACGAACATGTTTTCGGGCGCAATGCCAAATGCTGTTACCGCCATGGTGTTGGTGGATACGGCCACAAAATGCTTCGCTACATTCCCTTGGCCTTTTGATTTTTCATTGAACCATGCTTTGGCCGACTCGGCATTGGTCATGGTCTCCTGCGTAGTAAAAGTTTTTGACGCAACGATAAATAGGGTCGTTTCGTGATCAAGGTGTTTTAGCGTTTCTGCCAAATGCGTGCCATCGATATTGGAAACAAAATGCGGGCTGATATTTTTGTGGTAGGGTTTTAGTGCTTCGGTAACCATCAACGGGCCCAAGTCAGAGCCGCCAATGCCAATGTTGACAATGTCGGTAATTGTTTTGCCCGTATAACCTTTCCATTGGCCGTCAAGAAGTCTATCCGAGAATGATTTCATTTGGGCTAATACCGAGTTTACTTCCGGCATCACATCTACCCCATTCACTAGCACAGGGGTATTGGAACGGTTTCGCAAGGCGGTGTGTAGCACAGCCCTGTTTTCAGTTTGGTTAATGGGCAAGCCATCGAACATGGCTAGTATGGCTTTCGGCACCTCCGTTTCTTTAGCGAGTTCAATCAAAGCCTTTAGCACCTCTTCGGTGATAAGGTTTTTTGAATAGTCAACCAGAATATCTTCAAATTGTAAATTGAATTTCTGGAAACGTTGTGGATCTTTACTAAACAGGTCACGCAAGTTCGCGGTCTGGAGATTCGTGAACATAGCTGTAAGTTTTTGCCAAGAATTGGTGCCGTTGGGATTGGTAGTTGAAATCATTTTAAGTAGTGAAAATTTACATTGTCAATTATATCCTATAAGTCACTGCTTCGCCCATTTGCTGGACTACGCAGCTTTAATTTTTGTTTTATAACCTCTACCTGAAAAGTAAATCCAAGGGAATACAAATCGTGCCGAGATTAAAACAAATGATGAGCACAAATCTGAGGTCTTTTGGCCCAAAAAGCATTACAAAATTCCACTCACCATTTGCAAAATCCCCATATTTGTTAACGCATCAATCGGAACAAGCCAGTCATCTGGAGGAAACTTCCATAGGTTTCATCAGGAAAGTCCAAGGGCACATCACCGATTGTAATGAAGCGTAAAATTATGGGTGTTAAAATTGCTTGCCGTGCTGCACCTATTCAGGCAGGGGCTTCCAGCAGTTAATGTTCACCGTATTCAATATCATCCAACTTACCTTTGAATACTTTAAATTGAATAACGAAATACATGATAACCAACATGATACCAATCGCAAACCAAGGGGTACTAACCGATAACCCGTAATTTGGCGCTGCGGAATTATAAATGGTGAGCGAAGGGTTCGTGGTATTGGTTGACGGTAGCAAATTTGGAAATATGGCCGTTACAGTGGAGAAAAGTCCTCCAATCAAATAAACAGAAGAAAATAAAAATCCCGTTCCATCTTTTTTAAAACCCTTAATTCTAAACAAGCCACCAATGCCCGCAAAAGTGAGCACCGGAAAAATCCAAACTATTGGATGGTTGATAAAATTCTCGAAAGGCTTGGGTTTCACAATATGCCAGGTTAGCAGCGAGGTGATAACCAAGGCCAGCAAAACAAAATTCAATTTAAAAACAACCTCTTTCAATTTTTTATTAATCGAACTATTCGTTTTAAAAATAATCCAGTTTGCCCCATGCATCGTCAGGGAAACAACACCGATTATACCCAACATCAACGTGAACCAATCAATGACCCCTAAATTATCTGACAATGGATCTAAGGTTGCATTCCAAAGGGGCAGAAAAAAATAATGAGCTTCAAAAGCAGATACTCCATTTTTCACTTCACCCAGGTTCACCCCTCTTACGATATTTCCTAAAGCCAATCCAAAAAACAACGCCAACAAAAGGCTCGATATACCAAATGCCTTATCCCAAACAATACGCCAGAGTTGGTTGTCTACAAGTCCTCGGAGTTCTAAACCAATAGCCCTAAAAATCAATAACCATAAAATCATTATCAGTGGGAGGTAGAACCCGCTAAACGCGGAAGCATATAAAACGGGAAAGGCAAAAAACAACACGCCACCTCCGGCAATGAGCCAAACTTCGTTGGCATCCCAATAGGGGCCAATGGCACGTGTTATCGCTTTTTTGTCGCTTTCGCTTTTCGCAAAGAAAAGATGGATGATCCCAGCGCCAAAATCATAGCCATCTAAAATCATGTACATGGCCAGCATCCCTCCTAAAATCAAATACCAAAAAAATTCCATACGTTATCCATGTTTAGGTTCAGGACCCCTCCAAATAATCTTTCCGGCCAGCAGCAAAAAAAATACCCCTAACAAGACATAAAGACCGACAAATCCCAACAAGGTAAATAGTGAATTGCCAGCCGAGACGGTGGGCGAAATCCCTTTAGCCGTTTCCATCAGATTATAAACAAGCCAAGGCTGCCGGCCTAATTCTGCCGTGTACCAGCCCGCCAGATTGGCGATATAGGGAAACGGGATCGTAAATAATATTATCCAAAGTAGCCATTTCGATCCTTCTATTTTTTTTCTCCAAAGTAAAAAGGCGCCAGTGGCCATTATCGCAATAAGAATTGTCCCCAACCCCACCATGATATGGTAAGCATAATATAATCCCGGAATGTTGGTAGGCCACTTTGCCGGGTCAAAATCATTCAGTCCTTTTACATCAGTCGTAAAATTTCGATAGGTTAAAAAACTTAAGACTTTAGGTACCGCAATCATGTTATCGAGTTTTTGTTCCTTGAGATTGGGTTGGCCGATAAGAATGATTTCACTCCCTCCTGTTTGACTTTTAAAAATCCCCTCCATGGCAGAAAATGTAACCGGCTGATATTTTATCACATTTTTGGCATTCCAATCACCCGTTGGAAATGCCACCAACACACTGGATAACAAACCAAACAAGACCCCGGTCTTTAAAAAGAGTCTCCCGTTTTCCTCATGTATTTTACTCAGAAGATAAAACGCGCCAATGGCGGCCATCACCACTGAAGCTGTAACCAAAGACGCCAACTGATTATGCAGGAAAGCGGGCACCAACCAAGGATTGGAGAACAGTGCTTTAAAATTGGTAAGCGCAAATTTGCCGTTCTCCAAAATTTCATAGCCCACCGGATGTTGCATCCAGGCATTGGTAGCAATAACGAACCAACCACTAATCCACGAACCCAGAAAAACAAGGAAGCCAGTTACAAAATGAAGTTTTTGACCCAATCGTTTTTCACCAAAAAGAAATAATCCTAAGAAGGTAGATTCCAAGAAGAAAGAGAATACGCCCTCCATCGCCAATGTCTGGCCGATGATGCTCCCCGTAAGCTCAGAAAACTTTGCCCAGTTTGTGCCAAACTGAAATTCCATAGGGATGCCCGTGATCACCCCCATCATGAAGTTGAGGCTGAAGATTTTCATCCAGAATTTTGCCGCGGAATTGTAGCCCACTTTTCCCGTGCGCAAATATTGCCATTTGAAGTACACGATGAGCAAGGATAAGCCCATGGTGAGTTGAGGAAAGAGATAATGAAAGGTGATCGTAAATGCGAATTGCATCCGATCATAAAAAATCATGTCTTCCATAAATTGTTTTTCTGGCTGTCGAAAATAAACTATTTTCTTCAATGAACTCCTACAGCCATATCAATTCATTTTGATAGATCGATCCATACATAAAATCAACTAAGCAATCCTTTACCAAGAACAAATAGCAGAGATGGCTAAAAAAAATAGGCAGTTACCCTATTTCGTGTAACTACCTGATTTTCAAGAGCCCCCTGCCGGGATCGAACCAGCGACCTACTGATTACAAGTCAGTTGCTCTACCAGCTGAGCTAAGGAGGCTTAAATATTTAAGGGTGCAAAAATAAACGAAGAAGTCGGGATTACAAGCTTTTACTCGGCCGCTTGAAGAATTTTCAATTGCTTTTTCAATTGTAGGATTTCATCACCTGCATCATTTATTTTAAGCGTAAACTCCTCTTTTAGTTTTTCGGCATTTTTTGAACGACCAAAGAACTCAAGGTTATTGCGCAAAACGGCAATGTCGTTTTCTGCTTTTGAAATCTGTTTTCGAAGATGATGTTCTTTATTATGTATTTTTTTATCTCCCTGTGGCCCCTGACGTAGTGCGGCCACTTGAACTTCGAGTGTAGCTCGTTCTTTTTCGCTTTCGCCCAAAGGCAAAGCAGCAATGGCCTGATTCACCGCTTCAGCAAATCTTGCCTTAATAGAAGCTACAGATCGTTTCGGAACAAATCCAATGGACATGAATTTTTTCTGAAGTGCTCTGACCTCATCCAGCGTTCCCATCTTCGAAGTCTGTATCTGCTCTAAAGCCCCTATCACCTCTTCCTTTTTGATCAGGTTCTCGTGTTGTTCTTTGTCTTCCCCGCTCATTGAAGACCTGCGCTTCTCAAAAAAGAAGTCGCATGCCTCTTTAAACTCTTGAAATATTTTTTCGCGTTGCTTTTCAGGAACTGGTCCTATCGCTTTCCATTGCACTTGCAGTGCCTTGAGTTCATGGGAGGCTTTTTCAAACTCCAGACTGTCTTTCAGTTCAATCGCCTTATTAAGGAGTTCAGTTTTCAACGCTAAGTTTTGGGAGCGCTCTTCATCTAATTTTTTGAAGAATGCATTTTTATTATGAAAAAAAGACTTGAACGAACCCCAGAATTTTTTATTTACCGTACGTGTTTTGGTGCGTGGAACACCGCCAATAGCTTCCCATTGCTTTTGGATTTCGATGATTTCCCTTGTCTTTTGGTTCCACTCCTTAATCCGGTCAGTCTGGAAGTTGGCGAAGAGAGCTACTTCTTCATTAATCTTCTCCTTCTTGTCAAAATTATCTTGCAGTTCAATTTGAACCTTCGCTACAAGCACATCGCGTTTTGAATAGACCGCATCCGAAGCAGCTTTAAATTTCTGCCACACCAAATCCTTATCCTCTATCGGCACGGGGCCAATGTGGCGGAATTCATTATGAAGCTCGTTGAGTTCTTTCACCGCTTCGCTAAGGTTCTCAACCTCTAAAAGCCGCTCCGCCCGAACGCACAATTCTTGTTTGAGTTCCAGGTTTTTCTTGCGATCCAACTCCTTGAGTTCAAAATAAATACTCCGTTGGTCGTAAAACCGGTCTACAAGAGCATTGTAATTTGCCCATAAGGTTTTGACATGCCCCGGAGCAACGGGTC